>NZ_JBWKFL010000015.1:186325-266290 GCF_056434305.1 Streptomyces sp. NPDC044061 | reverse complement strand
CCGAGGGTGTAACCGAAGCCCGGCTCCAGCGGCTCGATCACGAACCGGGAGCGGAACTCGTCGACGACCTCTTCGGTCAACGAGGGACGCTGAGCGATCAGCATGTGTGGATCAGATCCTTCTTTCGTGGACGCCCGCTATTTGACGCCCGACGGAAATCGCACCCATGAAAAGGCGCGGGTACTGCAAGGGTACGGGCGGCACGACCCGAAGGAGCCGTACCGCCCGAAACCCTGAGCCGGTCGAAGCGGCCGTGCGTCAGACGCGGCGGCGCTTCGGCGGACGGCAGCCGTTGTGCGGGGTCGGGGTGACGTCCTGGATGGAGCCGACCTCGAGGCCCGTGGCCTGCAGGGAGCGGATCGCGGTCTCACGACCGGAGCCCGGGCCCTTGACGAACACGTCGACCTTGCGCATGCCGTGCTCCTGGGCGCGGCGGGCAGCCGACTCGGCGGCCATCTGCGCGGCGAACGGCGTGGACTTCCGGGAGCCCTTGAAGCCGACGTGGCCGGCGGAGGCCCAGGAGATCACGTTGCCGGACGGGTCCGTGATCGAGACGATCGTGTTGTTGAACGTGCTCTTGATGTGCGCGTGGCCGTGAGCGACGTTCTTCTTTTCCTTGCGGCGCACCTTCTTGGCAGCGCCCTGACGTCCCTTGGGGGGCATCTACTAACTCCTACGGGAGGTGGTCGGTCCTACAGCGAAGACCGTGGACAGGTGTCCGCTGCGGACTACTTCTTGCCCGGCTTCTTCTTGCCGGCGATGGCGCGACGCGGGCCCTTGCGGGTACGAGCGTTGGTGCTGGTGCGCTGACCGCGGACGGGCAGACCGCGACGGTGACGGAGACCCTGGTAGCAGCCGATCTCGACCTTGCGGCGGATGTCGGCCTGGATCTCGCGACGGAGGTCACCCTCGGTCTTGATGTTGTTGTCGACGTACTCGCGGATCGCGACGAGCTGCTCTTCGCTCAGGTCACGAACACGGGTGTTCGGGTCGATGCCCGTCTCCGCCAGCGTCTGCTGCGAAAGAGTCCGGCCGATGCCGAACACGTAGGTGAGGGCGACCTCCACGCGCTTTTCGCGCGGGATGTCAACACCGGAAACGCGTGCCACTTCAATGGCTCCTGGTGATCTTCGGAGGTCTTCCGCAGAACCGGCTCCCGGCCGCCGTACCAGGTACGAACCGGGTCCCCGGCCTCCGAACCGGGGGTGTCGAGCCATCTCGGACTCGGGCTCTGCGTATGAACATATTCAGCTTGCGTCGCGCGAATCCCTGCGAAGAGTGCAGAGGGATCGGTCGTGCGTCAGCCCTGGCGCTGCTTGTGGCGCGGGTTGTCGCAGATGACCATGACCCGACCGTGACGGCGGATCACCCTGCACTTGTCGCAGATCTTCTTGACGCTCGGCTTGACCTTCATTGGGTGAGGTTCTCCGGGTCAGTGCCATCGCACCGGGAAGGCCCGGGGCGGGGGCAAGATCTACTTGTACCGGTAGACGATCCGGCCACGCGTCAGGTCGTACGGAGACAGCTCCACCACGACCCGGTCGTCAGGGAGGATGCGGATGTAGTGCATGCGCATCTTGCCGCTGATGTGTGCCAGGACCTGGTGGCCGTTCTGGAGCTCGACCTTGAACATGGCGTTCGGCAGAGACTCGACGACAGTGCCCTCGATCTCGATGGCACCTTGCTTCTTGGCCACGCTTCGCCCTTCGAATCGACTACCTTGATCGACTCTCTGCCTTGCCCGAGGGGCAAGTGCGAGCGCATGCGGACATGCGGGTGCACGAGAGCCGACGAGTCAGTCTACGTCAGCGCACCCTGAAACACGAATCGGGGAAGTCTGCCCCACGGGCAAGATCTTCATGCAAGAGGGTCGGGGGCGGCCGTGATGCCGTACTCCGCCAGCTTCGCCCTACCGCCGTCGGGGGCCGTCAGGACCAGCGGGCCCTGCTCGGTGAGGGCGACCGAGTGCTCCCAGTGGGAGGACCAGGTGCCGTCCGTCGTGATGACCGTCCAGTCGTCCGACAGGACCTCGGTGCGCGGGGTGCCGAGGGAGACCATCGGCTCGATCGCGAGGCAGAAGCCGGGGACCAGCTTGGGGCCCTTGCCGCGCCGGCGGTCGACGTAGTTCAGCAGGTGCGGGTCCATGTGCATCTCGGTGCCGATGCCGTGGCCGCCGTAGTCCTCGATGATCCCGTACTTGCCGCCACCGGGCTTGGGCTGGCGGCGGATGTACGTCTCGACGGCCCGGGAGACGTCGACCAGGCGGTTGCCCTGCTTCATGGCCGCGATACCGGCCCACATCGACTCCTCGGTCACCCGGGAGAGCTCGATCAGCTCCGGGGCGTGACCGGAGCCCACGAACGCCGTGTAGGCCGCGTCGCCGTGCCAGCCGTCGACGATCGCGCCGCAGTCGATGGAGATGATGTCGCCGTCCTTCAGGACGACGTCCTCGGAGGGGATGCCGTGGACCACCACGTCGTTGACCGAGGTGCAGATCGTCGCGGGGAAACCGCCGTAGCCGAGGAAGTTCGACTTGGCGCCGTGCTCGGCGAGCACCTTGCGGGCGACCTCGTCGAGATCCCTGGTGCTGGCGCCCGGCACCGCCGTCTCCCGGGTGGCCGCGTGGATCGCGGCGACGACCAGGCCCGCCGCTCGCATCTTGGCGATCTGCTCGGGGGTCTTGATCTGCACCATGGGGGTCCTGCGCTCTCCGTCACACGTCGACTGGGTTACGTACACAACACTACGGCCGCGGCACCCGGCAGGGCACCGCGGCCGGAAGGACCGCGATCTACTTGTTCTCGGCCTTCTCGCGCTTGAGGGCGTCCAGCGCCCGCTCGGTGACCTCGTCCACCGGGCCCATCGAGGAGATCGTACGGACCAGGCCCTGCGACTTGTAGTAGTCGATGATCGGCTCGGTCTGCGTGTGGTAGACCTCCAGCCGCTTGCGGACGGTCTCCTCGGAGTCGTCGTCGCGCTGGTACAGCTCACCGCCGCAGACGTCGCACACGCCCTCCTGCTTCGCCGGGCTGTACGTCACGTGGAAGACGTGGGACGAGTCGTTGCGGCAGATGCGCCGGCCGGCGATCCGCTTGACGACCTCCTCCTCCGGGACCTCCAGGTCCAGGACGGCGTCCAGCTTGATGCCCTCGGTCTCCAGCAGCTGGTCCAGCGCCTCGGCTTGCGAGACATTCCGCGGGAAGCCGTCCAGCAGGAAGCCGTTCTCGGCGTCCGGCTGCTCCATGCGGTCCTTGGCCATCGCGATGGTGACCTCGTCGGGCACGAGGTTGCCGGCGTCCATGTAGGACTTCGCGAGCTTGCCCAGCTCGGTCTGCCGGCTGATGTTGGCCCGGAACAGGTCGCCCGTGGAGATGTGCGGAACGGCCAGCTTCTCTGCGAGCCGGACGGCCTGCGTTCCCTTACCGGCACCCGGCGGCCCGACGAGGACGATACGCATCAGCGGAGGAACCCTTCGTAATTGCGCTGCTGGAGCTGGCTCTCGATCTGCTTCACCGTCTCGAGGCCGACACCCACGATGATGAGGATGCTGGTCCCGCCGAACGGGAAGTTCTGGCTTGCCCCGAAGCCCACCAACGCCATTGTCGGTACGAGAGCGATCAGACCCAGATACAGCGAACCCGGCCAGGTGATCCGGTTGAGCACGTAGCTGAGGTACTCAGCGGTCGGTCGGCCAGCCCGGATGCCCGGGATGAAGCCACCATACTTCTTCATGTTGTCGGCGACTTCCTCGGGGTTGAAGGAGATCGCCACGTAGAAGAATGCGAAGAAAACGATGAGCAAGAAGTACAGAGTGATGTAAATCGGGTGGTCGCCCTTGGTCAGGTTCTGCTCGACCCAGGTCTTCCAGCCCGACTTGCCCCCCGCGAACTGCGCGACGAGTGCCGGAATGTAGAGCAGCGACGAGGCGAAGATGACGGGAATCACACCCGCCTGGTTCACCTTGAGCGGGATGTACGTGGACGTACCGCCGTAGGAACGACGGCCGATCATGCGCTTCGCGTACTGCACCGGGATGCGGCGCTGGGCCTGCTCGACGAAGACGACGAGCGCGACCATGACCAGGCCGACCAGGATGACGGTGCTGAACTCGATCCAGCCGCCGGCCAGGGTGCCCTGCTTCTTGATGGCCCACAGCGCGGACGGGAACGTGGCGGCGATCGAGATGAACATCAGGATCGACATGCCGTTGCCGATGCCGCGGTCGGTGATCAGCTCACCGAGCCACATGACGACGGCGGTGCCGGCGGTCATGCAGATGACCATGGTGATGGTGGTGAAGATCGACTGGTTCGGGACGATCGAGTTGGCGACCGGGCAGCCGCTGAACAGCGCGCCGCTGCGGGCGGTGGCCACCAGACCGGTGCCCTGCAGGATGGCGAGCGCCACGGTCAGGTACCGGGTGTACTGCGTGATCTTCGCCGTGCCGGCCTGGCCCTCCTTCTTCAGGGCCTCGAGGCGCGGGATGACCACGGTCAGCAGCTGAAGGATGATGCTGGCCGTGATGTACGGCATGATGCCGAGCGCGAAGATCGTGATCTGCAGCAGCGCGCCACCGCTGAACATATTGACCAGTCCGAAGAGGCCCTGGTTGGCGGACGCCTCGTCCATACACTGCTGGACGGCCTTGTAGTTGACGCCCGGGATCGGGATGTGGGTACCCATCCGGTAGACCACGATGATGGCCAGCGTGAACAGCAGCTTCTTGCGCAGGTCGGGCGTCCTGAACGCCCGGGCGAACGCGGTGAGCACGGTGCCTCCTGCGACCCCCGCGCAACTGCGTCAAGGGTGACGGTCTTGAGGTTCGACGAATGACTAACGGCCAACTGCCGCTCAGAGTGCCCCAATGAAGCACCCGGTGAAAGTGGGCAGTGCTGGCCACCTTACCTGCGTGACCGCTGCCCTAGGAACGACCAACCGGGGATACCCCTTTTGTGGAGTATCCCCGGTCGGGATCGTTCACGTCATCAAGGCGTCCGAGAAACTCAGACGAGCTCGGTGACCGTACCGCCGGCGGCGGTGATCTTCTCCTTGGCGGAGCCGGAGACGGCGTCGACCGTCACCTGCAGCGCCACGGAGATCTCGCCCTGGCCCAGGACCTTGACGAGGCTGTTCTTGCGAACGGCACCCTTGGCCACCAGACCCTCGACCGTGACCTCGCCACCCTCGGGGTAGAGCGCGGCCAGCTTGTCGAGGTTCACGACCTGGAACTCGGTCTTGAACGGGTTCTTGAAGCCCTTCAGCTTCGGGAGGCGCATGTGCAGCGGCATCTGGCCGCCCTCGAAGCGCTCCGGAACCTGGTAGCGGGCCTTGGTGCCCTTGGTACCACGACCGGCCGTCTTACCCTTCGACGCCTCACCACGACCGACACGGGTCTTGGCGGTCTTGGCGCCCGGGGCGGGACGGAGGTTGTGGATCTTGAGCGGGTTCTGCTCCGCCATGATCAGTCGACCTCCTCGACCGTCACGAGGTGGCGGACGGTGTGCACCATGCCGCGGAACTCGGGGCGGTCCTCCTTGACGACCTGCGTGTTGATGCCCTTGAGACCAAGGGAACGCAGGGTGTCGCGGTGGTTCTGCTTGCTGCCGATGTAGGACTTGACCTGCGTAATCTTGAGCTGCGCCATGATTACGCACCCGCCCCGGCACGCGCACGGAGAAGAGCCGCGGGGGCGACGTCCTCGAGCGGCAGGCCACGGCGGGCCGCGACCTCCTCGGGACGCTGCAGGCCCTTCAGGGCCTCCACGGTCGCGTGCACGATGTTGATCGCGTTGTCGGAGCCGAGCGACTTCGACAGGATGTCGTGGATACCGGCGCACTCGAGCACGGCACGCACCGGACCACCGGCGATAACACCGGTACCGGGGGACGCGGGCTTGAGCAGCACGACGCCGGCAGCCTTCTCACCCTGGATGGGGTGCGGGATGGTGCCCTGGATCCGGGGGACCTTGAAGAAGTGCTTCTTGGCCTCCTCAACACCCTTGGCGATGGCGGCCGGCACCTCCTTGGCCTTGCCGTATCCGACACCCACGGTGCCATCACCGTCGCCCACCACGACCAGCGCGGTGAAGCTGAAGCGACGACCACCCTTCACAACCTTGGCGACGCGGTTGATCGCGACGACGCGCTCAACGTACGCGGTCTTCTCGGCGGCAGCAGCGCCGCCGTCACGGCCCTTCCGGTCCCGCCGCTCGCCGCCACCGGCACCGCCACCGCGGCGCTGGGGTCCAGCCATTGGAATTACCTCTCTCTTTTTCCGCTAGCTACGGCAGGCTCAGAACTTGAGCCCGGCTTCGCGGGCGGCGTCCGCCAGGGCGGCGATGCGCCCGGCGTACTGGTTGCCACCACGGTCGAACACGACAGCCTCGACACCGGCGGCCTTGGCACGCTCGGCGACCAGGGCGCCGACCTGCTTGGCCTGCGAGGACTTGTCGCCCTCGCCACCGCGGACGGACGCGTCCAGGGTGGACGCGGACGCCAGGGTGTGGCCCTTGAGGTCGTCGATCACCTGCGCCACGATGTGGCGGTTGGAGCGGGTCACGACCAGACGGGGACGCTCCGCCGTACCGGAGATCCGCTTGCGGATCCGGATGTGACGGCGCTTGATCGCGGCGCGCTTGTAGGCGTCGCCCTTGAGGATCTTCTGCCCGTATGCCATGGCTTACTTACCCGCCTTTCCGACCTTGCGGCGGATGACTTCGCCCTCGTACTTGACGCCCTTGGCCTTGTACGGGTCGGGCTTGCGCAGCTTGCGGATGTTGGCCGCAACCTCGCCGACCTTCTGCTTGTCGATGCCCTCGACCTGGAAGCGGGTCGGGGTCTCCACCTTGAAGGTGATGCCCTCGGGCGCCTCGACGACGATCGGGTGGCTGTAGCCGAGCGCGAACTCGAGGTTCGAGCCCTTGGCCGTCACGCGGTAACCGACACCGCTGATCTCGAGCTTCTTCACGTAACCCTGGGTCACGCCGGTGATCATGTTCGCCACCAGCGTGCGGGACAGGCCGTGCAGGGCCTTGTTCTGACGCTCGTCGTTCGGACGGGTGACGTTCAGAACGCCGTCCTCACCCTTGACGATGTCGATCGGCGCGACGACGGTGTGGGTCAGCGAGCCCTTGGGGCCCTTGACCGAGACCGTACGGCCGTCGATGGTGACGTCCACGCCGGCGGGAACCGTGATGGGGAGCTTGCCAATACGCGACATAGCTGTTTCCTCCGTTCCCTTCCGCTACCAGACGTAGGCGAGGACTTCCCCACCCACGCCCTTCTTGCCGGCCTGCTTGTCGGTGAGGAGCCCGTGCGACGTGGAGATGATCGCCACGCCGAGGCCGCCCAGCACCTTCGGCAGGTTGGTGGACTTCGCGTACACCCGGAGACCGGGCTTGGAGATCCGCTTGATGCCCGCGATGGAGCGCTCACGGTTCGGGCCGAACTTCAGCTCGAGAACGAGGTTCTTGCCGACCTCGGCGTCCTCGACCTTCCAGCCCGTGATGAAGCCCTCCTGCTGGAGGATCTCCGCGATGTGCGACTTGATCTTCGATGCCGGCATCGTCACGGAGTCGTGGTATGCCGAGTTCGCGTTCCGCAGACGCGTAAGCATGTCTGCGATCGGATCAGTCATGGTCATGAATTGGCCTTCGGCCTCTCTCGCCGGGGTTTCCTGGTGCGCCATCCCTCTCCCCGATCCGAGACGGGACGGGTGCGGCGCGGTGGACCTACGGCGTAGTAAGTCGTACGGGCGCGGCAGACGCCCAACCCCACAAGCCTACGGCATGCGGAGAAGGGCCCCTGCCGACCCAGATGCTTACCGAGAGCTTCAGGAATCCCTAAAAACCGGGATTACCAGGAGCTCTTGGTCACGCCCGGCAGCTCGCCACGGTGAGCCATCTCACGAAGGCACACGCGGCAGAGGCCGAACTTGCGGTACACGGAGTGCGGGCGGCCGCAGCGCTGGCAGCGGGTGTAGCCACGCACACCGAACTTGGGCTTGCGAGCAGCCTTGGCAATCAGAGCCTTCTTCGCCATCTCGCTCACGCCTCCTTGAAGGGGAAGCCGAGGTGACGAAGGAGCGCGCGGCCCTCAGCGTCGTTGGTCGCCGTGGTCACCACGGTGATGTCCATACCCCGGGTGCGGTCGATCTTGT
This sequence comes from Streptomyces sp. NPDC044061, assembly GCF_056434305.1. Lineage (NCBI taxonomy): Bacteria > Bacillati > Actinomycetota > Actinomycetes > Kitasatosporales > Streptomycetaceae > Streptomyces > Streptomyces sp. NPDC044061. The sequence continues at coordinate 258,133 of NZ_JBWKFL010000015.1, read as the reverse complement.
CCTGGTCGATCTCGTGGAACATGACCTGCTCCGTGAGACCGAAGGTGTAGTTGCCACGGCCGTCGAACTGCTTGGGGGACAGGCCGCGGAAGTCGCGGATGCGCGGCAGCGCGAGCGACAGGGTGCGGTCCAGGAACTCCCACATGCGGTCGCCACGGAGCGTGACGTGAGCACCGATCGGCTGGCCCTCACGCAGCTTGAACTGCGCGATGGACTTGCGGGCCTTGGTGACGGCCGGCTTCTGACCGGTGATCGTGGTGAGGTCGCGGATGGCGCCCTCGATCAGCTTGGAGTCGCGGGCGGCGTCGCCCACACCCATGTTGACCACGATCTTGACGAGGCCGGGAACCTGCATGACGTTCTCGTACTTGAACTCGTCACGCAGCTTGCCCGCGATCTCCTCGCGGTACTTCTGCTTCAGACGCGGAGTGGTGGTGGTAGCCATCAGATGTCCTCACCCGTCCGCTTGGCAACGCGGATCTTGTTGCCTTCGTCGTCGAAGCGGTAACCGACACGCGTGACGACCTTGTTGCCGTCCTTCTCCACGACGAGCTGAACGTTGCTCACGTGGATCGGGGCTTCGGTGGTCACGATGCCGCCGGCCTGGGAACCGCTGGCGGTCGGGCCGGCCTTGGTGTGCTTCTTGACCCGGTTGACACCCTCGACCAGGACACGCTCCTCGCGCGGGTAAGCGGCAATGACCTTGCCCTGCTTGCCCTTGTCCTTACCGGTGATGACCTGGACCAGGTCGCCCTTCTTGATCTTCATGCTTACAGCACCTCCGGCGCGAGCGAGATGATCTTCATGAACTTCTTCTCGCGCAGCTCACGGCCGACCGGGCCGAAGATACGGGTGCCGCGAGGGTCGCCGTCGTTCTTCAGAATGACGGCGGCGTTCTCGTCGAAGCGGATGTACGAGCCGTCCGGACGGCGGCGCTCCTTGACGGTGCGAACGATGACCGCCTTGACGACGTCACCCTTCTTCACGTTGCCACCGGGGATCGCGTCCTTGACGGTGGCGACGATGACGTCACCGATGCCCGCGTAGCGGCGACCGGAGCCACCGAGCACACGGATGCAAAGGATTTCCTTCGCACCAGTGTTGTCGGCGACGCGCAGTCGCGACTCCTGCTGGATCACGTCTATCTCCTGTTTGTCTGCCGGTTCCCCGGGAGCCGCTCAGCGGAGCGGCTCCCGGAGCCTGGCGGAACTGTCCTGCGAGGAATGCCCCGCAGGAGACTTACTTGGCCTTCTCGAGGATCTCGACGACGCGCCAGCGCTTCGTCGCGGACAGCGGCCGGGTCTCCATGAGGAGGACGCGGTCGCCGACACCCGCAGCGTTCTGCTCGTCGTGCGCCTTGAGCTTGTTGGTACGGCGGATGACCTTGCCGTACAGCGCGTGCTTGACACGGTCCTCGACGGCGACGACGACGGTCTTGTCCATCTTGTCGCTGACGACGAGACCCTCACGGGTCTTGCGGAAGCCGCGCGCCTCAGTGTTCTCAGTCACGTTGTTCTCGCTCATCAGGCGTTCTCCACCGTTTCGATGCCGAGCTCGCGCTCGTGCAGCAGGGTGTAGATACGGGCGATGTCCTTGCGGACGGCACGCAGCCGACCGTGGTTCTCAAGCTGGCCCGTCGCCGCCTGGAAGCGGAGGTTGAACAGCTCTTCCTTGGCCTCGCGGAGCTTGCCGAGAAGCTCCTCGTTGCCCAGCTCGCGCAGCTCGGACGCCTTGGTACCGGCCGACATCACGCTTCACCTGCCTCGCGCTTGACGATCCGGCACTTCATCGGCAGCTTGTGGGCCGCACGGGTCAGCGCCTCACGGGCGATCTTCTCGTTGGGGTACGACAGCTCGAACATCACGCGTCCGGGCTTGACGTTGGCGATCCACCACTCCGGAGAACCCTTACCGGAACCCATGCGGGTCTCGGCAGGCTTCTTGGTGAGGGGACGGTCCGGGTAGATGTTGATCCAGACCTTGCCACCACGCTTGATGTGACGCGTCATGGCGATACGAGCGGCCTCGATCTGACGGTTCGTCACGTACGCCGGGGTGAGCGCCTGGATGCCGTACTCGCCGAACGCAACCGTCGTGCCACCCTTGGCAGCGCCGTTGCGCTTCGGGTGGTGCTGCTTGCGGTGCTTGACCCTACGGGGGATCAGCATTTCGGTCAGGCCTCCGTTCCGGTGCTCTCAGCCGGAGCGGACGCGGGAGCCTCGGCCTTGGGGGCCTCGGCGCCGGCAGCCTGCTGCGGCTTGCGACCGCGCCGCTCGCCACCGCGGCCACCACGGGCCGGGCGGTCGGCACCGCCACGGGCCGGGCGGTTACCCGCACGGGCCGCAGCGTTCTCGGCGCGGACCTCGGCGATGTTCTTGACGTCGCCCTTGTAGATCCAGACCTTCACACCGATGCGGCCGAAGGTCGTCTTGGCCTCGAAGAAGCCGTAGTCCACGTTCGCACGGAGCGTGTGCAGGGGCACACGGCCCTCGCGGTAGAACTCCGAGCGGGACATCTCGGCGCCGCCGAGGCGGCCACCGCACTGGATCTTGATGCCCTTGGCGCCGGCCTTCATCGCCGACTGCATGCTCTTACGCATGGCGCGGCGGAAGGAGACGCGGGAGGAGAGCTGCTCGGCAACGGCCTGGGCAACCAGCTGAGCGTCGGTCTCGGGGTTCTTGACCTCGAGGATGTTCAGCTGGACCTGCTTGCCCGTGAGCTTCTCGAGGTCACCGCGGATGCGGTCGGCCTCGGCGCCACGGCGGCCGATGACGATGCCCGGACGAGCGGTGTGGATGTCCACACGCACGCGGTCACGGGTGCGCTCGATCTCAACCTTCGAGATGCCGGCGCGCTCCATGCCGGACGTCATCATCCGACGGATGGCGACGTCTTCCTTGACGTAGTCCTTGTACAGCTTGTCGGCGTACCAACGCGACTTGAAGTCGGTCGTGACACCGAGCCGGAACCCGTGCGGGTTTACCTTCTGGCCCATTACCGGGTTCCTTCCTTGCTGCTGACGACCACGGTGATGTGGCTGGTCCGCTTGCGGATCCGGTAGGCACGGCCCTGGGCACGCGGACGGAACCGCTTCAGGGTCGGGCCCTCGTCGACGTACGCCTCGGAGATGAAGAGGCTGTCGGCGTCGGTGTGGTCGTAGTTGTGCGCGGCGTTGGCGATGGCGCTGTCGAGCACCTTGCCGACCGGCACGGAGGCTGCCTGCGGAGCGAATCGCAGAACAGCCTGAGCCTCCGTGGCGTCCATGCCACGGATCAGGTCCACCACGCGGCGGGCCTTCATGGGCGTGACGCGGATGTACCGCGCCTGGGCCCTGGCTTCCATGGTTGTCCCTCTCAGTTACTTACGTGTCTGAATGCGATCCGCTACTAGCGGCGCTTCGACTTCCGGTCGTCCTTGACGTGGCCCCGGAAGGTGCGGGTCGGCGAGAACTCGCCGAGCTTGTGGCCGACCATCGACTCGGTGACGAACACCGGGATGTGGGTCTTGCCGTTGTGCACCGCGATCGTGTGGCCGAGCATGGCCGGGACGATCATCGAGCGACGGGACCAGGTCTTGATGACGTTCTTGGTACCGGCTTCGTTCTGGACGTCCACCTTCTTGATCAGGTGGTCGTCGACGAAGGGTCCCTTCTTCAAGCTACGAGGCATCTCAACCCGTCCTTAGCGCTTCTTGTTCGTCTTGCGGCGGCGGACGATGTACTTGTTCGACGCCTTCTTGGGCGAACGAGTACGGCCTTCCTTCTTGCCCCACGGGGACACAGGGTGGCGACCACCGGAGGTCCGGCCCTCACCACCACCGTGCGGGTGGTCAACCGGGTTCATCACGACACCACGGACGGTCGGGCGAACGCCCAGCCACCGCTTACGGCCGGCCTTACCCCAGTTGATGTTGCTCTGCTCGGCGTTGCCGACCTCACCGATGGTGGCGCGGCAGCGGACGTCGACCAGGCGGATCTCGCCGGACGGCATGCGCAGGTGGGCCATCGAGCCCTCCTTCGCGAGCAGCTGCACGGAGGCACCGGCGGAACGGGCGAACTTGGCACCGCCACCGGGACGGAGCTCGATCGCGTGGATCGTGGTACCGACCGGGATGTTGCGGATGGCCAGGTTGTTGCCCGGCTTGATGTCGGCCCCGGGACCGTTCTCGACGCGGTCACCCTGCTGCAGGTTGCGCGGGGCGAGGATGTAGCGCTTCTCGCCGTCGGCGTAGTGCAGCAGCGCGATGCGCGCGGTGCGGTTGGGGTCGTACTCGATGTGCGCGACCTTCGCCGGCACGCCGTCCTTGTCGTGACGACGGAAGTCGATCACACGGTAGGCGCGCTTGTGTCCGCCACCCTGGTGGCGAACGGTCACACGACCGGCGTTGTTACGGCCGCCCTTGCTGTGCAGGGGGCGGACCAGCGACTTCTCCGGCGTGGACCGCGTGACCTCGACGAAGTCGGCGACGCTGGCGCCACGACGGCCCGGCGTAGTCGGCTTGTACTTGCGGATTCCCATTTCTCAGTCCTCGTCCGATATCGGACGATCCGGACCGCCCTTAGGCGGTCGGACCGCCGAAGATGTCGATACGGTCGCCCTCGGCGAGGGTCACGATCGCGCGCTTGGTGGCGGCACGCTGGCCGAAGCCCGTGCGGGTCCGCTTGCGCTTGCCCTGGCGGTTGATCGTGTTGACCCCGGTGACCTTGACGTCGAAGACCGCCTGGACGGCCTGCTTGATCTGGGTCTTGTTGGCGCCCGGGGCGACGATGAACGTGTACTTGTTCTCGTCGAGGAGCGCGTAGCTCTTCTCGGAGACGACCGGCTTCAGCAGGACGTCACGGGGGTCCGTGTACGACTTGCTCAGCGGGGTCTCGACGGTGTTCTTGCCCTCGGCGGCGTGGCGACGCGCCTTGGCGACGCGCGCGGCCTTGGCGGCCTTCGCAGCCTTGGAGGCAATGCTCGGGTGACGCGTAGCCATCAGGCCTCGCTCCCTTCGGTGTCAGCGGCCTTGGGGCCAGACACGAAGGACTCGAACGCGGCCTGGGTGAAGACCACGTCGTCCGAGACGAGAACGTCGTACGTGTTCAGCTGGCCCGGCTCCAGGATGTGGACCTGGGGCAGGTTGCGGGCGGACAGCCACGCGGCCTCGTCGGCGCGCTCGACGATCAGGAGCAGGTTCTTGCGCTCCGAGATCTTGCCGAACAGGCTCTTGGCGGCCTTGGTGCTGGGGTTCTCGCCCTCGACCACGCCGGAGACGACGTGGATGCGGTTGTGACGCGCCCGGTCGGTGAGGGCACCGCGCAGGGCGGCGGCCTTCATCTTCTTGGGGGTGCGCTGCGAGTAGTCACGCGGCTGCGGGCCGTGGACGACGCCACCGCCGGCGAACTGCGGGGCGCGGGTCGAACCCTGACGGGCGCGGCCGGTGCCCTTCTGGCGGTACGGCTTCTTGCCACCACCACGGACCTCGCCACGGGTCTTCGTCTTGTGGGTGCCCTGACGGGCAGCGGCCAGCTGCGCGACGACGACCTGGTGGATCAGCGGAACGCTGACCTTGGCGTCGAAGATCTCCGCGGGGAGCTCGACGGAACCGGCCTTGTCGCCCGCCGGCGAAAGGATGTCAACAGTGCTCATCGGTTACCTCAGGCCCCCTTGGCCGCGGTGCGGACCAGGACGAGGCCGCCGTTCGGACCGGGAACCGCGCCCTTGATGAGCAGCAGACCCTTCTCCGCGTCAACGGCGTGGACGGTCAGGTTCTGGGTGGTGACCCGCTCGTTGCCCATGCGACCCGCCATGCGGAGGCCCTTGAACACGCGGCCCGGGGTGGCGCAGCCACCGATGGAACCGGGCGAGCGGTGCTTGCGCTGGGTGCCGTGACCGGCGCCGAGGCCCTTGAAGTTGTGACGCTTCATGACACCGGCGAAGCCCTTGCCCTTGCTCTTGCCGGTGACGTCGACCTTCACGCCGGCCTCGAAGACCTCGGCGGTGACTTCCTGGCCGAGCGTGTACTCGGAGGCGTCCGCCGTGCGGATCTCGACAAGGTGGCGACGGGGGGTGACGTCGGCCTTCGCGAAGTGGCCCTTGAGGGGCTTGTTCACCTTGCGCGGGTCGATCTCGCCGAAGGCGATCTGGACCGACTCGTAGCCGTCGACGTCGTTGGTACGGACCTGGGTGACGACGTTGGGGCCGGCCTTGACGACGGTGACCGGAACAACACGGTTGTTCTCGTCCCACACCTGCGTCATGCCGAGCTTCTCGCCCAGGATGCCCTTGATCTGCTTAGCCATTCTCAGATCACCGGCCTCAGAGCTTGATCTCGATGTCGACACCGGCCGGGAGGTCGAGTCGCATCAGGGAGTCAACGGTCTTCGGCGTCGGGTCGAGGATGTCGATCAGGCGCTTGTGCGTGCGCATCTCGAAGTGCTCGCGCGAGTCCTTGTACTTGTGCGGCGACTTGATGACGCAGTACACGTTCTTCTCAGTGGGCAGCGGCACCGGGCCCGCGACCGACGCACCAGTGCGGGTCACCGTCTCGACGATCTTCTTCGCCGAGGAGTCGATGACCTCGTGGTCGTAGGCCTTGAGCCGGATGCGGATCTTCTGTCCCGCCATGGCTACTCAGTAGTCCTGTCTCTTCTAACGCTCTGGAACCCGGCGGTTTCTACCTTCGTTCTCCGACCCACGCGGTCGGGCGTGTCGCGCTCCCGCTGACACAGATGTCCCTTGTTCGAACATCCCTGCGGGGAATGCACACGGCCCTTCCGGAACCGCAAGCCGGGGGCGGAAGCCCCACCGGACGCCTGGCCGGTGCCGCGCCCACACTTCCCGGAAGATTCCCGTACGTCCGTCCCAGTGCTGCCATCAGGCAGTTAGGACGACGAGTACTGTGGGACTCGCTTCCGGTCCTCCCGGCGGGAGGCGCGCAGCATCAACACTCGACCGAGCAACTCCGACAGTCTGCCATATGGCCCGGGGGCCTGGCCAATCGAGCCGAAGAGATTACCCCGAAGGTGATGTAGGTCAAACGCGGGGCGGGAGCAGTGGGCCACAGGGGGCGGTGGAACGCCACGGGGCCCTCTGCGCCCGCACGAAGATCAGCTTGACGCCGCGTCCCACGCAGCCGGTGTCACTCCGTGCGGATCGCCGACCGGTGACTGTATCCACACCTCCGAGGCCGCCGACACAGCGCCGCCCGCGTTCCGCGTTCTCCGCTTGGCCCTCCCGGCCGGCGACGGCGGTCGGCACCTACTTCTTACAGCCGAATTTCCTGGTTCCCCTCGGTACGAAGTCATCGATGAAGCGTTGCAGCTTCTTGCAGCCGGTGCGGGTGTTCTCGACTCGGTCGCCGAAGAAATGGACCCCGAACATCATGTATGCGTTCCGGGAGGTGCAGCTCGCCCGAACCGCGGCGCCGTCGCTGCCGATCGCCGCATGTCCCGGGAAGGACACGGCCCGCTCGGCGGCGAACTTGTACGTCGAGCCCTGCGTTTTCCAGTTCACCGGGTCCGGGGCCCGGTCCCAGCGCGTGACGTCGACGTACAGCACCCGGTGACCGTCGGCGCTCAGGGCGCAGGCCGCGCCTGGCTGCCCCTCGAGGGCCGCGTACGTCTGCTTCACCGGTCCGTCTTTCGGGATGAGCGGTGACAGGGCCCCTTCCGCACCGGGACCTCGCAGAACTCGGCGGGGACGGTGGCACGGGTGCTGCCGCTGCAGCCCGCCGCCGTTGCCAGGACGGCGGTGCACATCAGGGCCACCGCCCCACGCCTCGGTCCCGTCGTCATCAATGCCACGGGCGCATTCGTTGCCGTTGTCGGCCGCCCCGTTGATCTGGTCGTATATGCCCTGGTCGTGCGAGTAGTCGGTGTCGTTACGTGCCGGATCCAGGTACTCGGCACTGGTCTTCGGGTCGTGGGACATGATCCCGAGCACGCCGTCGAGCGGGTCGTTGGCGAACCAGCCCCGGTCCTTGCCGCTGAACTTGTCCCGCAGGGCCCAGACGGACTCGGTGTTGCCCTTGGCCGCGTACGACTCCTCCGCGTGCCGGATGTCGTCCACGGTGTCCTCCAGGAACTGCCCGTTGCAGCCGTCCCCCTGCTGCATCAGGGTGACGAGGCTCTGGTAGCCGCGCACCTTCTCGTCCGGTACGGGGCTGAGGCCGTCGACCTTGAACTGCTCGGTTCCGGCCTTGCGCATGTCCTTGTTTTGTGCGCCTTGCTCATGGCACCGGAGGTGAGCCAGCCGTGCCCGTCCTTCGCGTCGAACGCCTTCACCGCGGCGCCGGTCCCGTCATCTGCCCAGCGCCCCGCAACCCTGGTGTCCGGCTCGATGTCGTTGTGCAGCGTGTCGGCTGCGGTCTTCTTCTCAGCGGAAGAGGACGCGAGGTACGGCCGACCACCACCGCCCGGGCCGTCCGGCACCTGGTTCAGCCGCATTCCCACGGCGTGATCGCCGCCATTACCTGCCACGATGCCAACCCCCGTCTGCAACCCTGGCGTGCCCGCGTCACGCTACAACTCCAGTACTGCAAAGGCCCTTGAGTCACCACCACTTGCGTATCTTTAACGACTCCTGGGCTCCCGACGAGGTGCCCTTGACCAGGAGAGCTATTACGCACAGCCGAGGGTCCTGAGGGCGGCCGGGAAGTATGCACGCATGAACTTTTCAATGTCCTTGCGGTGGGATTGATCGGTAAGTTTGATTTGGGGGAGCTGGAGGGTGAGGGTGAAGTAGTTTCCACGCCTGGTTTTGCATCGCGTGATCGAGATAGCCCCATCTGTGCCAATGACCGTCTTCAGGGCCAGGTCGGCGCTGCGTGGTTGATTGACATGCGAGACCGATCCGCTACCCGTCGCCAAGTACATGAGATCCGTCGCGCTTTCATCCCACGAGAACTGGAACTCGAGCACGGGGTCATGTCTCGCCAGAAGCACACATGGTGCTGTAATTGCTTGGGCTCGATCGACCCGGTTGTACTCATGTAGCTCATCGGTGGACGTCACGAGTGGCCGAGTGAGGACTGGATCGATGCGGGTACCGCAGATGGTGTCCGGGACCCCTTGATCCCCCCTGCTGGTGCAGGAGACCACACACACCGCGAGGGAAAGGGCGGCCAGCCCCAGAAATCCGGTCCGGCGGAAGAGGTTCACTTGGGCTGTTCCCCTGACATCCCGGTCGCGTGCTCGATTCCGTCCAGAGCAGATCTATTGATCTCCTGTTTTGGATTGAAGTACAGGCTGTCACCGACTTGATGTGTTTTCTTCCATTCATCGGCAAGCGCCATCAGCTGCCCATTCCTCGCGGAATACGCCTTCACATTGTCCTCCGCCTGCTGACCATCGAGTCTCTTCTGCTCGTCCGCCAGCCACTGGTCGGTGACGTAGTCGAACCCGGCCTGTACGTCGTCGTTGACCACCGGGATGTAGCTGATCGCCTTGTCGAAGAGCGGCTTGGTCTCGAATTCGGCCGTCGTCGGGGATCCCGCCGCCTGAATACAAGCCTCCTCCAGGAAGCCGACTGTCCGACCGGCTCGGGTCAGGGACTCCGCCGACTTGGAGTGATCACCATGGATGTTCGCGACCATCGCCTGGTTCAGCCCCCCGTTCAGCGTGCTGTATGCGTCCTCGTCCCTGGACACCTGCTTGGCCACCTCGAAGAGCTGGTCCTGCTTCAGGGGCGAGTGTGCGATGTCGATCTCGCTCATCGACGCGTGGACCGTCGCCCCATGGTTGACCAGGACGTTCGCCATCGGTCGGCGCAGGGAGGCGGGGAAGTCGTCGCCCTGGGCTGCCAGGTGGCTCAGGGCCGATCTGAAGACCGCGTCGTTCTGCTTGGTGTGGGCCACGTAGTGGGCGTGCTTGTCCGCCGGGTCGATCCCCGTCGCTGCCGCCTGGAGGGCCGCTCCGAAGCCCGCTCGGTCGTCTCCGTCGAGTCCGGCCGCGTACGTGCTCACCTCCGCCGTGCCATGGTCGCGCAGGGTGACCTGCCAGTCGCGATCCCGCATCAGGTACTTCATGTGCGCGTCCGAGCCCAGGTAGTGCGCCGCCGTCCCGGGGTCGTGACTCATGATCCCCAGCACCCCGTCCACCGGATCATTCGCGAACCACCCCCCACGCCTCCCCGCGTACTCCCCCTTCGTCCGCCAGATCCCCGGATGCTCCTTCTCCGCATGGATCATGTCGTCGGTCAGGTTCTCCAGCATGCGCGGCGCATATCCGTGCCCCTTGCTCATCAGGGTCACCAGCGACTGATAGCCCACCGCCTTGTCCAGCCGCTCTCCCTGCGCGTCCGTGGCGTAGTGCTCGACGCCGGCGTGCCGCATGGCGGTGCGCCAGTGGTGGTACCAGGGCGACGCCGTGTTTCGCGTCGCCGAAGCGAGCGTGTCCGCCAGGCCCGACTCGATCGTCGAGTACGTACCGGCCGCCGCCCCGCCCCGTACGTGGACCAGGTCGTTCAGCTCGTTGGTGAGCCGGATCGTGCCCGCCGTCCCCAGGTCGTCCAGCAGGGTGCGGGAGTAGGCCTCGTCGTCGGCGTTGTCGCGGAACGTCCGTTCCAGCTCGGTGATTTCACGCCGCGACAGATGCCCGCCCCGGCTCAGTTTCGCCAGCGCTTCCTCCGCCTGCAGCGCCTCGTACTTCTCGACGTCCCCCATCGCCCCGCCGTTGAAGCCCCGGCCCCCGGCCGGGTCCGTGTCGGTCACCGCCGCCGTCAGTGCGATCCGGACGCCGGAGTCCGCGTCCGTCACGTCCCGTACCGCCTTGTCGATCCTGTCCTGCCAGGACCGCACGGCCGCTTCGGCGTGAGCCCGCGCGGCGTCGTCCGCGCCCGCCACGTGCTCGGGGTCCACGCCCACCACACCGCCGTCCGACACGCGCATCCCGGCCGCCACCGCCTCCCGGCGCGCGGCCGTCAGCCGGGCCTTCAGCTCCACGTACTGACCGTGCGCGTCCCGCAGCAGGGAGGCGAGCGCCTTCGCCTCCGTCTGCGCGTTCCGGAACTCCTCGAGCGTGACGCCGAAGCGCCCGTGCGCCGCCTCCGCGCTCAGGCCCGTCCAGGTGGCCCCCACGGAGATGCCGTGGACATCCCGCCGGTAGGCCCTCTCCTGCTTCGCGAACTCGTCCGCCATGCCGTCCCAACGGTCGGCCGCGGTGGTCAGCGTGGCGAGGTCGGCGCTCATGATCTCGTGGTACGTCGGCATCCCGGTCGCTCCCCGTCAGTACGGCGCGTCAGTACAGGTGCAGTGCGGACGTCTTGCGCAGCGTCGATCCGACGGACAGGTCAGCGCCGGTGAGAACCGTGTTCGTACGGCGCAGCAGGTCCTCGTCCGCGCCCAGCCGGTCCATCAGGCTCTTCACCTGCGTGCCCCAGGTCTCGTGGGCTCGCCGCAGGGCCGCCGAGGTCAGCCAGCCGTCCCCGTCCCACGCGCCGAACGCCTTCACCGCGGCGCCGGTCTCGTCGTCCGCCCACTCCCCCGCCCTGCGGGTGCCCGGCGCGATGTCGTCGCGGAGGGCCTTCGCCGCCGCCCGCTTCTCGGCCGGGGAGGACGCAAGGTTCCCCGGGCCATGGCCGTAGCCACCCGACAGACCGCTCATCGTGCACCCCTCACCGCGCAGCACCCACCGTCGAGCACTTCAACCGGTGCACGCCGGTCTTCGTCACGGTGTGTTCCGTGGTCGTCGAGTTGACGCCTTTCGGAACCGGCCATGGGCACCGGCCATGGGCACCGGCCGCAGGCAACGCGAAGGGGCCCGTACGACCGAAGTCGTACGGGCCCCTCCGACAGCTACCAGGTCGAAGACCCGGGCCGGATCAGCTCAAGATCACTTGTTGATCTTGGTGACCTGGCCGGCGCCCACGGTCCGGCCACCCTCACGGATGGCGAACTTCAGGCCCTCTTCCATGGCGACGGGCTGGATGAGCTCCACCGTCATCTCGGTGTTGTCACCCGGCATGACCATCTCGGTGCCCTCGGGGAGGGTCACGACGCCGGTCACGTCCGTCGTACGGAAGTAGAACTGCGGACGGTAGTTGTTGAAGAACGGCGTGTGGCGGCCACCCTCGTCCTTGGAGAGGATGTAGGCCTGCGCCTCGAACTCGGTGTGCGGGGTGACCGAGCCCGGCTTGATGATGACCTGGCCGCGCTCGACGTCCTCGCGCTTGATGCCACGGAGGAGCAGACCGACGTTCTCACCGGCCTGGCCCTCGTCGAGCAGCTTGCGGAACATCTCGATGCCGGTGACCGTGGTGGTGGTCTTCTCGGTCTTGATGCCGATGATGTCGACGGTCTCGTTGACCTTGAGGACACCACGCTCGATACGACCGGTGACGACGGTGCCACGGCCGGTGATCGTGAAGACGTCCTCGATCGGCATCAGGAACGGCTTGTCGACGTCACGCTCGGGCTCCGGGATGGAGGTGTCGACAGCGTTCATCAGGTCCAGGACCGACTGGGTCCACTGGGCGTCGCCCTCGAGCGCCTTCAGCGCGGAGACGCGGACGACCGGCAGGTCGTCGCCCGGGAACTCGTACTCGGAGAGGAGCTCACGGACCTCGAGCTCGACGAGCTCCATGATCTCCTCGTCGTCCACCATGTCGGCCTTGTTCAGGGCGACGACGATGTACGGAACGCCGACCTGGCGGGCCAGGAGCACGTGCTCCTTGGTCTGCGGCATCGGGCCGTCGGTGGCGGCGACCACGAGGATCGCGCCGTCCATCTGCGCGGCACCGGTGATCATGTTCTTGATGTAGTCCGCGTGACCCGGGCAGTCGACGTGGGCGTAGTGACGCGCCTCGGTCTGGTACTCGACGTGCGCGATGGAGATGGTGATACCGCGCTGACGCTCTTCGGGCGCCTTGTCGATGTTGTCGAACGGGGTGGCCTCGTTCAGGTCCGGGTACGCGTCGTGCAGCACCTTGGTAATGGCGGCCGTGAGGGTCGTCTTACCGTGGTCGATGTGACCGATGGTGCCGATGTTGACGTGCGGCTTAGTCCGCTCGAACTTCGCCTTCGCCACTGGGGTCCTCCTGTGGAGTGGTTCTGTACGCCTTACTTCATCGGCGCCAGGTGATCTTTGCTGTAAAGGCCCGGAACCCGGGGCATTCCTCCGCGTTTGCGGCGGAATGCCCCTTGAGGCTCCGGAGTCAAGCCTACGGCGTGTTAACGCGGTGCGTTACTCGCCCTTGGCCTTCGCGATGATCTCCTCGGCGACGTTCCGCGGAACCTCGGCGTAGGAGTCGAACTGCATCGAGTAGCTTGCGCGACCCGACGTCTTGCTGCGGAGGTCGCCGACGTAGCCGAACATCTCCGACAGGGGCACGAGGCCCTTCACGACGCGGGCACCAGCCCGCTCCTCCATGGCCTGGATCTGACCACGGCGGGAGTTGATGTCGCCGATGACCTCACCCATGTAGTCCTCGGGCGTGGTGACCTCGACGGCCATCATCGGCTCGAGCAGCACGGGGCTGGCCTTGCGCGCGGCCTCCTTGAAGGCCTGCGAACCGGCGATCTTGAAGGCGAGCTCGGAGGAGTCGACCTCGTGGTAGCCACCGTCGATCAGGATGACGCGCACGCCGGTCATCTCGTAGCCGGCGAGGATGCCGAACTGCATGGCCTCCTGCGCACCGGCATCGACCGAAGGGATGTACTCCTTCGGGATGCGACCACCGGTCACCTTGTTCACGAACTCGTACGAGGCGTCGCCGCCCTCGATGGGCTCGATCGCGATCTGCACCTTGGCGAACTGACCGGTACCACCGGTCTGCTTCTTGTGGGTGTAGTCCACGCGCTCGACGGCCTTGCGGATCGTCTCGCGGTACGCGACCTGCGGCTTGCCGACGTTGGCCTCGACCTTGAACTCACGGCGCATACGGTCGACCAGCACCTCGAGGTGCAGCTCGCCCATACCACCGATGATGGTCTGGCCGGTCTCCTCGTCCGAGTGGACCTGGAAGGACGGGTCCTCCTCGGCCAGGCGCTGGATCGCGACGCCCAGCTTCTCCTGGTCGCCCTTCGACTTGGGCTCGATGGCGACCTGGATGACCGGCGCCGGGAAGTCCATGGACTCCAGGATGACCGGGTTCTTGTCGTCGGACAGCGTCTCACCGGTGGTGGTCTGCTTCAGGCCCATGACGGCGACGATGTCGCCCGCGCCCACCGACTCGATCTCCTCACGCTTGTTGGCGTGCATGCGGTAGATCTTGCCGATGCGCTCCTTCTTGCCCTTGACGGAGTTCAGCACCGAAGAGCCGGACTCCAGGCGGCCCGAGTAAACCCGGACGAAGGTGAGCTTGCCGAGGTGCGGGTCGCTCATGATCTTGAACGCCAGCGCCGAGAGGGGCTCCTCGTCGGACGGCTTGCGCTTGACGACGACCTCGGGGTCCTTGACGTCGTGGCCCTCGATGGCCTCGATGTCGACCGGGGACGGCAGGTAGCGCACGACCGCGTCGAGCAGGGGCTGGACGCCCTTGTTCTTGAACGCGGTACCGCAGAACACCGGGGTCACGGTGGTGCCGGTGCCCTTGCCGGACGCGATGGTGATACGACGGATCGCGGCGTACAGCTGCTCCACGGAGGGCTCGGCGCCCTCCAGGTACAGCTCCATGATCTCTTCGTCGTTCTCGGCCACGGCCTCCAGCAGCTTGCCGCGGTACTCCTCGGCAGCCTCGGTGTGCGTGTCCGGGATGTCGACGACGTCGTACATCTCGCCCTTGGTGGCCTCGGCGGACCAGACCAGGGCCTTCATCGTCACGAGGTCGACGACGCCCTTGAAGTCGGCCTCGGCACCGATCGGGAGCTGCATCACGATCGGCTGAGCGCCCAGGCGGTCAGAGATCATGTCGACGCAGCGGTGGAACTCGGCACCGGTCCGGTCGAGCTTGTTGACGAAGCAGATACGCGGAACGCCGTAGCGGTCCGCCTGACGCCACACCGTCTCGGACTGGGGCTCCACGCCGGCGACGCCGTCGAACACCGTCACGGCACCGTCGAGCACGCGCAGCGAACGCTCCACCTCGACGGTGAAGTCGACGTGGCCCGGCGTGTCGATGATGTTGATGGTGTGATCGACGTCTTCCAGCGGCCAGTGACAGGTGGTGGCAGCAGAGGTGATCGTGATGCCACGCTCCTGCTCCTGCTCCATCCAGTCCATGGTGGCAGCGCCGTCGTGGACCTCACCGATCTTGTACGAAACGCCGGTGTAGAACAGGATCCGCTCGGTGGTGGTCGTCTTGCCCGCGTCGATGTGGGCCATGATCCCGATGTTGCGGACCTTGGCCAGGTCAAGTGAAGTGGTAGCCATAAGGCTTCAGTCTTCTCTCGGTCTCGATGTGGGTAGCGACTACCAGCGGTAGTGCGCGAAGGCCTTGTTGGACTCGGCCATCTTGTGCGTGTCCTCGCGCTTCTTGACGGCCGCACCGAGGCCGTTCGAAGCGTCGAGAAGCTCGTTCAGCAGACGCTCGGTCATGGTCTTCTCGCGACGGGCGCGGGAGTAACCGACGAGCCAGCGCAGCGCGAGGGTGTTGGCGCGACCGGGCTTGACCTCGATCGGAACCTGGTAGGTCGCACCACCGACACGGCGGGACTTGACCTCGAGGGTCGGCTTGATGTTCTCCAGCGCGCGCTTCAGCGTGATGATCGGGTCGTTGCCCGTCTTCTCACGCAGACCCTCCATGGCGCCGTAGACGATGCGCTCGGCGGTGGAGCGCTTGCCGTTCAGCAGCACCTTGTTGATCAGGGAGGTCACCAGAGGAGAACCGTAGACCGGGTCGATGATGACCGGGCGCTTCGGGGCGGGGCCCTTACGAGGCATTCTTACTTCTCCTTCTTGGCGCCGTAACGGCTGCGGGCCTGCTTGCGGTTCTTGACACCCTGGGTGTCGAGGGAACCGCGGATGATCTTGTAGCGAACACCCGGCAGGTCCTTCACACGGCCGCCGCGCACGAGCACGATGGAGTGCTCCTGCAGGTTGTGTCCCTCACCCGGAATGTAAGCGGTGACCTCGATGCCGCTGGTCAGACGCACACGCGCGACCTTGCGGAGGGCCGAGTTCGGCTTCTTCGGGGTGGTCGTGAACACACGCGTGCAGACGCCGCGACGCTGGGGCGAACCCTCGAGTGCGGGCGTCTTGTTCTTTTCGACCTTGTCCTGCCGGCCCTTGCGGACCAGCTGCTGGATCGTAGGCACTACTTCTCCGGTTTCTGTGTGCCGATAGGTACAGCTAACCTGGAACTTCTCCGACCCACGCGGTCGGGTGTGTCGAATCCGCAGACTTCCGCCGCAAGGCGAAAAGGGCACAGATTACGGTGGCCGATAACGGCTCACTATGCGGTTGAAGGCACGCACGGGAGCCAGGGCACACCCCAGGCACAAGGTCTGAGCGTACCTACCTCATTCGCTGTGGTCAAAACAAATGGGGTCCACCCCCCTCGGGCCGGGGGCCTGTCAAGCCCACACACCGCGTGAACGCGCGGCGATCGCCGGAGTCCGGCGGCCAAAACCAGCGAACACGTCTGAAACCGGTCACCATCTCGATCAGGGCCCCTGTGGGGGCCCAGGCACGACCCGTGCGTCCCCGGTGCCCGCGCCTCGCTCCGGTGCCGCCTCTCGGCCTCCGAGGCGTCCCAGCGGGCCCGTCACGTCGTACGGCGAGCCGGTGCGGCACAACCCGTGCGGTTCCGGGCGGAGCGCGCCGGCTCTCGTCCCGGAGGACGCAGCGCCCCCTCCGGGGGACGTAGCGCCCCCCGGAGACGCCGAAGGGCGGCCACCCCAAAAGGTGACCGCCCCTCAGTTCAAGCTGCTCGCTTACTGGTTGTACGGACCGTAGTCGTAGTCCTCCAGCGGAACGGCCTGGCCGGAGCCCGTGCCGAACGGCGAGTAGTCGATGTCGTCGTAGCCGACGGCCGAGTACATCGCGGCCTTGGCCTCCTCGGTCGGCTCGACCCGGATGTTGCGGTAGCGGGACAGACCCGTACCGGCCGGGATGAGCTTACCGATGATGACGTTCTCCTTGAGGCCGATGAGGCTGTCGGACTTGGCGTTGATCGCCGCGTCCGTCAGGACTCGGGTCGTCTCCTGGAAGGAGGCGGCCGACAGCCAGGACTCCGTCGCCAGCGAGGCCTTGGTGATACCCATCAGCTGCGGACGACCGGAGGCCGGGTGACCGCCCTCCTGGACCACACGACGGTTCTCGGTCTCGAACTTCGAGCGCTCGACCAGCTCACCGGGCAGCAGCTCGGCGTCGCCGGACTCGATGATCGTCACACGGCGGAGCATCTGCCGGATGATGATCTCGATGTGCTTGTCGTGGATCGACACACCCTGCGAGTTGTAGACCTTCTGGACCTCGCCGACCAGGTGGACCTGGACGGCACGCTGACCCAGGATGCGCAGCACGTCGTGCGGGTTGGTGGCACCCACGGTCAGCTGCTGACCCACCTCGACGTGGTCGCCCTCGCGGACCAGGACCTTGGCACGCTTCGAGATCGGGAACGCCGTCTCGTCGCTGCCGTCGTCCGGGGTGACGACGATCTTCTTGGTCTTCTCGGTCTCCTCGATCCGCACGCGGCCGGAGGCCTCGGAGATCGGGGCGACACCCTTCGGGGTACGGGCCTCGAAGAGCTCGACGACACGGGGCAGACCCTGGGTGATGTCGTCACCGGCCACACCACCGGTGTGGAAGGTACGCATCGTCAGCTGGGTACCGGGCTCACCGATGGACTGGGCGGCGATGATGCCGACCGCCTCACCGATGTCGACCAGCTTGCCGGTGGCCAGCGAACGGCCGTAGCACATCGCGCAGGTGCCGACGTGCGACTCGCAGGTCAGGATCGAGCGGGTCTTGACCTCCTCGATGCCGTGGTGCACCAGCTGGTCGATGAGCACGTCGCCCAGGTCCACGTTGGCCGGCGCGATCACCTTGCCGTCGATGACGACGTCCTCGGCGAGCATGCGGGCGTAGACGCTCGTCTCGACGTCGTCCGCCTTGCGCAGCACACCGTCGGCGCCGCGGTGGGCGATCCGCAGCTTCAGACCGCGCTCGGTGCCGCAGTCCTCCTCGCGGATGATGACGTCCTGGGAGACGTCGACCAGACGACGGGTCAGGTAACCCGAGTCGGCGGTACGAAGGGCGGTGTCCGCCAGACCCTTACGGGCACCGTGCGTGGAGATGAAGTACTCCAGCACGGAGAGACCCTCACGGAACGACGCCTTGATGGGCCGCGGGATGGTCTCGTTCTTGGCGTTCGACACCAGACCACGCATACCGGCGATCTGCCGCATCTGCATCATGTTTCCTCGGGCACCCGAGTCAACCATCATGAAGATGGGGTTCGTCTTGGGGAAGTTCTCGTTCATCGCCTCGGCGACCTCGTTGGTCGCCTTCGTCCAGATCGCGATGAGCTCCTGAGTGCGCTCTTCCTTGGTGATCAGACCGCGCTCGTACTGCTTCTGGACCTTCTCGTCCTGGGCCTCGTAGCCGCGGACGATCTCCTTCTTCGCCTCGGGAACGACGACGTCGGAGATGGCGACGGTGACACCGGAACGGGTCGCCCAGTAGAAGCCGGCCGCCTTCAGGTTGTCGAGCGTCGCCGCCACGATGACCTTGGGGTAGCGCTCGGCCAGGTCGTTGACGATCTCGGAGAGCTGCTTCTTGCCCACCGAGTAGTCGACGAACGGGTAGTCCTCGGGCAGCAGCTCGTTGAAGAGCGCGCGGCCCAGGGTGGTGCGCAGGCGGAACGAGTCACCCTGCTGCCACTCGGGCTCGCCCTCTTCGCGAGCCGGCGGGGTCCAGCCGCGCGGCGGGATGGTGCCCACCGGGAAGCGGATGTCGATCGCCGACTGCAGCGCGAGCTCGCCGGCGTCGAACGCCATGATCGCCTCGGCCGTGGAGCCGAACGCGCGGCCCTCGCCCTTGGTGTCACGCAGCTCGCCGTCGGTGGTGAGGAAGAACAGACCGAGGACCATGTCCTGGGTCGGCATCGTCACCGGACGGCCGTCGGCCGGCTTGAGGATGTTGTTCGAGGACAGCATCAGGATGCGGGCCTCGGCCTGCGCCTCCGCGGACAGCGGCAGGTGCACGGCCATCTGGTCACCGTCGAAGTCCGCGTTGAACGCGGTGCAGACGAGCGGGTGGATCTGGATGGCCTTGCCCTCGACCAGCTGCGGCTCGAAGGCCTGGATGCCGAGGCGGTGCAGGGTGGGAGCACGGTTCAGCAGGACCGGGTGCTCGGCGATGACCTCTTCGAGGACGTCGTACACGACCGTACGGCCGCGCTCCACCATGCGCTTGGCGCTCTTGATGTTCTGCGCGTGGTTCAGGTCGACCAGGCGCTTCATCACGAACGGCTTGAAGAGCTCCAGCGCCATGGCCTTGGGCAGACCGCACTGGTGCAGCTTCAGCTGCGGGCCGACGACGATGACGGAACGCGCCGAGTAGTCGACTCGCTTGCCGAGCAGGTTCTGCCGGAATCGACCCTGCTTGCCCTTCAGCATGTCGCTGAGGGACTTCAGCGGGCGGTTACCGGGACCGGTGACCGGACGGCCGCGACGGCCGTTGTCGAAGAGGGCGTCAACAGCCTCCTGAAGCATGCGCTTCTCGTTGTTGACGATGATCTCCGGGGCACCGAGGTCCAGGAGCCTCTTCAGACGGTTGTTGCGGTTGATCACACGGCGGTACAGGTCGTTCAGGTCGGAGGTCGCGAAGCGGCCACCGTCCAGCTGCACCATCGGACGCAGGTCCGGCGGGATGACCGGGACGCAGTCCAGGACCATGCCCTTGGGGCTGTTGGACGTCTGCAGGAACGCGGAGACGACCTTCAGCCGCTTCAGGGCGCGGGTCTTCTTCTGGCCCTTGCCGGTGCGGATGATCTCGCGGAGCTTCTCGGCCTCCTCCTCGAGGTCGAAGGACTCCAGGCGCTTCTGCAGCGCCGCGGCACCCATCGAGCCGTCGAAGTACGTGCCGAAGCGGTCACGCAGCTCGCGGTAGAGCAGCTCGTCGCCCTCGAGGTCCTGGACCTTGAGGTTCTTGAACCGGGTCCACACCTCGTCCAGGCGGTCGATCTCGCGCTGCGCGCGGTCGCGCAGCTGCTTCATCTCGCGCTCGGCACCCTCGCGCACCTTGCGGCGCACGTCGGCCTTGGCACCCTCGGCCTCCAGCTCGGCCAGGTCGGCCTCGAGCTTCTTGGCGCGGGCCTCCAGGTCGGCGTCGCGGCGGTTCTCGACCTGCTGGCGCTCGACGGAGACGTGCGCCTCCAGGGAGGGCAGGTCGCGGGTACGGCGCTCCTCGTCGACGTACGTGATCATGTACGCCGCGAAGTAGATGACCTTCTCGAGGTCCTTCGGCGCCAGGTCGAGCAGGTAGCCCAGGCGCGACGGAACACCCTTGAAGTACCAGATGTGCGTGACGGGAGCGGCCAGCTCGATGTGGCCCATCCGCTCACGGCGCACCTTGGCGCGCGTGACCTCGACGCCACAGCGCTCACAGATGATGCCCTTGAAGCGGACGCGCTTGTACTTGCCGCAGTAGCACTCCCAGTCCCGGGTCGGACCGAAGATCTTCTCGCAGAAGAGTCCGTCCTTCTCGGGCTTGAGGGTGCGGTAGTTGATGGTCTCGGGCTTCTTGACCTCACCGTGGCTCCACTGACGGATGTCGTCAGCGGTGGCCAGGCCGATCCGGAGCTCGTCGAAGAAGTTGACGTCGAGCACTATGCGTCAATCCCTCTCAGGGTCGTAAGTCTTTGGTCTGAAACGGGGGCCTGGGGGTCGGCGGGGCCCTTGTGGGTCAGGGCTCCGCCGGACTCCCGTCAGACCTCTTCGACGCTGCTCGGCTCGCGCCGGGACAGGTCGATACCGAGCTCCTCCGCAGCGCGGAAGACGTCCTCGTCGGTGTCGCGCATCTCGATGGACATACCGTCGCTGGACAGCACCTCCACGTTCAGGCAGAGCGACTGCATCTCCTTGATGAGCACCTTGAAGGACTCGGGGATGCCGGGCTCGGGGATGTTCTCGCCCTTGACGATGGCCTCGTAGACCTTCACGCGGCCGGTGACGTCGTCGGACTTGATGGTCAGCAGCTCCTGGAGGGCGTAGGCGGCACCGTAGGCCTCGAGTGCCCACACCTCCATCTCGCCGAACCGCTGGCCACCGAACTGGGCCTTACCACCCAGCGGCTGCTGGGTGATCATCGAGTACGGACCGGTCGAGCGGGCGTGCAGCTTGTCGTCGACCAGGTGGTGCAGCTTCAGGATGTACATGTAGCCGACCGAGATCGGGTCCGGGAACGGCTCACCGCTACGGCCGTCGAACAGCCGCGCCTTACCGGTCGGGAGCACCATGCGCTCGCCGTCGCGGTTCGGGATGGTGTGCTGCAGCAGACCCGCCAGCTCGTCCTCGCGGGCACCGTCGAAGACCGGGGTCGCGACGTTGGTGCCGGGGGCGACGGAGTCGGCGCCGATCGCCTGGAGGCGCTGCGCCCACTCGTCCGCGAGGCCGGAGACGTCCCAGCCGCGGCTGGCGAGCCAGCCCAGGTGGATCTCCAGGACCTGTCCCGGGTTCATTCGGGACGGCACACCCAGCGGGTTCAGGATGATGTCGACCGGGGTGCCGTCCTCCAGGAACGGCATGTCCTCGATCGGCAGGATCTTGGAGATGACACCCTTGTTGCCGTGACGGCCGGCGAGCTTGTCACCGTCGGTGATCTTGCGCTTCTGCGCCACGTACACGCGCACAAGCTGGTTCACACCCGGGGGAAGCTCGTCGCCCTCCTCGCGGTCGAAGACGCGGACGCCGATGACCTTGCCGGTCTCGCCGTGCGGCACCTTCAGCGAGGTGTCACGGACCTCACGGGCCTTCTCGCCGAAGATCGCGCGCAGCAGGCGCTCCTCGGGGGTCAGCTCGGTCTCACCCTTCGGGGTCACCTTGCCGACGAGGATGTCGCCGGCGATGACCTCGGCGCCGATGCGGATGATGCCGCGCTCGTCGAGGTCGGCGAGGACCTCCTCGGAGACGTTCGGGATGTCCCGGGTGATCTCCTCGGGGCCGAGCTTGGTGTCACGGGCGTCGACCTCGTGCTCCTCGATGTGGATCGAGGAGAGGACGTCGTCCTGCACGAGGCGCTGCGACAGGATGATCGCGTCCTCGTAGTTGTGACCCTCCCACGGCATGAACGCCACGAGCAGGTTCTTGCCGAGGGCCATCTCGCCGTTCTGGGTGGCCGGGCCGTCGGAGAGGACCTGGCCCTCGATGACGCGGTCGCCCTCGTTGACGATGACCTTCTGGTTGACCGAGGTGCCCTGGTTGGAACGGGCGAACTTGGCCAGGCGGTACGTGATGTACGTGCCGTCGTCGTTGGCGGTGGTGATGTAGTCCGCGGAGACCTCCTGGACCACACCGGCCTTCTCGGCCTTGACCACGTCGCCGGCGTCGACCGCGGAGCGGTACTCCATGCCGGTGCCGACGAGCGGGGCCTCCGACTTAATCAGCGGGACGGCCTGGCGCATCATGTTCGCGCCCATGAGGGCACGGTTGGCGTCGTCGTGCTCGAGGAAGGGGATCATGGCGGTCGCGACCGACACCATCTGGCGCGGCGAGACGTCCATGTAGTCGACGTCCTCGGGGCTGACGTAGTCGACCTCACCGCCACGGCGGCGGACCAGGACACGCGCCTCGGCGAACCGGAGCTCGTCGTTCAGCGTGGCGTTGGCCTGCGCGATGACGAAGCGGTCCTCCTCGTCGGCGGTCAGGTAGTCGACCTCGTCGGTGACCTGGCCGTCGTTCACCTTGCGGTACGGGGTCTCGACGAAACCGAACGCGTTGACCCGGCCGTAGGAGGCGAGCGAGCCGATCAGACCGATGTTCGGGCCTTCCGGCGTCTCGATCGGGCACATACGGCCGTAGTGCGACGGGTGCACGTCACGGACCTCGAAGCCGGCCCGCTCACGGGAGAGACCACCGGGACCAAGGGCCGACAGACGGCGCTTGTGGGTGAGACCCGACAGCGGGTTGTTCTGGTCCATGAACTGGGACAGCTGGCTGGTGCCGAAGAACTCCTTGATGGAGGCGACGACCGGCCGGATGTTGATCAGGGTCTGCGGCGTGATCGCCTCGACGTCCTGGGTGGTCATGCGCTCGCGCACGACACGCTCCATACGGGCGAGACCCGTACGGACCTGGTTCTGGATCAGCTCGCCGACGCTGCGCAGACGACGGTTGCCGAAGTGGTCGATGTCGTCGGTCTCGACGACGATCGTGTCACCGTTGTCAACGGTGGTCTCGGTCTCGCCGGCGTGCAGCTGCACCAGGTACTTGATCGTCGAGATGATGTCCTCGACGGTCAGGATGCCCGCGTCGAGCGGAGCGTCCGCACCCAGCTTCTTGTTGACCTTGTAGCGGCCGACCTTGGCGAGGTCGTAGCGCTTGGGGTTGAAGTAGAGGTTCTCCAGCAGGGTCTGCGCGGCCTCACGCGTGGGGGGCTCGCCCGGACGCAGCTTGCGGTAGATGTCGAGCAGCGCGTCGTCCTGGCCCTGGGTGTGGTCCTTCTCCAGGGTGGCGCGCATCGACTCGTAGTCGCCGAACTCCTCGAGGATCTGCTCGGTCGTCCAGCCGAGCGCCTTCAGCAGCACGGTGACCGACTGCTTGCGCTTGCGGTCGATACGGACACCGACCATGTCGCGCTTGTCGATCTCCATCTCCAGCCAGGCACCCCGGGACGGGATGATCTTGGCGGAGAAGATGTCCTTGTCGGACGTCTTGTCGATCGAGGAATCGAAGTAGACACCGGGGGAACGGACCAGCTGAGACACAACGACACGCTCGGTGCCGTTGATGACGAAGGTGCCCTTGTTCGTCATGAGCGGGAAGTCGCCCATGAAGACCGTCTGGGACTTGATCTCACCGGTCTCGTTGTTGGTGAACTCGGCGGTGACGAAGAGCGGGGCGGCGTACGTGAAGTCGCGCTCCTTGCACTCGTCGATGGAGTTCTTCGGCGGCTCGAAGCGGTGGTCCCGGAACGTCAGCGACATCGACCCGGAGAAGTCCTCGATCGGGGAGATCTCCTCGAAGATCTCCTCCAGACCGGACTTGGTGGGGACGTCCTGACCGTTCTCAAGAGCCTCCTCGACCCGACTCTGCCAGGCGGTGTTGCCGAGCAGCCAGTCGAAGCTCTCGGTCTGCAGCGCGAGCAGGTTCGGAACCTCGAGAGGCTCCTTGATCTTTGCAAAGGAAATGCGCAGCGGGGCAGTGCTGGCGCCGTTGTTCGTATTCGCGGTCGAGGCGTTGCGCGAGGCGGCCAAGAGGGGGTCCTTCCGAGGGCTCGGACTCACTACGCGCGTACCGGCCCCTCATCCCAGACACAGAGACGGAAACCCCAGGTCAAGGTGGCTTCGGTCATCGGCGTTCGAGTGAGGGCAGACCCCTGGTGACGGGCAGGGGACAGCTAACAGGCAGCGCAAAGGGTCAGTGTAGCCACTTGGCACACTGATGTCCAGTGCGGGTTTTTCGAGACCCTCGTTGTTCTCAACGCCCTTGTCAACGCCCTCGGCATGCCTGCCCTCAACGCACGTTCATACTGCCCTCTTCGTCGTCGATCCATGCCTCGGATTCGGATCCTTGTGACGACGCGTCCTGAGAATTGCGCGCTGCGTGCGGTTCGTCAAGGCCCCCTTGCCCAAACGAGACTGGCCGGAGACACGACGAAGATCACCATACCCCTCGCCGTCACGAGTGCAAGGCAACCGAGGCCGGGCTCCGGATACGCCGAAGAGCGACCACCCGGATGGATGATCGCTCTTCGGTGCGTTCGCGTTACAGCCCCAGGGGGCCGTACTCAGCGCGCGGAGAGAGTCACGGAGACTCCGAGAGGTCTTACTTGACCTCGACGGAGGCGCCGGCGCCCTTGAGGGACTCGGCGGCCTTCTCGGCCTGCTCCTTGTTGACCTTCTCGAGGACCGGCTTCGGGGTGCCGTCGACCAGGTCCTTGGCCTCCTTGAGGCCCAGGGAGGTGAGCTCGCGCACGACCTTGATGACCTGGATCTTCTTGTCGCCGGCGCCGGTGAGGATGACGTCGAACTCGTCCTTCTCCTCCTCGGCCTCGGCGGCGGCGGCCGGACCGGCCGGGCCGGCAACGGCGACCGCGGCGGCGGCGGTGACGTCGAACTTCTCCTCGAAGGCCTTCACGAACTCGGAGAGCTCGATGAGGGTCATCTCCTCGAACTGCGCGAGCAGGTCTTCCTGGCTGAGCTTCGCCATGGTGGGCGATCCTTCCACTAATTCGGCTGGTGCCGGATGTACATGTATGGCGGGCGTACGTTCGGCCCGCTACGACCTCCGCCTCAGGCGGCGGCGGTCATTTCGCGAGCCGAGTTACTCGGCACCGCCCTGCTCGGCCTGCTTGGCACGAAGAGCGTCCACGGTGCGGACGAGCTTCGACGGGAGCGCCTGGAAGACCTGAGCAGCCTGGGTCTGCTTGCCCTTGAAGGCGCCCGCCAGCTTGGCGAGCAGAACCTCGCGGGACTCGAGGTCCGCAAGCTTCTTGATCTCGTCGGCGGACAGCGCCTTGCCTTCAAGGACACCGCCCTTGATGACGAGGTTCGGGTTGTCCTTGGCGAAGTCACGAAGACCCTTCGCCGACTCCACCGGGTCACCGGTGACGAAGGCGACCGCCGTCGGACCGTTGAACAGGTCGTCGAGCGTCGTGATCCCGGCCTCGTTGGCCGCAATCTTGGTCAGCGTGTTCTTCACCACGGCGTACTGGGCGTTCTCACCGAGCGAACGACGCAGCGTCTTGAGCTGCGCCACGGTGAGACCCCGGTACTCGGTCAGCACGGCGGCGTTCGAGCTGCGGAACTGCTCCGCGAGCTCGGCTACCGCGGCAGCCTTGTCGGGCCTTGCCATAGAGCGTCGGCCTCCTTCCGGGTGATGGGACCGCTCAGAAGGGGCTGACAAAACGAAACGCCCCGGCGCAGGCGCACGGGGCGGACTCGACCGGACACACACGCGGGAGAGCGCGCACTCCGGGAGTTCTTCCACTGTCACCTGCGCGGGTCGTCCACTTCACAGCGGATCCTTCGGTCACCACACCCTCGTTCAAGCGTGCGGCAACGACCAGCGGTCTTTGGCTTCTCAAGGAATGTACGGGACCGGGTCGCCTTCGAGCAAATCGGGCTCTACGGGCCCCGGCGCCGGCCCGCTGCGGGAGCGGAAGGGACGGTCAGGCCCGGGCCCCCTGCGGACCGCTCCCCCGCCGGCTGCGGCCGTCGTGCGGGCGCGCTGCGGCGACGGGAAAGCGGGCGGGCGGGTGGACGACCGCCCGGCCCCGGAGAACGCCCTCGACGGCGCACGGTGGACGCGCGGCGGGATCGTGGGCGCCCCTCGGGGACCTGCCGGGTTCCGGCGGGCTCAGGAGCTGGTGCCGGAGCCGCCCGCCACGGTGCCGCCGGACTTCATCAGCTCCTTGAAGTCCTTCGTGTCTCCGGCCGGGGGCGCCTCGGCGGAGACCTTGACGCCGTAGTCGCTGTAGTAGGCCGTGCTGGTCATGGCGCCGGACGCGGTGTTCGCCTTCTCGACCTTCTTGACCAGCAGGTCCTGGTCGTTGACCCAGATGTCGACGGTCTCCGTGGTGACGCCCGCCTGACTGAGCTGCTTCTTCAGACCGGCCAGCTGCTCGGCGGTGAGGTTGCTGTTCTTGTCGGCGAGGTCGGCCACGTCGACCGTGCCCGAGTAGTGCGTGGCGGCGACACCGGAGACCTTCTCCTCGCCGACCTTCTTCACGTCGCCGGAGGCCAGCAGCAGCTTCACCGACTGGTTCGGCGTGGTGTTCTGCATCTGGTCCTTCAGGTACGCGCCGGAGCTGCCGCCGAGCTTGGCGAGGTCGTCGTACGCGTACCTGATCCAGTGCTTGCCGAACTGCTGGGCGAACTTCTCGCTCATCTTCGCGTAGTAGGCGTCCGGCAGATAGCGGGCCTCCATCGACGTGGAGCCGGCCTGGCGCATCGCCTCGGCCATCTGGCCGCCGGTGTACGTGATGGTGAGGTTGCCCTTGAGGCCGTCGCCCCAGGCGAGGGCGCCGTTGGCCGTCATCGACATCGTGTCGCCGATGGACGTGCTGGAGCGGACCTTGGCGGACTCGGCCTTGTCCGTGGACTTCTCGGCCGAACGCAGCGCGGCGAGCGGGCTGACGTGCGTGACGCTCTTGCCTACCGTCTTGTCACTCTTCCCGGAGCCGCATGCGGCCACCCCCGTCAGCGCGGCCACCACCGCCACGGAAAGGGCCACGCGGCGTACGGTCCTGCTCTTCATGTCGTCCCACCCCAATGCGAGTCCTGTTGCCTGCACGCTAATCCAGGCCACTGACAGTCGTGCGAAAGTCGCACAAAGAAAGGACGGGCCCCGAACCTGGAAGGTTCCGGGGCCCGCCCTTCGTGTGCGTCCCTGACGCGGCTACCGGGGTGAGCGCGGGGCTCAGACGGCGGCCGGGTCCTCCTCGACGAGGAGGTTGCGGGTGCGGTTCGGGTCGACCGGAACGCCGGGGCCCATCGTGGTGGTGATGGCGGCCTTCTTGATGTAGCGACCCTTGGCGGCGGACGGCTTCAGACGGAGGATCTCCTCCAGCGCGGCGCCGTAGTTCTCCACCAGCTTGGTGTCGTCGAACGACACCTTGCCGATGATGAAGTGCAGGTTCGAGTGCTTGTCGACGCGGAACTCGATCTTGCCGCCCTTGATGTCGGTGACGGCCTTGGCCACGTCGGGGGTGACGGTGCCGGTCTTCGGGTTCGGCATCAGACCACGCGGGCCGAGGACGCGGCCGAGGCGGCCGACCTTGCCCATGAGGTCCGGGGTGGCGACGACGGCGTCGAAGTCCAGGCGGCCCTTCGACACCTCGTCGATCAGCTCGTCGGAGCCGACGATGTCGGCGCCCGCGGCCTCCGCGGCCGCAGCACGGTCACCGGTCGCGAAGACCAGGACCCGGGCAGTCTTGCCGGTGCCGTGCGGCAGGTTCACGGTGCCACGGACCATCTGGTCGGCCTTGCGCGGGTCGACACCCAGGCGGAAGGCGACCTCGACGGTGCCGTCGAACTTGGTCGTGGAGGTCTCCTTGGCGAGACGGACGGCCTCGAGCGGGGCGTAGAGCTTCTCCCGGTCGACCTTGGCGTCCGCAGCGCGGAGAGCCTTGCTGCGCTTGCTCACAACTGCTCCTGTGTGTTCTGAAAGGAGTCGTGGTACGGGCCGAGCAGGCCCTGCCACGGGTATTTCTGCTTACGGGGGTTGAGGTCAGCCCTCGACCGTGACGCCCATGGAACGCGCGGTACCGGCGATGATCTTCGCGGCGGCGTCCAGGTCGTTGGCGTTGAGGTCGGGCAGCTTGGTCTGGGCGATCTCGCGGACCTGCGCCTCGGTGATCTTGGCGACCTTGGTCTTGTGCGGCTCGCCGGAGCCCTTCTCGATGCCCGCGGCCTTGAGGATCATCTTGGCGGCCGGCGGCGTCTTGGTGATGAAGGTGAAGGAGCGGTCCTCGTAGACCGTGATCTCCACCGGGATGACCCAACCGCGCTGCGACTCGGTCGCGGCGTTGTAGGCCTTGCAGAACTCCATGATGTTGACGCCGTGCTGACCCAGCGCGGGGCCGACCGGCGGGGCCGGGTTGGCGGCGCCGGCCTGGATCTGGAGCTTGATGAGCCCCGTGACCTTCTTCTTCTTGGGAGGCATGGCTCTCCGGGTCCTTTCAATTCGGGTCCTGCCGGCATCCGGGGACCACCCGGACGCAGGCATACCGCACAACGATAACGGGTATAGATGCGCGGCCAAAAACCGTGCAGGTCAGACGGGCTGAAGCAGCCCGCCTGACCTGCACGGAAGCAAGAGGTCCAGAAGGAACTAGTTCTTCTGGATCTGGTCGAAGGAGAGCTCGACCGGCGTCTCGCGGCCGAAGATCTCCACCAGGCCCTTGACCTTCTTCGAGTCGGGGTTGATCTCGTTGATGGTCGCCTGCAGCGTGGCGAACGGGCCGTCGGTGACGGTGACCGAGTCGCCGACCTCGAAGTCCAGCACCTGGACCTCGACCTTGCGCTGCGGGGCGGGCTTGCCCTCGGCCTCGGCGGCTTCGCGAGCGGCCTTCTCCTCGGCCTCCGGGGCGAGCATCTTGACGATCTCGTCCAGGGTCAGCGGGTAGGGGTCGTAGGCGTTGCCGACGAAGCCGGTGACGCCCGGGGTGTTGCGGACGACGCCCCAGGACTCGTTGGTGAGGTCCATGCGGACCAGGACGTAACCCGGCAGCTTGTTCTGCTTGATCGTCTTGCGGTCGCCGTTCTTGATCTGGACGACCTCTTCCTGCGGCACCTCGGCCTGGAAGATGTAGTCCTCGACGTTCAGCGAGACGGCGCGCTGCTCCAGGTTGGTCTTCACGCGGTTCTCGTAGCCGGCGTAGGTGTGGATGACGTACCACTCGCCGGGCAGGGTGCGCAGTTCCTCGCGCAGGGCCTGGATCGGGTCGACGGGCTCGGCGGGCTCTTCCTCGGCGGCTTCCTCGGCCGGGGCGACGGTCCCGTCGGCCTCGACGTCCTCGTCAGCCTCGACGTCCTCGTCAGCCTCGACGTGAAGAGCGGCCTCCTCGGCCGGCTCCCCCAGTTCGGCCTCGGCAGCCTCGAACTCGTCCTGCTCGTCCGCGCCCTCGACGATGTCGAGCTCGTCGTCCACCGTCTCGGCGGCATTCCCGCGAGGCTCGATGGCGTCGTTCAGGTTCGGGTCAGACACGATGGCTGCTTCTTCCTGGATACATAGGGGTGGAACATGCGAAAACGGGCGCCGGTACCACGGCGCCCTTCGCTCTTGGCTCAGCCGAAGACGTACTTGGCCGCGTGGTTGAGCCCATAGTCAATCACGGTCACCAGGGCGATCATGATCGCGACGAAGAAGATCACCACAGTGGTGTACGACGTCAGCTGGTTGCGCGTCGGCCAGACGACCTTGCGGAGTTCCGCGACGATCTGGCGGTAGAAGATGGCGAGGCGCTTCAGCGGGCCCTTCTTGGCGCGCTTGCCGCCCTTGCGGGCCTTCTTCTTGGACTCGGGCACCTCATCGGCATCAGGCGTGTCGATGGAGCCCACGGCGTCCGTCATTCGTCCTCACCTGATCCCGGGTCGTGGCCGTGCCGCGCCCGGTTTCTGAGCCGCACGGCGGTGCATTGCTGTACGTACATGCGCACACATCCTGGCGGTGTGTGTAGCAGGGCCGGAGGGACTTGAACCCCCAACCGCCGGTTTTGGAGACCGGTGCTCTACCAATTGAGCTACGACCCTTTGGTGTGCCCCCAACGTACCGCATCCGGACGGGTGCTCGGTGTGCACCGGTTGTGGAGCGGCTGCTGATGACCAACGAGAGGAGAGTGTACGTGGTCCGCGGCCCGGCGTCGAACAGAAAGTGCCTGTCCGGAGCCCCCGGGCCGAAGATCGTCCTGGCCGGAGGCCGGATTCGTACCCCTGTTCACGCCTCGACCCCTTGCTGTTCAGTCTGTGAAACCCGCGTGCCGGGGGCATTTCCGGTCTGAAACGATGGGTCCATGAGCGCTGCAACCCCTCCCACCGAGCGCCGGGTCTCCGCCCGAGTCGGCGCGATCTCCGAGTCCGCCACCCTCGCCGTGGACGCCAAGGCCAAGGCCCTGAAGGCCGCCGGGCGTCCGGTGATCGGCTTCGGCGCGGGTGAGCCCGACTTCCCGACCCCGGACTACATCGTCGAGGCGGCCGTCGAGGCCTGCAAGAACCCGAAGTACCACCGCTACACCCCGGCCGGCGGCCTGCCCGAGCTGAAGGCCGCGATCGCCGCGAAGACCCTGCGCGACTCCGGGTGGGAGCCCGACGTCTCGCAGGTCCTGGTCACCAACGGTGGCAAGCAGGCCATCTACGAGGCGTTCGCCGCGATCCTCGACCCGGGTGACGAGGTCATCGTCCCGGCGCCGTACTGGACGACCTACCCGGAGTCGATCCGCCTGGCCGGCGGTGTCCCGGTGGAGGTCGTCGCCGACGAGACCACCGGCTACCGGGTCTCCGTCGAGCAGCTGGAGGCGGCGCGCACGGAGAAGACGAAGGTCGTCCTCTTCGTCTCCCCGTCCAACCCGACCGGCGCCGTGTACTCCGAGGCCGAGACCGAGGCGATCGGCCGCTGGGCCGTGGAGCACGGCCTGTGGGTACTCACCGACGAGATCTACGAGCACCTCGTCTACGGCGACGCGGTCTCCGTGTCGCTGCCCGCGCTGCTGCCCGAGCTGCGGGACAAGTGCATCGTCGTCAACGGTGTGGCGAAGACGTACGCCATGACCGGCTGGCGCGTGGGCTGGGTCATCGGCCCGAAGGACGTCGTCAAGGCCGCGACGAACCTGCAGTCGCACGCCACCTCGAACGTCTCCAACGTGGCCCAGGTGGCCGCCCTGGCCGCCGTCTCCGGCGACCTCGAGGCCGTGGCGAAGATGCGCGAGGCCTTCGACCGGCGCCGCAAGACCATCGTGCGGATGCTCAACGAGATCGACGGCGTGGTCTGCCCGGAGCCCGAGGGCGCCTTCTACGCCTACCCGTCGGTGAAGGCCCTGCTCGGCAAGGAGATCCGCGGCAAGCGGCCGCAGGACACCGTCGAGCTGGCCGCGCTGATCCTGGAGGAGGCCGAGGTCGCGGTCGTCCCGGGCGAGGCGTTCGGCACGCCGGGCTACCTGCGGCTGTCGTACGCGCTCGGCGACGAGGACCTCGTCGAGGGCGTGAGCCGGATCCAGAAGCTGCTGGCCGAGGCCCGGGACTGATCCGGATTTCCGAGCTCTACGCGCGCGTGCGGGTCGCTTCCCCCCGGGGAGGCGGCCCGTTCGCATGTGCGAGCAAGACCACGTTCGGGGAAAGAGCTACCGGGGTGACGGGGGCGTACGGCAGGATCCTGGGATGGAGCGTGTACGTGATCTCTCTGAGCTGCCGAAAGCCCATCTGCACCTGCACTTCACCGGCTCGATGCGGCCCGGGACCGTCCTGGAACTCGCCGACAAGCACGGCGTGCGTCTGCCCGAGACGCTGACTGAGGCACTGACCAGCGGGGAACCGCCCAGGCTGCGGGCCACGGACGAGCGGGGCTGGTTCCGCTTCCAGCGGCTCTACGACGCGGCACGCTCCTGCCTCAGGGAACCCGAGGACATCCGGCGGCTGGTCCGGGAGGCCGCGCAGGAGGATCTGGCGGACGGCTCGGGCTGGCTGGAGATCCAGGTGGACCCGACCTCGTACGCGCCCCGCCTGGGCGGTCTCATTCCGGCGCTGGAGATCATCCTGGACGCGGTGGAGACGACCGCGCGGGACACCGGCCTGGGCATGCGCGTGCTGGTGGCCGCGAACCGCATGAAGCACCCCCTGGACGCGCGCACGCTGGCCCGGCTCGCGGTGCGGTACGCCGACCGGGGTGTGGTGGGCTTCGGGCTGTCCAACGACGAACGGCGGGGCATGGCCCGGGACTTCGACCGGGCCTTCGCCATCGCACGCGACGGCGGCCTGCTCTCGGCCCCGCACGGCGGCGAGCTGACCGGCCCGGCGTCCGTGCGCGACTGCCTGGACGACCTGCACGCCCACCGGGTGGGCCACGGGGTGCGCGCGGCGGAGGACCCACGGCTGCTGAAGCGGCTCGCCGACCGGGGTGTGACCTGTGAGGTGTGCCCGGCCTCGAACGTGGCGCTCGGCGTCTACGAGAAGCCGGAGGACGTACCGCTGCGCACGCTGTTCGAGGCGGGTGTCCCGATGGCGCTGGGCGCGGACGACCCGCTGCTGTTCGGCTCCCGCCTCGCGGCCCAGTACGAGATCGCCCGCCACCACCACGGCTTCACGGACGCGGAGCTGGCGGAACTGGCCCGGCAGTCGGTGCGGGCTTCGGCGGCCCCGGAGGAGGTCAGGGCGCGGCTGCTGGCCGGCGTGGACGACTGGCTGGCTCGCCCGGCCGCCTGAATTGGGCGTAGGGCGGATAGGCCTGGAAGCAGATCAGCACCTCGGGACTGCGCCAGGGGTCGGGCTCGTCCTGCAAGCCCTGGACGCAGCCCATGAGGGCTGAGCCACCCTTCACGATCCGTTTCTGCCGTGGGCCCCAGCCCGCCGCGTACGCGCAGGACATGGCCGTGTCGGCGAAGACGTCACGGCTGCCGATGAGGAAGAACGTCCGCGCGTACGTGGTGTGCCGCAGCTCGTCCCGGCAGTCCGCGTCCCGGCGGCGCCGCTCCCAGGCCGCAGCGTCCCGTGCGGTGCGCGCCTCGTCGGTCCGGACGGTCAGCGGGGTGCCCCGGCCGAGTCCGCGGCGCACCTCGGGCCAACGGCTGGGCCGTAGCCCGTAGCTGTGGTGGACCAGCACCAGGTCGACCGGGTCGCCGACGCCCGCGTGGTGCTCCGTGGCGGTGTGGCGCAGCGGGACGTGGACGATGGTGCGCCGCGAGGAGGCGGCGAAGGAGAACAGGCCGGCCAGCCGGTTCAGCCCGTCGTGGTCCCCGGTCAGGACGCCGTACGGTGCGGGGTCGCGCAGCGACGTGTGCCGCAGGGGCTCCCAGGGCTGAACGACACGGTGCCGGTGCGGCCCTGTCCGGGGCCGGAACTCACGCAGCCTCAGCCGCATGCGAAGGCGCTTGTGGAGGTCTCTGCCATGCCCTCAGCGTGATGCTCATGCGGTGGGGTCCGCAACGGAGATTCCCAGCAGCAGTGTCCGCGCGAGGCGCCGCGCGAAGTCGTCCACGGGCGGGCGCTCGCCGCTCTCGGTGGCGTCGTACGCGAACGCCCGCTGCGCGCACGCGCCGAGCAGGAGCGAGGCGGCCGCGAAGGTGTCCGCGTCGGCGTGGACGCGGCCGGCGGCCTGCTCGGCGCCCAGATAGGCGGCCAGGCCCTCGATCGGTATGTGCGGGCCGGAGCCGATCTTGCGCAGCACGTCGTCGTGCCGCCGCTTGAGCTGCGTCTCGGCGTAGAGGGAGGCTGCGATCGGGAAGCTCTGCTCGTAGAAGAGGGCCGCCTGGCGGGCGATCTCGGTGAGGTTCGCCTCCAGGGTGCCCTGTCCCGGCTCGGCCGCGAGGCTGCTCAGCAGCGGGGTGAGGCGGGGCAGTCGCTCGGCGAGCACCCGGACGAACAACTCCTCCTTGCTGTCGAAGTACTTGTAGAGCGCAGCCTCGGAGCAGCCGGCCGCCCGGGCGATCTCCTTGGTCGTGGCACGGGCGAGTCCGACGGTGAGCATCAGCTCGTGGGCGGCGTCGAGGATGCGGACACGCGCCGGCTTCGTCTCCATGGGCGTCCAATCGGGCTTGACGGGTGGGTGAGTGCTTACTCACTCTAGAAGGCAACCGAGGTGAGTAAACGCTCACCCACCTCAGGGGAGGGGTTCGCCATGCAGCTCACCGTCTTCGGCGCCACCGGCGGAATCGGCCGGGAGATCGTCCGTCAGGCCCTCGGCGCCGGCCACCGGGTGACCGCCGTCGTGCGCGATCCGGCCAGGCTGGAGGTCACGGGGGACGCACTGGAGGTGTTCCGCGCGGACGTCACCGACCCGGAGGAACTGCGCGCTGCGGTCGCCGGACGAAACGCGGTCCTCTCGGGTCTCGGGGCGCGCGGCCGCAAGGACGCGGGCGTGGCGGCACGGCTGACCCGTACGGTCCTCGGAGCCATGCAGGCCGAGGGGGTACGACGGCTGCTGGTGGTCAGCGCCGGACCGGTCGGACCGGCTCCCGCGGACGACGGCCTCCTGGACCGCGGGGTGCGAGGCCTGGTGTCGGCGGTGCTCAAGGACGTCTACATCGACCTGCGCGAGATGGAGGCCGAGCTGGCGCGCAGCAACACGGACTGGACGTCCGTACGGCCGCCCCGCCTGCTGGACAAGCCGCTCACCGGCCGTTACCGCACGGTCGTCGGCGGTTTCCCGCCCAAGGGCCGCTTCATCGCGCGCGCGGACGTCGCCCACGCGATGCTGTCGATGATCGACGACATCCGGACGGTGAAGCAGGGGGTGGGAGTCGCGTACTGAGCCGCTCGGCCGAGGGCCCGGCCAGGGCCGAGGGTTCTAGGGGGCCGAGGGTTCTAGAGGGCCGAGGGTTCTAGAGGGCCACGCCCACCGTGACCGGCTCGTTGACCAGCGTGATCCCGAAGGCCTCGCGGACTCCGGCGACGACCTCGCGGGCCAGGGCCAGCAGGTCCTCGGTGGTGGCGCCGCCCCGGTTGGTGAGGGCGAGGGTGTGCTTGGTGGAGATGCGGGCGGGCCCGCTGCCGTAGCCCTTGGTGAAGCCTGCCTTGTCGATCAGCCACGCCGCCGAGGTCTTGGTGCGGCCCTCTGCCGCCGGGTACGCGGGCGGCTCGACGCCCTCGCCCAGCCGCTCCCGCACGCGCGCGTGGAAGGCGGCGAACTGCTTCTCGGTGAGGATCGGGTTGGTGAAGAAGGACCCGGCGGACCAGGTGTCGTGGTCCTCGGGGTCCAGGACCATGCCCTTGCCGGCACGCAGCTTCAGGACGGTCTCGCGGGCGGCGGCGAGCGGCACCCTCTCCCCCGCCTGCACACCGAGCGCGCGGGCCGCCTCGGCGTACTTGACCGGCGCCGACAGCCCGTCCGCGTCCTCCAGCTCGAAGCGGACGCGCAGTACGACATAGCGCTCGGGGTCGGCCTTGAAGCGGCTGTGCCGGTACGAGAAGGCGCACTCCTCGTTCGTCAGCGTGACGGTCTCGCCGGCCCGGCGGTCGTAGGCGATCACCTCGGTGACCGTCGAGGAGACCTCCTGGCCGTAGGCGCCCACGTTCTGGATCGGGGTGGCGCCCGCGGAGCCCGGGATCCCGGCCAGGCACTCGATCCCGGCCAGGCCGGCCTCGACGGTACGGGCGACGGCGTCCGTCCACACCTCGCCGGCCGCCAGCTCCAGCGTGGTGCCGCGCAGCTCGACGCCGCGCGTGGCGATACGCAGGGCGGTGCCGTCGAAGCCCTTGTCGCCGATGACCAGGTTGGAACCGCCGCCGACGACCAGCAGCGGGGTCCGGCTGTCGTCGGCCTCGCGGACGGCGTCGATCACCTCGGCGTCGGTGGAGGCGGTGACCAGCCGGGCCGCGGGGCCGCCCAGCCGGAACGTGGTCAGCGGGGCGAGGGGGGCGTCGTGGAGTACCTGCACGGGCCCAAGACTACGAGACGGGACCGACAGCCCTGCCGCACCTGGGGGCGGGGGCCGCTCCCGGCCGTGATTCCCGTCCCGAGCGGAGAGGGCAGGATTTGAACCTGCGTGGGCCGCATGGGCCCGACCTCGAGGCGTGCTCGCCGGTCCCCGATCAACCACTCCGGGCACCTCTCCCTGCTCCCGGCCCGGTCTCCCGTGCCGTTCACATGCATCACTGTGGCAGGCCCCGCTGACGGCATGCTGACACGCGTGGTGCACACGGAAACGGCACGGGCGCGTGGACCTCGTGCGGTCCACGCGCCCGTGCGGGTGCAGGGTGGCCGGCTCAGGTCAGCCGGCTCGGTTCGGCCGGCTCAGGTCAGCCGCCGGAAGGCCTCCTGCCAGCTCACCGGCAGGTCTTCGCTCGATGCCCGCCAGCGGGCGAACTTGGCGTCCCGCATCTGTGGGGCGAGGCCACCGGCGGCCGGCGCGTGTGCTCCGGAACGGGCGAAGGCACGCAGCGCGTCCGCCGACTCCCAGGCCGACAGGGTCCAGAAGGTCCGTCGCAGGGGCTGCGCCTTGAGCGACGCCCCGTAGGCGCCGGGGGCCTTGCCGACCTGTCGCCACACGGCCGGAGTGCGCAGGAAGAAGAGGAGGGCTCCCCAGCGGGTGCGGGTCTCGAAGCGGGAGGCGAAGACATGGACCTCGGTCCCGGGCGGCGGGCTGTTCGGCACGGTCCAGGGCAGGGTGGGCACGACCGTTCTCCTTTCGTTCGGCTCGCCGTGCGCTCAGTGGGACAGGGCTTCGACGGCCGGTGCGGGGGCCTGCTCGGACGCGGTCGTGCTCTGGTGCGCCCGCCGCCGGGCCGGGATGAGCAGGGCCGCCACGCCGGCGACGGCCACCACCGCCGCGCCGGTGACGAGGGCGGGCCGCAGACCGTCCACGAAGTTCTGCGCGCTCGCGTAGCCGCCCTGCGCGGAGAAGATCGACGACATGACCGCGATGCCGAGCGCGCCGCCCACCTCGCGCAGGGCGTTGTTGGCGCCGGAGGCGATGCCCTGCTCCTGTGGCCGGACGCTGGACATCACCAGGTTGGCGGCCGGGGCGAAGTACAGGGCCATGCCGATGCCGCTGATGATCAGGCCGGGCAGCTGGGCGGCGTAGGAGACGTCCGCCGCGACCACGGAGGCCATGTAGCCGAGACCCATGGCCTGCAGGAACAGGCCGGTGGCGACGACGGGGCGGCCGCCGATGCGGTCGGAGAGGATCCCGGCGATCGGCGCCACGAGCATGGGCATGCCGGTCCACGGCAGCATCCTGAGGCCCGCCTCGGTGGGCGAGTAGCCGAGCACGCCCTGCATGTACTGGCTGAGCAGGAAGATCGAGCCGAACATCCCGACGAACATCAGCAGGCTGGCCGCGTTGATACCGGAGAAGGCACGGGAGCGGAACAGCCGCATGGGCAGCATCGGGTTCTTGGCGCGGGAGCTGTAGAGGACGAAGCCCACCAGCAGGGCGCTTCCGGCGAACAGCGCGGTCAGCACCAGGGAGTCGGTCCAGCCGTCGGCGGGCCCGCGGACCAGGCCGTACACGATGCCGAAGAGTCCGCCGCTGGCCAGCAGGGTGCCGGGAAGGTCGAGCCGGGCGCCGGTGCCGTGGGATTCGGCGAGGCGCAGCCGGGCGAGCGGCAGCAGGGCCACACCGAGCGGGACGTTCAGCCAGAAGATCCAGTGCCAGGAGATGTGCTCGGTCAGACTGCCGC
Organism: Streptomyces sp. NPDC044061; assembly: GCF_056434305.1. Taxonomy (NCBI): domain Bacteria; kingdom Bacillati; phylum Actinomycetota; class Actinomycetes; order Kitasatosporales; family Streptomycetaceae; genus Streptomyces; species Streptomyces sp. NPDC044061. The sequence continues at coordinate 220,284 of NZ_JBWKFL010000015.1, read as the reverse complement.
CGATGAGCGGCCCGGAGGCGACGGCGAGGCCGTTGACGGCGCCCCAGATGCCGTACGCCATACCGCGCTTGGCGGCGGGCACCGCCGCGGTCAGCAGCGTGAGTGTGAGCGGCATCATCACGGCCGCGCCGACGCCCTGGACCGCGCGGGCGGCGATCAGGGAACCGATGCCGGGGGCCATGGCCGCGGCGGCGGAGGCGCCGGTGAAGACGGCGAGTCCGGCGAGGAAGAGCCGGCGGCGCCCGAAGCGGTCGCCGAGCGCGGCGCCGAACATCAGCAGCACGGCGAAGGTGAGCGTGTAGGCGCTCACGGTCCACTCGAGGTCGTCCAGCGCGCCGCCGAGGTCCTTGCGCAGCGAGGGCAGGGCGGTGGTGACGACGAGGTTGTCGAGGGCCGCCATGAAACCGGCGACGCTGGTGATGACGAGGGCCCAGGCGGCGCCCCCGCGACGTGCTGTCTGTTCTGACATCGCTCCCCCAGAGGGTGATCACTGCCGTTGATTAGTTATTGATGACTAACTTTTGCGGGCATGAAAAGGCGCAGGGGTTTTGCCCGCTGCCGCCCTTCCTTGCCCTACTTCTCCAGCCGCCCGGTGAGTCGGGCCGAGGGGTACATCCCCTGCCAGACCCGGTGCCGGGGCGGAAACCCCATGGCCGTGAGGGCGTTGATCAGCATTCCGTACGCCAGGAAGGTCGTGGTCTCGTTGTCGTCCGCCCCCAGCGGCAGATGCACGATGTCCCAGAGCTTCATCCAGCCGGCCCGCACGGCCTCACCGAACTCGTGGTCGCCCTCCGCCTCGGCGGCGGCGACCGTGATGTACGTCTGCATCTGCATCTGCAGCTTCTCGGGGTGCTCCGTGATCAGCCGCACGTAGGCGTTCGCCATGGCGTGCAGGGCCTCCTCGCCCTTCAGCTCCTCGGCCGCCTCCTCGAAGACCCGGCAGGTGTCCTCCACGCACCGCAGCGACGCGGCGGCGAAGATCGCCTTCTTGCCCGGGAAGAGCCGGAAGAGATAGGGCTGCGAGACACCCACGCGCTTGGCGATCGCCTCCGTCGAGGTGCCGTAGTAGCCCTTCCGCGCGAACTCCGCGATCGCCGCACGGATGACGCTCTCGCGCCGCTCCTCTGCGCTCATCCTGACCATGCGAGAAAGTTAGTACTCAATCACTAACTAGTCAAGCGACGGATGGAGAGCACGGGTGAGGGCGCACAACGCCCAGGTCGAGCGCATGGGTAAGGGGCGCCACCCCTGGGTCGGCGCCCCTTACCCATGAGCCTCTGTCAGGCCAGGCGGACGACCGCCCGGGACATGCCCAGCACCTTCTGGCCGCCGCTCATCGCGGTCAGGTCCACCCGCACGGTGTTGTCGTCGAGCTTGGCCGCGACCTTGCCGCTGACCTCGATCACCGCGCCCTCGTCGTCGTTGGGCACGACGATCGGCTTGGTGAAGCGGACGCCGTACTCCACGACCGCGCCCGGGTCACCGGTCCAGTCGGTGACCACGCGGACCGCCTCGGCCATGGTGAACATGCCGTGCGCGATGACGTCCGGCAGGCCCACCTCCTTGGCGAACTTCTCGTTCCAGTGGATCGGGTTGAAGTCCCCGGAGGCACCCGCGTACCGCACCAGCGTGGCGCGGGTCACGGAGAAGGTCTGCGCCGGCAGTTCGGTGCCGACCTCGACGTCGTCGTACGCGATCTTCGCCGCCATCGTCACCTCACGCCTCCTCGGCCGCACGGGCCACGAGCTTGGTCCAGGCGGTCACCACGTGCTCGCCCGCCTCGTCGTGCACCTCGCCACGGATGTCCAGGACGTCGTTGCCCGCGAGGGACTTGATTCCCTCGATGGTGGAGGTGACCGAGAGCCGGTCGCCGGCGCGCACCGGGCGGCTGTAGGCGAACTTCTGGTCGCCGTGCACCACACGGCTGTAGTCGAGACCGAGCTGCGGGTCCTCGACGACCTGTCCGGCGGCCCGGAAGGTGATGGAGAACACGAAGGTCGGCGGGGCGATCACATCGGCGTGACCGAACGCCTTGGCGGCCTCCGGGTCCGTGTACACGGGATTGTTCTCCCCGATCGCCTCGGCGAACTCGCGGATCTTCTCCCGGCCCACCTCGTAGGGCGCGGTGGGCGGGTAGCTCCGCCCCACGAAGGACTGGTCGAGCGCCATGGCCCGGCACCTCCTGGTCTCAGCAGCGTGTCTGCTCTCGGCAGCGTGTGAAACGACGTGAGGCCGCCCCCGAACTGCGGGGACGGCCTCACGTACGAGCCTGATTTATCGCGTCTCGCGGTGCGCGGTGTGCGCGTTGCAACGCGGGCAGTGCTTCTTCATCTCAAGACGGTCCGGGTTGTTACGCCGGTTCTTCTTGGTGATGTAGTTCCGCTCCTTGCACTCCACGCAGGCCAGCGTGATCTTCGGGCGGACGTCGGTGGCAGCCACGTGAGTGCTCCTTGACGAACGGATTGACTGAATTAACGCAGAAAAGAGTAGCCGATCGAAGGACCGACCCCGCAATCGGCTACTGTCAGTAGCGGTGACCGGACTTGAACCGGTGACACAGCGATTATGAGCCGCTTGCTCTACCGACTGAGCTACACCGCTTTGATGAGATCAGCCCCGCCTCGCGACGGGAACCTCTCACACCAGAGCCCCAAAACGGAATCGAACCGTTGACCTTCTCCTTACCATGGAGACGCTCTGCCGACTGAGCTATTGGGGCGAGCGATGAAGACATTACACGGTCCGCCGCCGTTCACCCAAATCCGTATCCGGCCGCCCTCCGCACACCCCGTCCCGGGGCTCCCAAGGGCCTCGCAGGCCGCGTGCCGCACGGCCACGCGCGCGTGAGGGCAGGTCATACGGGAGGGCTCGGCGCGCACCACCATGGGCGGACCACGCCGGTACGACTATTGCGCTCCTCCGCGCCGTGCCCGCCTCGCCACCCTAGGCTCGACTCACTCTGCGTGATCTTCAGCCCGTCGTGGCCCCGAGCCCTCACGCGGCCTGCCCCGAGCCCCCGGCCGACCCCTGGAGTCCGATGCCCGACAGCCAGCCGCAACCGCCGTCGAACCCGTCCGGGCCCTCCGGACAGTCCGGGCCGGCCGCCCTGCTGCTGTGCGGGGCGCGGCTCAGCGACGGCCGGAGCGTGGACGTGCGGCTGGGCGGCGGGCGCATCGAGGCGGTCGGCACGGCCGGGAGCCTCACCCCCGGCCCGGCACGGACGTCCGCGGCCCGCGTGGACCTCGGCGGCTACCTGCTCCTCCCGGCCCCGGCCGAACCGCACGCCCACAGCGACACCGCACTGTCCGCCGAACACCCCGGACCGGTCTCGTACACACCCGAGGACGTCCAGCGCCGGGCCACGGAGGCGGCGCTGCTCCAGCTCGGCCACGGCGCGACGGCCGTACGCGCGCACGTGCGCGTGGGCGACGTCCAGGGTCTGGGCGCGCTCGGCGCCGTACTGCAGGCACGGCGCTCCCTGCGGGGGCTCGCGGAGCTGACCACGGTGGCGATGCCGCGCCTGCTGACCGGGGCGGCCGGGGCCGACGGTCTCGCGATGCTGCGGGACGCGGTGAAGATGGGCGCCGCCGTGGTGGGCGGCTGCCCCGACCTCGACCCGGATCCGACGGGCTATGTGGAGGCCGTGCTGGAGGTGGCCTCGGAGCACGGCTGCCCGGTGGACCTGCACACGGACGCCGCCGACCCGGCCCGGCTGTCCCGGCTCGCGGCCATGGCGGGTGGTCTGCGCCCCGGCGTGACGGTCGGCCCGTGCGCCGGTCTCGCGCGCCTGCCCACCGAGGCCGCCGCCCGGCTCGCCGACCAGCTCGCGGCGGCCGGTGTGACGGTGGTGTGCCTGCCCCAGGGCGGCTGCGCGGGCGCGGACCGGCGGGGCACGGCGCCGGTACGGCTGCTGCGCGCGGCCGGGGTGCGGGTGGCGGCCGGCAGCGGCGCCCTCCGGGACGTCGCGAACCCCGTCGGCCGCGGCGACCCCCTGGAGGCCGCCTACCTCCTCGCCTCCGCCCACGGCCTGCGCCCCGAGGAGGCCTACGAGACGGTCAGCGGCTCGGCCCGCACGGCCCTGGGGCTGCCCGAGGTCCGCGTGGAGGCGGGTTTCCCCGCCGAACTGCTGGCCGTACGGGGCGACCGCCTCTCCGGTGCCCTCTCCCTCGCCTACAGCCGGATCGTGATCCACCGGGGCCGGGTCGTGGCCCGCACGAGCGCGGTCCGCGAGTACTGCAGCTCGGCGGCCGCAGCAGAACTGGGGCTGCCGCGACAGGGGCGCAAGGAGTTGTCGTGAGGGGGGCGGCGGGGTGGGGGTGCCCAGTGGCGTCCGAGGTGGTGCGCCGCATGCAGGGTGGTGGCCGGCGTCCGGCGCGGTGGTTGGCGTCCGGGGGCGCAGGCCGCAGTCCGGGGTGGTGGCTGGTATCGGGGCGCAGGCCACCGCAGTTCGGGGCGCAGCGGCCTCCTGGGGCGTAGGACCCGTTGCGGGCCGATGGCTGCCGCCCGACGCGGTGGCCGGCGTCCGAGGCGATGGCTGCCGTCCGCCACGCACGCCGGAGCCCGTGCTCTGTGCGCCTTCGATCGTGCGCCGAGGCGCCCGGAGCCGCGCCGCGACCCGGTGTTAACTCGTGCGGCGGATGCGCTTCTTCGGGCGTACGGTCGGAATCATGCGCATTGTCATCGCTGGTGGTCATGGTCAGATCGCGCTGCGGCTGGAGCGGCTGCTCTCCGCGCGTGGGGACGAGGTCGCGGGGATCATCCGTAAGGCCGAACAGGGCGACGATCTGCGGGAGGCCGGTGCCGAACCGGTCCTGCTCGACCTGGAGTCCGCCTCGCTGGAGGAGGTCGCGACGCATCTGCAGGGCGCGGACGCGGCGGTCTTCGCGGCCGGCGCCGGCCCGGGCAGCGGCACGGCCCGCAAGGACACGGTGGACAAGGGTGCGGCGGTGCTGTTCGCCGACGCGGCCGTTCGCGCGGGCGTGCGCCGTTTCGTGGTGGTCTCCTCCATGGGCGCGAACCCCGCGCACCAGGGCGACGACGTCTTCGACGTGTACCTGCGCGCCAAGGGCGAGGCGGACGCACACGTCAGCCGTCAGGAAGCCCTGGACTGGACGATCCTGCGGCCCGGCGCGCTGACGAACGACGCGGGCACCGGCCTGGTCCGCCTGGAGGCCCGCACCGGGCGCGGCCCGATCCCCAGGGACGACGTGGCGGCCGTACTGGCGGAGCTGGTGGACACCTCGGCGACGGCCGGCCTGACGCTGGAGCTGATCGGCGGGTCGACGCCGGTCTCGGTCGCCGTGAAGTCGGTCGCGGGGAACTGAGGCGGGCCGCCCCCCGTTCACCCGTCAGAAGAGAGGCAACTGCCCGGGAAAGTCCGGCACGGCGTACCCGTCCAACGCCGGCTGGGCCGCACCGAGTTGGGCCTGCAGCCGCGACCCGGAGCAGGAGACGAGTTCCGCGCTCTCCCGCACCCCGGGCGGATCGTGCCGAGCGAAGCGCCCCGCGACGACGGCGATCTCGCGACGGCACACGGGACAGGTTCTACGACGGGAGGCCATGCCGTCAGTGTGCCCGCCTCCCGCCCGAACCACCTCGGCACCGGTCGGAGTTCGGAAGCGACCGCAGTGCCCGCAGTCCCCTGGAAAACGAAGAGACCGCACCGGCCGATTCTCGTGCGGCGGTGCCCGGCAGGACAGGCAGTCGGGCCCGGCGTCATTTCGACACCGGGCCGGGGTATTTTTCGATTGCCGTTCGAAGGAGTGCGTTCGCATACAAGAAGACCCCCTCCGCTCTACGTTTCCGCAGATCGGAGGGGGTCTACCCCAGTGTGGCGGCGCCAGGATTCGAACCTGGGAAGGCTGAGCCGGCAGATTTACAGTCTGCTCCCTTTGGCCGCTCGGGCACACCGCCGGGGATGCTGCCGTTCGAACCGCTCTTCGGCGGTGCTCCCTGGCAACGACGTAAACAATACCCGATACGGAGGGGTGCTTCGCCACCCGATTGATCTGCGCCTCCCGGGACGCGGGGTGGCTAGGCTGGTGCGGATGCGGCCCGACACCATGCCGGGCTCGGCGGCCGCCGCCACGCACGCCGGCACGCACCCGACACGCACCCCGATACAAGGAGCCACAGGACATGGCCGACTCCAGTTTCGACATCGTCTCGAAGGTCGAGCGGCAGGAGGTCGACAACGCCCTCAACCAGGCCGCCAAGGAGATCTCGCAGCGCTACGACTTCAAGGGTGTGGGTGCCTCGATCTCGTGGTCCGGTGACAAGATCCTCATGGAGGCGAACTCCGAGGACCGGGTGAAGGCTGTCCTCGACGTCTTCCAGTCCAAGCTGATCAAGCGCGGCATCTCCCTCAAGGCGCTGGACGCGGGCGAGCCCCAGCTGTCCGGCAAGGAGTACAAGGTCTTCGCGTCGATCGAGGAGGGCATCTCACAGGAGAACGCGAAGAAGGTGGCGAAGATCATCCGCGACGAGGGCCCCAAGGGCGTGAAGGCCCAGGTCCAGGGTGACGAGCTGCGGGTCAGCTCCAAGAGCCGCGACGACCTGCAGGCCGTGATCACCCTGCTGAAGGGCAAGGACTTCGACTTCGCGCTGCAGTTCGTCAACTACCGGTAGGACACCGGCAGGACCCGGTAGGAAATGGACCCCCGAGGGTGGGCACCCGTCGGTGCCCACCCTTCGGTCGTCCGCGTCTCAGTCGCGCGAGTTGCCGAACAAGAGGCGGTAGACGATCAGCAGGACCAGCGAGCCGCCGATCGCGGCGGCCCAGGTCGCGCCGTCGTAGAAGTGCTTGGTGACCGGGTGGTCCAGCCAGCGGGCCGAGATCCAGCCACCGATGAACGCGCCCGCGATGCCGATGAGGGTCGTACCGATGAAGCCGCCCGGGTCGCGGCCCGGCAGCAGGACCTTGGCGATGGCTCCGGCCAGAAGCCCCAGGATGATCCAACCGATGATGCTCATGCCGTGAACCTGCCCTTCCGCGCTGTGCCCGCACTGTCCGGGTTCTGAGAATCCGGTGAGGATCGGCTGTCCGCGCGTGTTCGTGCCGTGTCGATGAAGAGGACGTCACGGGTCCACCGCGCGGTTGCGGCGATCAGTAGGGTGCGCGGCATGACACCTTCCGGCACCGAGTTGCGACGCACCCTGGGCGTGCGGGACGCCGTGGTCGTGGGCCTCGGCTCGATGATCGGGGCCGGCGTCTTCTCCGCCCTCGGCCCGGCCGCGCGGGCCGCCGGGCCGGGACTGCTGCTCGGGCTGGCCGTCGCGGCCGTGGTCGCATATTGCAACGCCATGTCCTCGGCCCGCCTGGCCGCCCTCTATCCGGCGTCGGGCGGGACGTACGTGTACGGCAGGGAACGCCTGGGCGCGTTCTGGGGCTACCTCGCCGGCTGGGCCTTCGTCGTCGGCAAGACGGCCTCCTGCGCGGCCATGGCGCTCACCGTGGGGGCGTACGTGTGGCCGGGGCAGGCGCACGCGGTGGCGGTGGCCGCCGTGGTGGCCCTGACCGCCGTGAACTACGGCGGCATCCAGAAGTCGGCTTGGCTGACACGGGTGATCGTGGCCGTCGTGCTGGCCGTCCTCGCGGCCGTCGTGTTCGTGTGCCTGACCTCCGCGGAGGCCGACGCGGGGCGGCTCGGCATCGGGGTGTCGTCGGGTGTGGGCGGGGTGCTCCAGGCGGCCGGTCTGCTGTTCTTCGCGTTCGCGGGGTACGCCCGGATCGCGACCCTGGGCGAGGAGGTGCGCGATCCCGCGCGCACCATTCCCCGGGCCGTCCCGCTGGCCCTCGGCATCGCCCTGGTCGTCTACGTGGCCGTGGCTGTGGCCGTGCTGAGCGTGCTCGGTGCCGACCGGCTGGGGCACGCGGCGGCGCCGCTGGCCGACGCGGTGCGGGCGGCCGGGGTGCCGGGTCTCGCGCCCGTGGTGCGGGTGGGGGCCGCGGTGGCCGCGCTCGGGTCGCTGCTCGCGCTGATCCTCGGTGTGTCCCGGACGACGCTCGCCATGGCCCGCGACCGCCATCTGCCCGGGGCGCTGGCCGCCGTGCATCCGCGCTACCAGGTCCCGCACCGGGCGGAGCTGGCCGTGGGCGCGGTGGTCGCCGTGCTGGCCGCGACGGTGGACGTGCGCGGCGCGATCGGCTTCTCCTCGTTCGGCGTGCTGGCCTACTACGCCGTGGCCAACGCCTCCGCCTGGACGCTGAGCCCGGCCCTTTCGGCACGGGTGCTGCCGGCGGTGGGGCTGCTGGGCTGCGCCACGCTGGCGTTCGCCCTGCCGGTGGTCTCGGTCGCCGTGGGAGCGGGGGTGCTCGCGGTGGGTGTGGCGGCCTACGGCGTACGGCGCCGGTGGACGGGGCGCTCCCCGGACGGAGCCGGGGCCGACGGGGCTCCGTGACGGTAGGTCAGCGGGCGGCGAACGGTTCGTCCGTGCGGACGATCTCGCGGCCCAGCGGCAGCAGGGAGACGGGGATCAGCTTGAAGTTGGCGATGCCGAACGGGATGCCGATGATCGTCAGGCACAGCGCGATGCCGGTGGTGATGTGGGCGAGGGCGAGCCACCAGCCGGCCAGGACCAGCCACAGCACGTTGCCGACGCAGGAGGGTGCGCCCGCGTCCCTGCGCTCCACGGTGGTGTACCCGAAGGGCCACAGGGCGTAGACGCCGATGCGGAAGGCGGCGATCCCGAAGGGGATGCCGATGATCGTGACGCAGAGCAGGACGCCCGCGAGCAGATAGGCGAGGAACAGCCAGAAGCCGCTCAGGACGAGCCAGATGATGTTCAGGATGATCTTCACTGGTGACGACCTGCCATCCTCTCGAGCCGGGCGATGCGCTCCGCCATCGGCGGGTGTGTGGAGAACATCTTGGACAGCCCCTGACCGGGGCGGAAGGGGTTCGCGATCATCATGTGACTCGCGGTCTCGATCCGGGGCTCGGGGGGCAGGGGCAGCTGCTGTGTGCCGATCTCCAGCTTGCGCAGCGCGCCGGCGAGGGCCAGCGGGTCGCCGGTGAGCTGGGCGCCGGAGGCGTCGGCCTCGTACTCCCTGGAGCGGCTGATGGCCAGCTGGATGAGGGTGGCGGCGATCGGGCCCAGGATCATGATCAGCAGCATGCCGAGCAGGCCGGGACCGTCGTCGTCGTCCGAGCGGCCGACGGGGATCAGCCAGGCGAAGTTGACCAGGAACATGATCACCGAGGCGAGGGCGCCGGCCACGGAGGAGATGAGGATGTCGCGGTTGTAGACGTGGCTCAGCTCGTGGCCGATGACGCCGCGCAGCTCGCGCTCGTCGAGCAGGCGCAGGATGCCCTCGGTGCAGCACACGGCCGCGTTGCGCGGGTTGCGGCCGGTCGCGAAGGCGTTGGGCGCCTCTGTCGGGGAGATGTACAGGCGGGGCATGGGCTGGCGGGCCTGCGTCGACAGCTCGCGGACCATCCGGTACAGCGCGGGGGCCTCGAACTCGCTCACCGGGCGGGCGCGCATCGCGCGGAGGGCGAGCTTGTCGCTGTTCCAGTACGCGTACGCGTTCGTGGCCAGCGCGATCAGGACCGCCACGATCAGTCCCGTCCGGCCGAAGAAGCTGCCGATGACGATGATGAGTGCGGACAGTCCCCCGAGGAGTACTGCGGTCCTTAGCCCGTTGTGCCGGCGGTGCACGGTACGCCCTCCAAGTCGTGCAGCGGGGGAACCCTTTGGTCCAGTGGACCCTCCCGCTCTGGTCAACGCCAGGCGGCGGCCCCGAGTTCCCTGGTGTGCGCCCGGGCACGCGTCGGCCGTACGGGTGACGTGCTCATACGACTCTCCGTGCGCGCGGGAGCACGGGTGCCCCACGCGCGCGTGGCGAGTCCTCAGAACAGTCCGGTGGCGGCGAAGCGCAGGACCAGTTGGGGTACGCCGGACAGGGCGACGGCGAGGACGCCGGTGAGGGCGAGCGCGGCGGTGAGGGGGGCCGGGACCCGGTGCCGGGCGGGTTCGCCCTCGGGGGCGCGGAACAGCAGGGCCGTCCACTGCAGGTAGTAGAAGAGGGCGATCACCACGTTGACGGCCATGACCACGGCGAGCCAGCCCAGGCCCGCGTCGACGGCCGCGGAGAACACGGTGACCTTGGCGAACAGGCCGATGACGCCGGGCGGCAGCCCGGCGAGACACAGCAGGAAGAAGGCCAGGAGCAGGGCCGTGACGGGGTTGGTGGCGTACAGGCCGCGGTAGTCGCTGATCCGGTTGAGCGACTTCGTACGGCCCACCACGGCCGCCACCGCGAAGGCGCCGAGGTTCACGGCGGCGTACATGAGGGCGTACGCGACCGTCGAACCGATCGCCTTCTGGGGGTCCTTGACGTATCCGGCGGCGGCGATGGGCACCAGCAGGTAGCCGGCCTGGCCGACGGAGGACCAGGCGAGCAGCCGTACGGCGCTGTACGCGCGCGTGGCCTGCTGGCGCAGGGCGCCGACGTTGCCGACGGTCATGGTGAGCGCGGCCAGGGCGGCGAGCGCGGGCCCCCAGGCGTCGGCGTACGACGGGAGGGCGACGACGGTGACGAGGATCAGGCCGGAGAAGCCGACCGCCTTGCCGACGACCGACAGGTAGGCGGCGATGGGCAGCGGCGCGCCCACGTAGGTGTCGGGCACCCAGAAGTGGAACGGTACGGCGGCGGTCTTGAAGGCGAAGCCGACCAGGGTGAGGACGACACCGGTCTGGGCGAGGGTGTCGAGCTGCCCGTCGACGTGCTGGATCCGCTGCGCGACCTGGGTGAGGTAGAGGGTGCCGGTGGAGGCGTAGACGAAGCTGATGCCCATCAGGCTGACCGCGGTGGCGGTGACCGAGGACAGGAAGAACTTCAGGGCGGCCTCGGAGGACCGCTTGTCGCCGTGCCGGATGCCCACGAGGGCGAAGGCGGGCAGGGAGGCGACCTCCAGGGCGACGATCAGGGTGGCCAGGTCGCGGGAGGCGGGCAGCAGGGCGGCGCCGGCGGCCGAGGACAGCAGCAGGAACCAGAACTCCCCTGGCGGGACGCGCCGGCGGTCGTCGTCCAGGTTGGTGACCGACAGCAGGGCCGCGAGCAGGGCGCCGCCGAGGACGAGGAACTGGATGACGAGCGTGAAGTGGTCGGCGGTGTAGCTGCACACGTTCGCCTGCCCGGTCAGGCAGAAGGTGCTGCGGTCGCCGTCCAGGAGCGGCAGCAGCATCAGCGCGGCGGCGGCCAGGCCCGCGACGGAGACCCAGCCGAGCAGCGGCTTGCGCGCCTCCGGCACGAACAGGTCGGCGACGAGCACCGCGAGCGCGACCACCGCGGCGATGGTGGGCGGGGCGATCGCGAGCCAGTCGACGGACTGGACCGCTGACTGGGCCAGCGGCTGGGCCAGGGCGCTCATCGGGTGCCTCCTGCGAGGAGCTGCTGCACGGCCGGGTCTGTCAGGCCGAGCAGGACCCTCGGCCACAGCCCGGCGAGGACGGTGAGGGCGACGAGCGGGGTCCAGGCCGCGAACTCGTAGCCGTGCACGTCTGCGAGCTTCGGGACCTCCTGCCGCACGTCGCCCATGCAGACCCGGCGGACCACGACGAGCATGTACGCGGCTGTCAGCAGGGTGCCGAACGCGCCGATCGCCATGAAGGTGAGGAACGCGGGCCGGCTGAGGTCGGCGGCGGGGTTGAACGCGCCGAACAGGGCCAGCATCTCGCCCCAGAACCCGGCGAGTCCGGGCAGCCCGAGGGAGGCCACGGCGCCGAAGGCGAGCAGCCCGCCGAGGCGCGGGGCCTTGCCGTACAGGGCGGCGCCCGACTCCTCGGCGAGGGTGTCCAGATCGGTGCTGCCCGTCCGGTCCTTCACGGCGCCGACCAGGAAGAACAGCAGGCCGGTGATGAGGCCGTGGGCGATGTTGGCGAACAGGGCGCCGTTCACGCCGGTCGGGGTCATGGTGGCGATGCCCAGCAGGACGAAGCCCATGTGACCGACGGAGGAGTAGGCGATGAGGCGCTTCAGGTCGCCCTTCGCGCCCTGCTTGGCCAGGGCCAGGCAGGCCAGGGACCCGTAGATGATCCCGACCACGGCGAACGCGGCGAGGTAGGGCGCGAAGGTCTGGAAGCCCTCCGGCGCCACCGGCAGCAGGATTCGAACGAACCCGTACGTACCCATCTTCAGCAGGACGCCGGCCAGCAGGACCGAGCCGACGGTCGGGGCCGCGGTGTGGGCGTCGGGCAGCCAGCTGTGCAGCGGCCACATCGGCGTCTTGACCGCGAGCCCGACACCGATCGCCAGAACGGCGATGACCTGCACGGACGTGGTCAGCGAACGGCCGTTGTCAGTGGCGAGTGCCACCATGTCGAACGTGCCCGCCTTGATCCCGATCAGGAGCAGGCCGAGCAGCATGACGACGGAGCCGAGCAGGGTGAACAGGATGAACTTCCACGCGGCCCGGGTCCGGCCCTCGCCGCCCCAGCGGGCGATGAGGAAGTACATCGGGATGAGCACCGTCTCGAACGCGAGGAAGAACAGCAGCAGGTCGAGGACGGCGAAGGTCGCGAGGGTGCCGGACTCGAGCAGGAGCAGCAGCGCGACGAAGCCCTTGGGGGACGGGCCCGTGGGCGGCTTGAAGTACGAGTAGAGCGCGCAGAGGAAGGTCAGCAGCGCGGTCAGGACCAGAAGGGGGAGGGAGATGCCGTCGATGCCGAGGTGGATCCGCACGTCGAGTGCCGGGATCCAGCTGATGTCGGTCGTGGCCTGCATCTTCGACGGATGGTCGTGGTCGAAGCCGAGCGCGAGGACGATCGCGGCGACGAGGATCACGCCGGTCACGGTCACGCCGTGCCGCAGCACGGCCTGCCCGGGCGACTTCCCCTTCAGTCCGGGCGGGGCCGGGAGGAGGGCGGCGACGGCGCCGAGGAGCGGGCCGCCGACGACGAACGCCAGAAGGAACTGCATCACGGACTCGTTGATATCGATCACGCCTGCTCACGCTCCCGTGGCGACGAGGAGGACGGCGACCGCCAGGACGACGGTGCCGGCGAGCAGCGCGCTCACATAGGTCTGCACATTGCCGGTCTGCGCCCGCCGTACGGCGGCCCCGAGCAGCCGGGGCAGGGCGGCCGCGCCGCGTACGTAGGTGTCGACGACCGCGCTGTCGAGGAACCGGACGAGACTCGCTCCGGCCTGGACCGGTCGGACGAACAGCGCCGAGTACACGGCGTCCAGGTGGAAGCCCGCGGCCGCGTGCCGGTGCAGCGGACCGAGCAGCAGACGGCCGGGGTCGGCCGGGTCGGGCGCGTAGGCGATGTCGCCGTAGGCGGGCTCGTGGCTGGCGATGGCCTCGGCCTCGACCAGGCCCGCGTCGCCTTCGGGGTGGGCGGCGACCGCGCCCAGCGTGACGTGGGCGGCGAGTGTCCTGGTGCGCTGCCAGGCGCCGTAGGTGAGCAGTCCCCCGACCAGCGCGAGACCGGTACCGAGGACGGAGGTGAGGAGGGTCGGGGTGAGGCCGCGGCCGTCGAACCAGCTGGGCAGCGAGCGGTAGGCGAACCCGCCGAAGGCCAGGGACGGCACGGCCAGGACCCACAGCACCACGGTCATCGTCAGCGGCTGGCGGCCGTGGTCGGGGGCCTCCGCGCCCCGGCCGCGGAAGGCCAGCAGCCACAGGCGGGTGGCGTAGGCGGCGGTGAGCAGGGCGGTGACCAGGCCCGCGACCAGGACCAGCCAGCCGGCGGCGCCGGGGGCGTGGTCGGTGTGGCCGCTGATCACGTGCTCGGCGGCGCCGAGGACCGACTCCTTGGAGAAGAAGCCGCTGAAGGGAGGGACCGCGGCGAGGGCGAGCAGCGCCACGGTCATCGTCCAGTAGGCGTCCGGGACGCGGTCGCGCAGGTGGCTCATCCGGGACATGGCGGCCAGTGAGTTGGTGCCGGCGGCGTGGATGATCACGCCGGCCGCGAGGAACAGCAGCGCCTTGAAGGCGCCGTGGGACAGGAGGTGGAAGACGGCGGCACCGCGGTCGCCGACGGCGAGGGCGCCGGTCATGTAGCCGAGCTGACCGATCGTCGAGTAGGCGAGGACGCGTTTGATGTCGTCCTGGGCGAGCGCGGCCAGACCCGAGCCGGTCATGGTCACGGCGGCCATGACGGCGAGGACCACCATCGCGGCCTGTGAGGCCTCGAAGACCGGAAGGAGACGGGCGACGAAGTAGACACCGGCGGCGACCATCGTCGCGGCGTGGATCAGTGCCGAGACGGGTGTCGGGCCCGCCATCGCGTCGGGGAGCCAGGTGTGCAGCGGGAACTGCGCCGACTTTCCGGCCACGCCCGCGAGGAGCAGCAGGGCGATGACGGTCGGATGGTCGAGGCCGCCGCTCGCGACCGTGCCGAGGACCCGCGTGATCTGGAACGACCCGGCGTCGGTGCCGAGGGCGAACAGGCCGATGAGGAACGGCACGTCGCCGAGCTTCGTGACCAGGAAGGCCTTCAGGGAGGCGGCACGGGCCTCGGGCGTTTCCCAGTAGTGGCCGACCAGGAAGTAGGAGCAGATGCCCATGACTTCCCAGCCGACCAGCAGCACGATCAGGTCGCCCGAGTAGACGACCACGAGCATCGCGGAGGTGAAGAGGGAGACGAGGGCCGCGTAGGAGGGGTAGCGCGGGTCGTCGCGCAGGTAGCCGGTCGAGTAGATCTGCACGCAGCTCGCGACGAAGGCGACCAGGACGGCGACGAGCGCGGCGAAGCCGTCGATGTCCAGGGCCAGGTCGATCGGGACCGAACCCGTGGGGGTCAGCTCTGTCTGGGCCAGGATGGCCGGGCCGCCGCCCTGGCGTACGGCGACGAGCGCGGCCAGCACGAGCGCGGCCAGCGCCGGCAGGACGGCGAGCGGGCGGACAAAACCGGGGGCGGTACGGCCCAGGAGCAGACCGGCCGCGGCGCCCAGGAACGGCAGGAGGGGGACGAGTACGGCGAGGGTGGTCGTGGTCACGCGGTGGCCTCAGCCTTCTCGGCCGCGGGGGTGTCGGTGCCGGGGCCGTCGGTGTCGTCGCCGTGGCCCTCGGCGGTGTCGCGGAGCTTGTCGATGTCGGAGGTGCCTCGGTTGCGGTACACGGCGAGCACGATCGCCAGGCCGATGCCGATCTCGGCGGCGGCGATGGCGATGGTGAACAGGGTCAGCGCCTGGCCGGAGTGCAGGGTCTCCTCGGCGGCCCGGCTGAGCCAGACGTCGAAGGCGACCAGGTTGAGGTTGACGGCGTTGAGCATCAGCTCGACCGACATCAGGACCAGGATCGCGTTGCGGCGGGCGAGGACGCCGTACAGACCGGTGCAGAAGAGGAGGGCGGAGAGGACGGCGGGATAGGCGAGATGCATCAGCGGGCGCCTTCCTTGCCGGAGACCGCGGGGGTGGCTTCCCCTGCGGTGGCGGGCGGGGCATCCGCGTCCGCCTTGGCCTTGCGGGACAGGACGATCGCGCCGACCAGCGCCGCGAGGAGGAGAACGGAGAGGGCCTCGAAGGGCAGGACCCAGTTCTGGAAGAGGCTCTCGCCGGTGACGCGGGTGCTGCCGGCGGCCGGGCCGTTCAGGTCGATCCAGGTCGTGCGGAACGCGTCGACGACCACCCACACCAGGGCGCCGGCGGCGACCACGGCGACGGCGAGGGCGACCCAGCGGTTGCCGGAGTCGGCGTCCGGGGAGCGGCCGATGGGGGCCCTGGTGAGCATCAGACCGAACAGGAGGAGGACGACGACGGAACCGACGTAGATGAGGACCTGCACCCAGGCGATGAACTCGGCGGTCAGCAGCAGGTACTCGACGGCGAGGCCGCCGAGTGTGACCACCAGCCACAGGGCGGCGTGGACCAGCTGCCGGGTGGTGACGGTGACGAGGGCCGCGCCGAAGGTGACCAGGCCGACGAGCAGGAAGGCGATCTCGACACCGGTCGGGGACAGGAAGCCGTGCTGGGCTGCGGCGAGGCTCACGACTCACCCTCCTGAGGCTGCTGCGGTTCCTGTGCCACGGCCTGTGCGGCGGCCAGCTTCTCGGCCGTCTTGCGGGCGGCGGCGATCTCCTTCGGTTCCTCCGCACCGGGATCCGGCGCGGGCGGGGCCGGGACGGTCCACATCCACTCGCGGAGCTTGTCGCGCTCGTGGGTGAGGTCGCGGATGTCGGTCTCGGCGTACTCGAACTCCGGGGACCAGAACAGCGCGTCGAAAGGGCAGACCTCGATGCAGATGCCGCAGTACATGCACAGGGAGAAGTCGATGGCGAACCGGTCGAGGACGTTGCGGCTGCGCTCGCGTCCGCCGGGGGCGGCCGCCGGGACCGTCTCCTTGTGGGAGTCGATGTAGATGCACCAGTCCGGGCACTCACGGGCGCACAGCATGCAGACCGTGCAGTTCTCCTCGAACAGGCCGATCACGCCGCGGGTGCGGGGCGGCAGTTCGGGCAGGGCGTCGGGGTACTGCTCGGTGACGGTCTTCTTCGTCATCGTGCGCAGGGTGACGGCCAGGCCCTTGGCGAGGCCGGAGCCGGGGATGGGCGCCATGGCTACTGGATCACCACCTTGACGATGCCGGTGAGGGCGATCTGGGCGAGGGAGAGGGGGACGAGGAGGGTCCAGGAGAGCTTCTGGAGCTGGTCCTCGCGCAGGCGGGGATAGGTCACGCGGAGCCAGATGACGACGAAGGCGAGGATCGCGGTCTTCAGCAGGGTCCACAGCCAGCCCAGGCCGTCGGCTCCCCAGGGGCCGTGCCAGCCGCCCAGGAAGAGGACGGTGGTCAGGCCGCACAGGACGATGATTCCGGCGTACTCGGCGAGCAGGAACAGGGCGAACCTGAGGCCGGTGTACTCGGTGTACGCCCCGAAGATGATCTCCGAGTCGGCGACGGGCATGTCGAAGGGCGGGCGCTGCAGCTCGGCGAGGCCGGCCACGAAGAACACGACCGCGCCCACGATCTGCCAGGGCAGCCACCACCAGTGGAAGGCGTGCAGGATGCCGGGCAGGGAGACGGTGCCGGCCGCCATGGCGACGGAGGCCGCGGCGAGCAGCATCGGGAGTTCGTAGGCGAGCAGCTGGGCCGCGGTGCGCAGGCCGCCGAGCAGGGAGAACTTGTTCGCGCTGGCCCAGCCGGCCATGAGCGAGCCGAGGACGCCCACGCCCATCACGGCGAGCACGAAGAAGACGCCCGCGTCCAGGACCTGGCCGACGGCCCCCTCACTCGGCCCGATCGGGATGGCGAGCAGGACCAGCAGGTACGGCAGCAGGGCCACGGCGGGGGCCAGTTGGAAGACGCGGCGGTCCGCGCCCGCCGGGACCACGTCCTCCTTCTGCGCGAACTTGACGCCGTCGGCGATGAGCTGGGCCCAGCCGTGGAAGCCGCCCGCGTACATCGGGCCGAGGCGGCCCTGCATGTGGGCCATCACCTTGTGCTCGGTCTGGCCGACGATCAGGGGGAAGGTGAGGAAGACGACGAACACGACGAGGAGTCGCAGGGCGACGTCCAGCGCGCCGTTCACTGCGGGCCTCCTGTGGGGTCGTCGGGGGTGTTGCGCTCTTCGGTCGCCTCGGGTGCTCCGGGCCGGGGCGGCTCGGGTGCGCTGTTCTCTTCCGGCGCCTGCTCCGGTTCGGGCACCTGCTCCGGCCGAGGCTCGGGCGCCCGGGCCCGTGTCGGCTCCGGTGCCTGCTCGGGCTCCGCTTCCGGTGCCGGCGCCTCCTCCGGCTCCGGCGCCTGCGCCTGCTTCTGTTCCTCGTCGAACGCCGGGCGGGCGTGGTGCCACGGGGCGTCCGAGCTGCCCGGGGCCGCGCTCCGCCGTGCGGGGCGGTCGGAGCCGTCCGGTTCGGCCGGCTCCGCCGGTGCGGGTTCCGCCGGTGCCGGTTCCGCTGCCTCGGGCCGCTGCGAGGCCGAGCCCTGCGAGGCGCTGCGTGCGCGGCGCGGCCGTACAGGGGCCGCCGAGGGCTCGTGGGCCACCGAGGCCTCCGCCGCGGGTCCTTCGGCCGCCTTGCTGGAGGCATCGCCCTCGGCCGCCGTCTGCTTCCGCTCCACCGCGTCCTGTGCCGGAGCCGCTGCCTGACTCACCGAGCCCTCGCTCGCGCTCCGCGTCCGACGGGGCCGAGCAGCCGCACCGGCAGCGGCTCCCGCAGCGGCGTCGGCACCGGCACCGGTGGTCTCCCCGGCCTCGGCCTGGCCGGCGGAGCCCTCCGCCGCCGTACGCGTCCGCCGTACCGGCCGTTCGCCCGCCGCACGCGCGGGTCGCTCGCCCGCCGCGCGCCCCGCTCCCCGGGCCGGACGCGCCGGTGCGGGAGGCAGCTGGCCCTTGAGGGGGCCCCACTCGTTGGGGTCCGGGACACCCGGCGGCAGCATCTGGCGGCGCTTGGGCCCGCCGTGGTCGGACTCGCCGGGCTCCTTGGCGCCCGGCCACGCCTTGGCGACCCGGGCCGCGAGGACGAAGTCCTTGCGCAGCGGGTGGCCCTCGAAGGTCTCCGGCAGGAGGAGGTGATCCAGGCCCGGGTGGCCCTCGAAGTCGACCCCGAACATCTCGTGCGTCTCGCGCTCGTGCCAGGCCGCACCGGCGTAGACGCCGACGGCCGAGGGCAGCGTCGGCGCCTCGTGCGGGACGGTCGTCCGCAGCAGCAGCCGGCGGACCGGCGAGAGGGCGACGACGTGGGCGGAGACACGGAAGCCCGTACCCGGTTCGTCGACCGCGCTCAGCCAGTCGAAGTAGGTGCAGGACAGGGTCGTACGGGCGGTCTCCAGGGCGGTGAGCCAGGAGGACGGCGGAACGTCCACCGTCAGGACCTCGTAGGCCTCCTCGGCGGTGGCCTCCGTGCCGAACAGTTCCTCGGCGGGGGCGGGCAGCCAGCCGGCCGTGCTCATCGCGCTTCCCCCTCGCCGGCCATGGGGACCGGCGGCTTCACGAGGCCGCTCTGCAGGGCGGCGGCGGACGGCCGGGCAGGCCCGTACCGGTCCTCCAGTGACTCTCGGGCGATCTTCTCCTGGAGCTTGAGGATGCCCTGGAGCAGCGCCTCGGGACGAGGCGGGCAGCCGGGGACGTACACGTCGACCGGGATGATCTGGTCGACGCCCTTGGTGACGGAGTAGGAGTCCCAGTAGGGGCCGCCGCAGTTGGAACAGGCGCCGAAGGAGATGACGTACTTCGGTTCCGGCATCTGCTCGTACAGGCGCTTCACCGCCGGGGCCATCTTGTCGGTGACCGTGCCGGAGACGACCATCAGGTCGGCCTGCCGGGGGCCCGGCGCGAAGGGAATGACGCCGAGGCGGATGAAGTCGTGGCGGGCCATCGACGCGGCGATGAACTCGATCGCGCAGCAGGCGAGGCCGAAGTTGAACACCCACAGCGAGTAGCGGCGGCCCCAGTTCAGGACCACCTTCATGGGCTCGGGGGCGAGCCGGGCGAGCGCGCCCAGCCGCTTCGGCTCGGGAAGCGGCACGGGCTCGGAGACCGACGGAGTCGAGGCGTTCACGTCCATGCCAGGACCCCCTTCTTGTAGGCGTACAGCAGGCCCACGGCCAGGAAGCCGAGGAAGATGAACATCTCCACCAGGGTCGTCGCACCGTAGCCGGGGGCGGCGAAGACCGTCGCCCACGGGAACAGGAAGATCGAGTCGACCGCGAAGATCACGTAGAGGAAGGCGTAGACGTAGTAGCGGACCTGGGTGTGGGCCCAGCCCTCGCCGACGGGATCGACGCCGCACTCGTAGGTCAGGAGTTTCTCCGGGGTGGGCACCACCGGGCGCAGCAGGCGGCCGGCGCCGAAGGCGACCGCGACGAAGAGCACGCCGATCAGGGCGAGCAGTCCCACGACCGAGTACGACCGGAAGTAACCGGCCGCGACGTCCGCCGCGGCGACCGTCGAGGTCCCCCACGTCTCCCGCACCGTCCGCCCTCGCTCCCTGACCTCGTGACCTTGTGACCTTGTGCCTCAGCGCTGCAACGCGCTGCGACGTGATTCGAGGATCTGTACGCACGGGAGTCTAGGCCCTGATAAAGACGCGGTAAGCAGCCCGTCACACCGTGAGACGCGAGGACCCTGTGGAGGGTGGGGTTTTCCCCCGGGCACGGAGGCGGCGGACCGCATGGCGCGACGGGTGCCGGGCACGGCAGGCTGGCCGCCATGACCGCTTCCGCCTCCGCCTCCGAACGGACCGACGGCACCGACCGCCTCCCTCCGGCCCGGCTCGCCCTGGGCGCGCACACCTGGAGGGAGATCGCGCATCTCCTGCTGAACCTGCCGGCGTCGCTGTTCGGCTTCACGTACGTGTTCACCGTGGTGCTCGTCAGCGGGGTCCTCACTCTCACGGTGGTCGGGCTCCCGCTGCTGGCCGTCTGTCTGCTGGGCGCCCGCCAGCTGGGCAAGCTGGAGCGGATCCGGTCCCGGGCGCTGCTCGGGGTGCACGTCGAGGAGCCGACTCCGCTGCCGCTCGCCCGGGGCGGCGGGCCGGTGCAGCGGCTGTGGCTGGCGCTGAAGGACCCGGTGGGCTGGCGGACGCTGCTGTACGACCTCATCCGGCTGCCCTGGGGGGTTCTCACCTTCACCATCGTGCTGACCTCGCTGTTCGTGCTGTGGCCGGTGCTGCCGTTGATCGCGCGGGGGCTGAGCAACGTGGACCGGGCGATGGTGCGCGGGCTGCTCTCGCCCTCCGACGAGCTGGAACGCCGTATCGCCGAGCTGGAGTCGGACCGGGGGGTCGTGGTCGACACGGCGGCCGCCGACCTGCGCCGCATCGAGCGGGATCTGCACGACGGGGCGCAGGCGCGGCTGGTGAACCTGGCGATGGGTCTGGGCCTGGCCAAGGAGAAGCTGCTGGAGGATCCGGATTCGGCCGCGGCGATGGTGGACGAGGCGCACGGCGAGGTGAAGCTCGCGTTGCAGGAGCTGCGGGATCTGGCCCGGGGCATCCATCCGGCCGTGCTGACCGACCGCGGCCTGGACGCGGCCCTGTCCTCGGTCGCCTCGCGCTGCACGGTGCCGGTGAAGGTGACGGCGGACCTGCCGGACCGGCCGGCGGCGGCCATCGAGGGCATCGCGTACTTCACCGTCTCCGAACTGCTGCAGAACATCAGCAAGCACAGCGGGGCGCGCGCCGCCTCGGTGGACGTGTGGCGCTCGGAGGACCGGCTGCTCATCCAGGTCCGGGACGACGGCCGCGGGGGCGCCCGGTTCGAGGGCGGCAGCGGGATGCGGGGCCTGGCGGAGCGGCTCGGGGCGGTGGACGGCCTGTTCGTGGTCGACTCGCCGGTCGGCGGGCCGACGGTGGTCACGGCGGAGCTGCCGTGGCGGAACCGCAGGGACTGAGCGGGGCCGCCCCCGCCGAGGCGGTGGACGCCCTACGGGGGTGGGGAAAACCCCCGGTCCAAGACGCCGACGGCCTCCATGGCCCGCGCGGGCGCCGCACACCAGGCTGGAGGCACGGCACCAACGCCGTCAGAACGAGGAGAACGGGACGACACCGATGGCCACGGAGTACGGACAGGGGTACGGGCGGGGACACGGGCACCCGGCCGGATCCGGCTTCACCGCCCCCGAGGGGGACCGGCGGCACCTGCTGCCCGCCGTCCTGCGGACGCCCGTCGAGGCGCGCAGCCTGCGCGAGTTCGCCCATGTGCTGCTGGGCCTGCCGATCGCGATCGTGCTGTTCACTTGGACGGTCACCATGGTGGCGCTCGGCGCGGGCCTGCTGGTGACCTTCCTCGGGATACCGGTGCTGGCGGTGGCGCTGGCCGGCTGCCGGGGCATCGGCGCGCTGGAGCGCACGCGGGCGCGCGCCCTGCTGGGTCTTGAGGTGGCCGCCCCGGAGCCGCTGCGGCCGGCCAAGCCGGGCGTCTTCGCGTGGATGGGCGCGGTCCTGAAGAGCGGCAGCTCGTGGCGGCACCTGCTGTACGCGCTGCTGCAGTTCCCCTGGGCGGTGTTCTCGTTCGTCGTGGCGGTGAACTTCTGGGCGTACGGCTGGGCGCTGCTGACGTACCCGCTGTGGTTCTGGGTGTTCCCGCTGTACGGCGGCCAGGGCGGCCTGCAGCTCTACGGCGACGAGCACCACACCGTCTATCTCGACAACCCGTTCGAGATCACCCTGACCGCGCTGGTCGGACTGCTGTTCACGCTGGCCACGCCGTGGATCGTGCGGGCGCTGACCGCGGTGGACGGACTGCTGGTGCGCGGGCTGCTCGGGCCGTCGCGGCTGTCGGCACGAGTGGTGGAGCTGGAGTCGGACCGCGGGGTCGTGGTCGACACGGCGGCCGCCGACCTGCGCCGCATCGAGCGGGACCTGCACGACGGGGCACAGGCCCGGCTGGTGGCCCTGGCCATGGATCTGGGCCTGGCCAAGGAGAAGCTGCGGGAGGACCCGCGGGAGGCGGCCCGGATGGTGGAGGACGCGCACGGCGAGGTGAAGACGGCCCTGCAGGAGCTGCGCGACCTGGCACGCGGCATCCATCCGGCCGTGCTGACCGACCGCGGCCTGGACGCGGCCCTGTCCTCGGTCGCCTCCCGCTGCACGGTGCCGGTACGGGTAGAGGTCGACCTGCCTGCCCGGCCCGCGGCGGCCATCGAGGGCATCGCCTACTTCACCGTCTCCGAACTGCTGCAGAACATCAGCAAGCACAGCCGGGCCCGCTCGGCCTCGGTGGACGTGTGGCGCTCGGAGGACCGGCTGATGATCCAGGTCATGGACGACGGCGTGGGCGGCGCGGACGCCTCAGGGGGCTCGGGCCTGGCGGGCCTGGCCGGCCGTCTGGACGCGGTGGACGGCGTCCTCGTGGTGGACTCCCCGGCCGGCGGCCCCACCCGGGTGATCGCCGAGCTGCCCTGGCGGGCCTGACCGAACCCGTCCGACGGGGAAATCCCCGACACCGCGCTTTCCCCGGCTCCCGCGCATGACGGCCCGAATGCTGGAATGCTGGACTTCCGTACGAGACGCCGTCGGAAGGTCGGGCTGTGGGGGGCCGGGAGATCGTGGAGGACAGGGTGCGGGTGGTCATCGCCGAGGACTCGGTGCTGCTCAGGGAGGGCCTGACCCGACTGCTGACCGACCGTGGGCACGACGTCGTGGCGGGCGTCGGAGACGCGGAGGCGCTGCTGAAGACCATCGCCGACCTGGACGCGCAGGGCGAACTGCCCGACGTCGTGGTGGCGGACGTGCGGATGCCGCCGACACACACCGACGAGGGCGTGCGCGCGGCCGTGAAGCTGCGCAAGGCGCACCCGGGGCTCGGGGTGCTGGTGCTGTCGCAGTACGTCGAGGAGCGCTACGCCACCGAACTGCTGGCCGGGTCCAGCCGGGGCGTCGGCTATCTGCTGAAGGACCGGGTCGCCGAGGTGCGTGAGTTCGTCGACGCCGTGGTGCGGGTGGCCGGGGGCGGCACGGCGCTGGACCCCGAGGTGGTCGCGCAGCTGCTCGGGCGCAGCCGCAAGCAGGACGTGCTGGCGGGGCTCACTCCGCGTGAGCGCGAGGTGCTGGGGCTGATGGCGGAGGGGCGGACGAACTCGGCCGTCGCCCGGCAGCTGGTGGTCAGCGACGGGGCCGTGGAGAAGCACGTCAGCAACATCTTCGTGAAGCTCGGACTGTCCCAGAGCGACGGCGACCACCGGCGTGTTCTGGCCGTTCTGACCTACCTGAACTCGTAACGGGCCGACACTGTGTCAGCAGCGCGTCAGTCCGTCCGGCTTCTGTGGAGGGGCGGGTACCCGGGTGGGAGGCGACAGGAGAGAACCGGAGGAATCGCGGCGAGCGTCTTCATGGACGCTTCAGCGGTGCGGGACATCATGACAAGTCAGCGCTACGGGCCGTCTCGAAAAGCCGTCCATCATTCGGATGGCCGCGGGAAGGCGACCCTAACCGACGTAGGGTTGATCCTGGGATGGTCCGTGGGAAGACCACGCCCGGACAGCCGCCTCGAAGGAGGTCCAGTTCAGTGACCAGCCAGGTCAGCAGCCCAGCGGAGCAGGCCGACGCAGCCGTCGTGGGAGAGCAGCGCAAACCGGGCGGAGCGAAGGACGTGCGGCGCCTGGACCGGGTGATCATCCGGTTCGCGGGGGACTCGGGCGACGGCATGCAGCTCACAGGTGACCGGTTCACCTCGGAGACCGCGTCCTTCGGCAACGACCTCTCCACCCTCCCCAACTTCCCCGCCGAGATCCGCGCCCCCGCCGGCACCCTCCCCGGCGTCTCCTCGTTCCAGCTCCACTTCGCCGACCACGACATCCTCACCCCGGGCGACGCGCCGAACGTGCTGGTCGCGATGAACCCGGCCGCTCTGAAGGCCAACATCGGCGACCTGCCGCGCGGCGCCGAGATCATCGTCAACACGGACGAGTTCACCAAGCGCGCCCTGCAGAAGGTCGGCTACACCGCCTCGCCGCTGGAGGACGGCTCGCTGGACGGCTACAACCTGCACACGGTGCCGCTGACCACCCTCACGGTGGAGGCGCTGAAGGAGTTCGACCTCTCCCGCAAGGAGGCCGAGCGCAGCAAGAACATGTTCGCCCTGGGCCTGCTGAGCTGGATGTACCACCGGCCCACCGAGGGCACCGAGAAGTTCCTGAAGAGCAAGTTCGCCAAGAAGCCCGACATCGCGCGGGCCAACATCACCGCGTTCCGCGCGGGCTGGAACTTCGGCGAGACCACGGAGGACTTCGCGGTCTCCTACGAGGTCGCCCCGGCGGCCAAGGCCTTCCCCGTCGGCACCTACCGGAACATCTCCGGGAACCTGGCCCTGGCCTTCGGCCTGGTCACCGCCTCGCAGCAGGCGGATCTGCCGCTGTTCCTCGGCTCGTACCCGATCACACCGGCCTCGGACATCCTGCACGAGCTGAGCAAGCACAAGAACTTCGGCGTGCGGACCTTCCAGGCGGAGGACGAGATCGCCGGCATCGGCGCGGCGCTGGGAGCGGCCTTCGGCGGCTCGCTGGCGGTGACGACCACGTCCGGTCCCGGTGTCGCCCTGAAGAGCGAGACGATCGGCCTCGCGGTCTCCCTGGAGCTGCCGCTGCTGGTCGTGGACATCCAGCGCGGCGGCCCCTCGACCGGGCTGCCGACCAAGACCGAGCAGGCGGACCTGCTGCAGGCGATGTTCGGCCGCAACGGCGAGGCGCCGGTCCCGGTCGTCGCCCCGAAGACGCCGGCCGACTGCTTCGACGCGGCGCTGGAGGCGGCACGGATCGCGCTGACGTACCGCACCCCGGTGTTCCTGCTGTCCGACGGCTATCTGGCCAACGGCTCCGAGCCGTGGCGGATCCCGGACCTGGAGGAGCTGCCGGACCTGCGGGTGCAGTTCGCGCAGGGCCCGAACCACACGCTGGAGGACGGCACCGAGGTCTTCTGGCCGTACAAGCGGGACCCGCAGACCCTGGCCCGCCCGTGGGCGATCCCGGGCACGCCGGGCCTGGAGCACCGCATCGGCGGCATCGAGAAGCAGGACGGCACGGGCAACATCTCCTACGACCCCGCCAACCACGACCTCATGGTCCGCACCCGCCAGGCCAAGATCGACGGCATCGAGGTCCCGGACATCGAGGTCGACGACCCGCACGAGGCGAAGACGCTGGTCCTGGGCTGGGGCTCGACCTACGGCCCGATCACGGCGGCGGTACGGCGGCTGCGCGCGGCCGGCGAGTCGATCGCGCAGGCGCACCTGCGCCACCTCAACCCCTTCCCGCGCAACCTCGGCGCGGTGCTGAAGCGGTACGACAAGGTGGTGATCCCGGAGATGAACCTCGGGCAGCTCGCCACCCTGGTCCGGGCGAAGTACCTGGTGGACGCCCACTCGTACAACCAGGTCAACGGCATGCCGTTCAAGGCGGAACAGCTCGCCGCCGCGCTGAAGGAGGCCATCGATGACTGACGCCACCAACGGGCTGCTGCAGCTGGTCCCGAAGGCCGAGGCCAAGCAGTCGATGCGGGACTTCAAGTCCGACCAGGAAGTGCGCTGGTGCCCGGGCTGCGGCGACTACGCGATCCTGGCCGCCGTCCAGGGCTTCATGCCGGAGCTGGGGCTGGCGAAGGAGAACATCGTCTTCGTCTCCGGCATCGGCTGCTCCTCCCGCTTCCCGTACTACATGAACACCTACGGGATGCACTCCATCCACGGCCGCGCCCCGGCCATCGCGACCGGCCTCGCGACCTCCCGCCGGGACCTGTCGGTGTGGGTGGTCACGGGTGACGGCGACGCCCTGTCCATCGGCGGCAACCACCTGATCCACGCCCTGCGCCGCAACGTCAACCTCAAGATCCTGCTGTTCAACAACCGGATCTACGGTCTGACCAAGGGCCAGTACAGCCCGACCTCCGAGGTCGGCAAGATCACCAAGTCGACGCCCATGGGTTCGCTGGACGCGCCGTTCAACCCGGTGTCGCTGGCGATCGGCGCGGAGGCGTCCTTCGTCGCGCGCACGATCGACTCCGACCGCAAGCACCTCACCGAGGTGCTGCGCGCGGCCGCCGACCACCCGGGCACGGCACTGATCGAGATCTACCAGAACTGCAACATCTTCAACGACGGCGCCTTCGACGCGCTGAAGGACAAGCAGCGGGCCGAGGAGGCGCTGATCCGCCTGGAGCACGGGCAGCCGATCCGGTTCGGGACCGAGGGCACGCGCGGTGTCGTCCGGGACCGGCAGACCGGCGACCTGAGGGTGGTGACGGTGACCGAGGAGAACGAGGCGGACATCCTGGTGCACGACGCGGGCTCCGCGTCCCCCACCACCGCCTTCGCCCTCTCTCGCCTCGCCGACCCCGACACGCTGCACCACACCCCGATCGGCGTCTTCCGCTCCGTCGAGCGGCCGGTCTACGACACCGCGATGGCCGACCAGCTCGACGTGGCCATCGAGCAGCACGGCAAGGGCGACCTGGCCGCGCTGCTGGCGGGCGGGGACACCTGGACGGTCGTCGGCTGAGCGCCGACCCGTTTCGCTACGAGGCCCGGGAGCGCGCTTCCCGGGCCTCGTCGTATGCCTGACGGGCCTTCTCCACCCGTCCCATGCGGGCGTCCGTCCACTGCGCCAGGGACCGCACCTGCTCCGCGGCCTCGCGGCCGAGGTCGGTCAGGGAGTAGTCGACGCGGGGCGGGATGACCGGCCGGGCGTCCCGGTGGACCAGCCCGTCGCGTTCCAGGGTCTGCAGGGTCTGGGTGAGCATCTTCTCGCTGACGCCCCGGCCGCCCCACCGGCTGATGGCCCGGCGCAGCTCGCTGAAGCGGTACGGCCGCTCGAGCAGCTCGATCAGGACGAGGACGCCCCAGCGGCTGGTGACGTGCTCCAGGACGAGCCGGTGCGGGCACAGCGCCTCGGACTCCGAGACCTTTCCACTTACTGCCACGTCAGTACCTTACTTCAAAGTGGGTACTTTCGCTTGGTTAGTGCCGCTCCTAGAGTGAGTGCCACAGGCATCCCACAAGGAGTTATGGATCATGAGCATCGTCGTCACCGGAGCCACCGGACACCTCGGCCGTCACGTGGTGGAGCAGCTGCTGGAGAAGGTTCCGGCGGAGCGGATCACCGCCGTCGTGCGCGACGAAGCGAAGGCCGCCGACCTCGCGGCCCGCGGGGTCCGCCTCGCCGTCGCCGACTACAACCGGCCCGAGACCTTCGACGGCCTGTTCGCGGCCGGCGACAAGGTCCTGCTGATCTCCGGCAACGAGTTCGACAAGGGCCGGGCGGGTCAGCACAAGGTCGTCATCGGCGCGGCCAGGGCCGCGGGCGTGGCGCTGCTGGCGTACACGAGCGCCCCCGGCAGCCTCACGGCCGCGCTCGCCGACGACCACCGTGCCACCGAGGAGGCGCTGCTCGCCTCCGGTCTGCCGTACAGCCTGCTGCGCAACGGCTGGTACCACGAGAACTACACCGAGAACCTGGGCCCGGTGCTGGAGCACGACGCGGTCGTCGCGGCGGCCGGCGAGGGCCGGGTCTCCTCCGCCGCGCGCGCCGACTACGCGGCCGCCGCGGTCGCCGTGCTGACCGGCGAGGGGCACGAGAACACCACGTACGAGCTGGGCGGCGACGAGGCCTGGAGCTTCGCCGAGTACGCGGCCGAGCTGAGCCGGCAGACCGGCCGGGAGATCGTCTACAACTCCGTCTCCACCGAGGCGCTGCAGGGCATCCTGGCCGGCGCCGGGCTGCCGGAGCCGCTCGCCGGGATCCTCGCCGGCGTCGACGTGTCGATCGCGAAGGGCGAACTGGCCGTCTCCACCGGCGACCTGTCCCGCCTGGCCGGCCGCCCGGCCACCCCGCTCGCCGAGGCGATCACCGCCGCGCTCAAGGGCTGAACCGCTCCGTCGGAGAACCCGCGAGCACCCCACCCCCGCCTGTCATGACCGTATGGCGATACGGGCATGACAGGCGGGGGTGTTCGGCGTTACCTTCGTTCTCGCGTGCGTGTGTGGAATGGAGAGGGAGGGGCCCGTGGCCGGGACGTCCAAGGGTGAGCACCGGACAGGGCTGCTGAACGGTTTCGCCGCGTACGGCATGTGGGGGCTGGTCCCCCTGTTCTGGCCGCTGCTGAAGCCCGCCGGGGCCATGGAGATCCTGGCCCACCGCATGGTGTGGTCCCTCGTCTTCGTCGCCGTCGCCCTGGTGGTCGTACGGCGCTGGGCCTGGGCCGGCCAACTGCTGCGGCAGCCGCGGCGGCTGGGGCTCGTGGTGGTGGCCGCGGCCGTCATCACCGTGAACTGGGGCGTCTACATCTGGGCCGTGAACTCCGGCCACGTGGTCGAGGCCTCCCTCGGCTACTTCATCAACCCGCTGGTGACCATCGCGATGGGCGTGCTGCTCCTGAAGGAGCGACTGCGGCCCGCGCAGTGGGCGGCGGTCGGTGTGGGCTTCGCCGCCGTCGTCGTCCTGACCGTCGGCTACGGCCGACCGCCGTGGATCTCCCTCTGTCTCGCCTTCTCCTTCGCCACCTACGGGCTGGTGAAGAAGAAGGTCGCCCTCGGCGGCATCGAGTCGCTGACCGCCGAGACCGCCGTGCAGTTCGTGCCCGCGCTCGGCTATCTGATCTGGCTCACCGCGCACGGCGACTCCACCTTCGCCACCGAGGGCGCGGGACACGGGGCCCTGCTCGCCTCGACCGGCTTCGTCACCGCGCTGCCGCTGGTCTGCTTCGGCGCGGCGGCGATCCGCGTACCCCTGTCCACGCTGGGGCTGCTGCAGTACCTGGCCCCCGTCTTCCAGTTCCTGCTGGGCATCCTCTACTTCCACGAGGCGATGCCGGCCGAGCGCTGGGCCGGTTTCGCGCTGGTGTGGCTGGCGCTGGGCCTGCTCACGGCCGACGCGCTGCGCTCCGCGCGCAGGCCGAGGGTGGTCATCGTGCCGTCCCGCGTCGAGGCGGCGCCCGACTCCGCCCCGGTGGACGCCTGACCCGGACCGGATGTCAGTGGCGGCCGCTATAAGTGGTGTCCATGCCGACGCAGACACCCGCACCACTGCACTGGAAACTCGTCATCGACGCCGCCGACCCGCACGCGCAGGCCGACTTCTGGGCCGCCGCGCTGCACTACGAGGCCGAGGACAACGGCGCGCTCGTCGAACGGCTGCTGTCGTCCGGCGCGCTGCCCGAGGCGGCCACCGTCGAGTACCACGGCCGTCCCGCCTTCCGTGACCTGATCGCCGTACGGCACCCCGACGACTCCTACGACCCGGACTCGGGCACCGGGCTGGGGCGGCGGCTGCTCTTCCAGCGCGTGCCGGAGGCGAAGACGGTCAAGAACCGGCTCCACCTCGACCTGCACGCCGGCGACGGCCGGCGCGCGGACGAGGTGGCACGCCTGGAGGCGCTGGGAGCGCGGGTCCTGCGCGAGGTGAAGGAACCCGGCGGCGAGTGGGTGCTGATGGCGGACCCGGAGGGCAACGAGTTCTGCGTCCAGTAGCCGGCCGGGGGCGCGGGCGGGTGGCTTACGCCTGCGCCGCCCGGGCCGCGCGGTCGGTCAGGCGGACCATCCGGGCGCGGGCGGACTCCAGCGGTCCCGGGTCCTCGGCCGCGGGTCCCGGCTCCGCCGTGAGGTCCGTCCACAGGTCGATCAGGTCGCGGCCCATCCGCAGCCCCTCCTCCGGATCGCGGACCGCCCGCCACGCGGTGGCCGCGCTCTGCACGTTGCCGTAGGCCGCCTCCGCGTCCCGCGCCTGCCGGCGCAGCCGGGCGAGCTCCAGCGAGAGGTGGAAGGAGCGGACCGGGTCGCCGGCCAGGTAGGCGATGTAGGCGGTCAGTTCGCGCAGGTGCAGCACCTCGGGGTGGCGCGGGCCCAGCACCCCGGAGGCCTCGACGACCGTGCGGTCGGCGAGTTCCGCGGCGGTGTCGATAAGACCGTCCCGGACGGCCTCGTTGATCCGCGCCATCGGCCCGCCGAGCAGTTCGGCACCCTCGGCGGTCTCGGTCACCGGCTCGTCCCCGAGCACCTCTTCGGCAACGGCGTCGAAGCCGCGCGCTGGGGTGGGGGTGGCGGAGGTGGCCCGGGCGGGCTCGGGGTCGAGCAGCGGGGCGGGGGCCGAGGTGGGCGTGGGGCCCGGCATGGGGACGAGCGCGGGTGCGGGGCCGGGCGCCGGGGCGGATTCGGGTACGGGAACCACCACCACGGGGCCGGACGGCGGGGCCGGTTCCGGCGCGGCAACGGGGCCGGACCGCGGGGCCGATCCGGGTACGGCAACGGAGGCGGGGCGGGTTTCGGCTGCGGCCGGGGCGGCAACGGAGGCAGGGTCTGCGTCCGGCGCGGCCGATGGACGATCCGCGGCAGGGTCGGTGTCCGGCGAGGCCGTTGCCGTGGCCCGTGTCGAGGGTGCGTCCATGACGGGCGGAGGACCGAAGACTCCCGTGGGAGTCTTCACCGTGCCCGCCCCGGTGCCGGCGGCCGGCCGCGGCGCGACGGCGGACGGTTCCTCCGGCGCACCCCGCGGAGCGACTCGTACGGGATCTCCCGCCACCGTGCTGGAGCCGTCCGCCGCGACCTCGAGCGGAACCACGCAGCCGGCGCGTTCGTCGTGGATGGTGGCCAGTATGGGCGTGCCCAGGCTGATGGCCAGGCGCTGGAGGTGGTTCAGCACGGCCTGCTGGATGTCCTCGCCCGGTGCCGCGACGACCGCCGTCCCGCCCACCGACGCGCTGCCCGCGCCGGACACCCGGACATACACCGTCGCAGGGTGTGCCACGGGCTGCTGCGCCCGCTTCTTCTCGAAGCTGAGTCGAGACATCGGTTTCCTCGCTCCCCCGGCGTCGCGATCCGGTCGTACGCGTCCTACCAACCAGTCTGTCGGTTCAGGGCGGCTCCCGCGTAACCGCGACGTCACAGCCTCGCACCAGCCGTACCCTTGAGGAGACTGCTTGCGTGTGCATAAAATGCACACGCTTATATTCGCGGTACGACATCGCCTCACTCTGGGGGACCCATGAGCCGCCGCTTCCTGTTCGTCCTGGGCAGCGCCCGCCTCGAAGGCAACACCGAACTCCTGGCCCGCGCTGCCGCCGAGCAGTTGCCCGCGGACGCCGAGCAGCAGTGGATCCGTCTCGCCGAGCACCCGCTGCCCGACTTCGTGGACCTGCGGCACGACAGCGACCACGTGCGGCCGCCCGCGGACACCGAGACCGGGCTGCTGCTGGACGCCACGCTCACGGCGACGGACATCGTGATCGCCTCGCCGCTGTACTGGTACTCGGTGTCCAGCCTCACCAAGCGCTACCTCGACTACTGGTCGGCCTGGCTGCGCACCCCCGAGGTCGACTTCAAGGCCACGCTGGCCGGACGCACCCTGTGGGGCATCGCCGCGCTCGCGGACCGGGAGCCGTCGGTCGCCGACCCCTTCACGGGCACGCTCAACAACTCCGCCGCCTACCTGGGGATGCGCTTCGGCGGCGTGCTGCTGGGCAACGGCAGCGCCCGCGGGGACGTGCACAAGGACACCGACGCGCTGGCACGCGCCAAGACCTTCTTCGCCCAGGAGGCGCCGCTCGCCCGCTTCCCGTACGAGGACGCCTGAGACGTCCTTGGGCGTTGACGCCCTCGTCCCTACGCGTTGATGTCCTTCGTCGTGAACCGCGCCCAGGCCGCCGAGCCGAACACGGCCGCGTACAGGCCCTGCAGGCCGAGGTTCTTCACCAGGTCGTCCCAGTAGACGGGGTCGCGCATCAGGTCGGCGAAGGACAGCCAGTAGTGGGAGAAGAAGTACGGCTGCAACGCGTGCAACTGGGGTATCTGGTCGAGGATCTGGACGGTGATGAGCAGGCCGACGGTGGTCGCCATCGCCGCGATGCCACTGTTGGTCAGGGTCGACACGAACAGGCCGAGGGCCGCGACGCCGACCAGTGAGGCGGCGACGACCAGGGCGATCAGCAGCGCCCGGCCGAGGCCCTCGGCAAAGGTGATCCGGGTGCCGGAGATGGTCGTGAGGTCGCCGAGCGGGAACAGCAGGGCGCCGACGATCAGTGCGGAGACGGCCACGACCAGGGTGGCCAGCACGCAAAAGGCCATGACCGTCGTGTACTTGGTGAGCAGCAGACGGGTCCGGCCGGCCGGGGCGACCAGCAGATAGCGCAGGGTGCCGCCGCCCGCCTCGCCCGCGATCGCGTCGCCCGCGACGACGCCGACCGCCATCGGCAGGAAGAACGGCAGGGTCGCGGCGAGTGCCGTGAACACCAGGAACAGGCCGTTGTTGGTGATCTGCGCGATGAACGCCGGCCCGCCGCCGCCCGGGCCCCCGGTCGAACCGCCCCGGGTCTCGATCCTGACCGCGATCCCGACCAGTACGGGCACCGCCGCCAGCACCCCGAGCAGCGCGAGCGTGCGCCAGCGGCGGACGGTGGTCACCAGCTCGCTGCGCAGCAGCCCGAACGTCCACAGCGGACTGGTCCGGCGCACCGCCGGTGCCCGCGGTGCCTCAGCCCGCGACATCGAAGCCCTCCCCCGTCAGTGCCACGAACGCGTCCTCCAGCGAGGCCCGTTCGAGCGTGAGGCCCCGCACGCGGACGCCCGCCGTGACCAGGGCCGCGGTCACCTCGGCGAGGTCACGCTCGGGCGGCTCACCGGTCACCCGGTCGCCGTCAGCGGTGACGTCCCCGACGCCCTGCTCCTTCAGCACCCGGGCCGCCTCGCCCGGATCGGGTGTGGTCACCACCAGCCGGCCCCGCGCCCCGGCCGCCAGGTCGGCCACCGCGCCCTGCGTGACCAGGCGGCCCCGGGCCATCACCGCCGCGTGCGTGCACACCTGCTCGATCTCGTCGAGGAGGTGGGAGGAGAGGAACACGGTCGTGCCGTCGGAGGCCAACTCCCGGACCAGAGAGCGGATCTCGCGCATGCCCTGCGGGTCGAGGCCGTTGGTCGGCTCGTCCAGGACCAGCATCCTGCGCGGCTGCAGCAGGGCGGCTGCCAGGCCCAGGCGCTGCTTCATGCCGAGCGAGTACGCCCTGGCCTTCTTGCCCGCGGCGGCCGTCAGGCCCACCCGGTCCAGTGCGGCCGCGACCCGTGCGCGCCGGGTGCGCGGATCGGCGGTCGGGTCGGCGGCGTCGTAGCGCAGCAGGTTGTCGCGGCCGGAGAGGAACCCGTACAGGGCGGGTCCCTCGATCAGCGCACCCACGTGCGGGAGGACGGCGCGGCCTGACCTGGGCATGGGGCGGCCCAGGACGCGAACCGTGCCCGAGGTCGGCTCGATCAGGCCCATCAGCATGCGGATGGTGGTGGTCTTGCCGGAGCCGTTGGGGCCGAGGAAGCCGAAGACGCTGCCCGCCGGGACGGTCAGGTCGAGACCGTCGACGGCGAGCTGTCCGCCGCGGTAGCGCTTGGTGAGACCGCGCGTGGCGATGACGTGCCCCGCCGCGTCTGCGTCTCCCGAGTCCCGCTCCGTGGCGGACGGTTCGTCCATCGGCTCCCCCTCGATTCCTCGTGGCCGGGGGGGGGGGGGGGGGGGGGGGGGGGGGGGGGGGGGGCGGGGGGGGGTGGGGGGGGGGGGGGGGGGTGGGGGGGGGGGGGGGGGGGGGGGGGGGGGAGGGGGGGGGGCGGGGGGGGGGT
>NZ_JBWKFL010000015.1:37124-186315 GCF_056434305.1 Streptomyces sp. NPDC044061 | reverse complement strand
TCCTCCCCCCCCCCCCCCCCCCCCCCCCCCCCCCCCCCCCCCCCCCCCCCCCCCCCCCCCCCCCTCCCCCCCCCCCCCCCCCCCCCCCCGGACGGGTCACTTCGCTTCGTTCGCCGCCTTCACCAGCGCGTCCTTGGTCACCGCGCCGGCGTACACCTTGCCGTCGTCGGTGATCAGGGCGTTGACCAGGCGGGTGGAGAAGACCGTGCCCTTGCCGAACTTGCCGGAGACCTGGTCGCCCAGCGAGCCGAGGAAGCCGCCGAGGTCACCGCCCCGGGAGCCGGACGGCAGGCCGCCCTTGGCGCCGGTGTCGAAGGTGGCGATGGACGTCCAGCCCTTGCCGAGCACGGTGGCGCCGTCCATGCCCTTCGCGAAGTCACCGCCGAACTTCGGGGCGCCCTCCGGCGCCTTGGACTCACCCTTCCGGTCGGCCTTCTCCTCGGTGACCTTCGCACCCTTGGGCGGGGTGAAGTCGAAGGTGGAGGCGGCCGGCCTGGCGAAGGAGACCTGGGTGAAGCCCGCGTCGACCACGGCGGCGCCGCCGCTCCTCGGGGTCAGCGTGAACTTCAGCGGCTGGCCCGTCTTGGCGTCCACGGCGATGGTGATCGCGCCGACCGTGGTACCGGACTGCCTTGGCTTGATCAGCAGCCTGTAGGCGTCGCGTCCGGCGACCTGCGCGGTGCCGTCGACGGTCACGGACGTGGTGTCGTCGACCGACTTCAGGGCCTCGTCGGCGAAGTCCTTCGGCGTGGCCGGCGGCTCGGCCCGGTGCTCCTTGCCGGAGTCGGCGGCGGTGCCGTGGTGGACCTCGTTGCTCTTGCTGTCGTAGCCCCAGACGTCCCTGCCGTTGTGGATCAGGCTGTACTCGGCGCCACTCTCCAGCAGCGACAGCTTCTGCCGGTCCGGGCCGTCGGCCGCCACGCGCAGGGTGTGCGTGCCGGAGACCAGCTCGGTGAGCTTGGACGTCGGGTCGGCGGAGGAGCCGTCGCCGCCGCCCCGGGCCGCCCCGGACGCCAGGCTGCTCTCCAGTCCGCCCAGGTTGGGCAGACCGAGGTCGGTGCTGATCTTCACCGTGCCGGACAGCTGCTGCACGTCGGACTTGGCGATCTTGTCGATGAGCTGCTGCGCGGTGATCTTCGGCAGGTCGGGGTCACCGGAGTCGGCGAGTGCCGGGACCAGCCCGATCGTGGCCGCCGCCACCCCCACCACCGCGACCGGTACCGCGTAACGGGCGGCCTTGCGGCGTCCGGAGTGCAGGTCCTCGTCCTGCGCGGCGCCCGTTGCGTCGTCGGATTCGTACGGTGCCATCTGTGCCTTACCTCCGTCGTCGGCGGCGGCTGTCCCCCACACTGGTCCACCTGAGCCGCCATTCTCACCCGAATCGGTGAGCAGTGGTGATTTCCGTGGTTTCCATCTGACCAAATCGGCCGTGAGGAAGCGTCAGACCTCGGGGCCAAGTCCGTGTACGCCTGCGGTATGACACACGAGGGCGGTGTCTCCCCCGACCCGTAGGGGTCGTGCGGGAGACACCGCCCTCGCGCCGGAAAGAGGGCCTCAGCCGGCCCGGTGCACCACCGCGTCGCACAGCTCGAGCAGCGCCGCCTTGGCGTCGCACTCCGGCAGCGGGGCCAGCGCGGACCGCGCCTCCTCCGCGTACCGGACGGTGTCCCGGCGGGCCTGCTCCAGCGCGGGGTGCGCGCGCAGCGCGGCCAGCGCCTCGGCGTGCCGGGCGTCGTCGGTGAGGTCGGAGTCCAGCAGCTCGCACAGCGCGACGTCCTCGGGCAGGCCCAGGCGGGCGGCCCGCTCGCGCAGCCGCAGCACGGGCAGCGTCGGGATGCCCTCGCGCAGGTCGGTGCCCGGGGTCTTGCCGGACTCGTGCGAGTCGGAGGCGATGTCCAGGACGTCGTCCGCGAGCTGGAAGGCGACCCCGAGCCGTTCGCCGTACTGGGTGAGCACGTCGACGACCGTCTCGTCGGCGCCGGACATCATCGCGCCGAACCGGCACGACACGGCCACCAGGGAGCCCGTCTTGCCGCCCAGCACGTCCAGGTAGTGCTCGACCGGGTCGCGACCGTCTGAGGGGCCGGCGGTCTCCAGGATCTGGCCGGTGACCAGCCGCTCGAACGCGAGGGCCTGCACCCGGACCGCCTCGGGGCCGAGGTCGGCGAGGATCTGCGAGGCGCGTGCGAAGAGAAAGTCGCCGGTGAGCACCGCGACGGAGTTGCCCCAGCGGGTGTTGGCGCTGTCCACGCCGCGCCGCACGGACGCCTCGTCCATGACGTCGTCGTGGTACAGCGTGGCGAGGTGGGTCAGCTCCACGACGACGGCCGACGGTACGACGCCGGGCGCGTACGGGTCGCCGAACTGTGCCGCGAGCATCACGAGCAGCGGCCGGAACCGCTTCCCACCGGCCCGTACGAGGTGCTGCGCGGCCCCCGTGATGAACGGGACCTCGCTCTTGGTGGCTTCGAGCAAGCCTTCCTCGACAGCCGCCAATCCGGCCTGGACATCGGCTTCCAGAGCCTGGTCCCGCACGCTCAGCCCGAACGGCCCGACGACGGTCACGAGGGGTCTCCTGTCTGCTGGTGTCTGCTGGCGATTACACGGTTTGTCGATAGGTCGCTGCCATCACTCAAGTCAGCGTATCCGGTCCCGTTTCGATCACCGATAGCGCCCACCGGTCCAGCCCGGGCGGTATCGGATCACGGCCGGTATGTTTTTGATCATCTGATAAGGACGGACATCCATCGACTTAACCGGAACTCGTCCGTTTTGTCGCGAACTGGGCGATGGGTGGATTACTCCTTTTGCGCCATGGCCGGTAAATCCCCCTAATCCCCCATGTCTGATTTGATACACTTCGCCATTTCGTGACTTGAGTCACGCGTACCCGTGTACCCCGCCGGTCGCGCCACCACCGGTTTCCCCTTGCCGCATCAGCCAGTTGAGGGTTGGCAACCGCAAAGGATCAAGCACCTCATATGCCACTGTTCAAGGTCAACAGGCGCTTTATGTGAATCCGACGCTTGTTTCGGACATGTGCTCTCGCATAGCTTCCGGGCCAGTCAGGCGAACGCCGAATCCTGCCGCGCCTGACACCACCCATCGACGAACTCATTCGTGCGGCAGGAGCGGGGGACCCAGGTAAGCCGCCGGACCGGACGACACACGTCGCGCCGGGACGGCTAGGGGTGAAGTCGTGTCTCCCACCGGAGACACGGCCGGGCACCTCCCCGCCCGAACCCGACAGCTCACCTCGCAGGCGACGGAGAGGAACTTCGCCATGCCTGCTGCCGCTCAGCCCCGCCGTGTCCGCACCGGTCTCGTCCGCAAGCTCGCCGTCGTCGGCACCGGTGCCGCCGTGCTCGCGCTTCCGGTCATCGGGGCGACCAGCGCCTCCGCCGCGACCCCCACCGCCACGACGGTCTCCACCACCCCCGCCGGCTACCCGAACACCCTCGACGGCTGGATCCGCGAGTCGCTCGCGATCATGGCCGAGAAGCACATCCCGGGGACGTACAACGGCATCTACCGCAACATCATCCGCGAGTCGTCGGGCAACCCCAGCGCCATCAACCTGTGGGACTCCAACGCGGCCAAGGGCATCCCGTCCAAGGGCCTGCTCCAGGTGATCGACCCGACGTTCAACACGTACCACGTGGCCGGAACGTCCTTCGACATCTACGACCCGGTCGCCAACATCACGGCCGCCTGCAACTACGCGGCCGCGCGCTACGGCTCGATCGACAACGTCTTCGGCGCCTACTGACGGGCACCGGTGGCAGGCCACTACTGATATCCCGGTCAGTCGGTCGGGAACAGTCTTTCGAGGACGACGGCGATGCCGTCGTCCTCGTTCGACGTGGTGATCTCGTCTGCGACCGCCTTCAGCTCGGGGTGGGCGTTGGCCATGGCGACACCGCGTCCGGCCCAGTCGAACATCGGGATGTCGTTGGGCATGTCGCCGAAGGCGAGGGCCCGTTCGGCGGCGACCCCCAGGTGGTCGGCGGCCAGCGCCAGCCCCGACGCCTTGGTGACACCGCACGGCTGGAGCTCCACGGTCCCCGGCCCCGACATCGTGACCGTCGCCAGCGATCCCACCGCCGAGCGCGCGACCGCTGCCAACTCGTCGTCGGACAGCGTGTGGTGGCGTAGCAGCACCTTGCTGATCGGCTCGCACCACAGGTCGTCCCGCCGGGCGACCCGCACCGCGGGCAGGGTCGGGTGCGGCATCAGGTACCCCGGCTCGATCAGCGTGAGCCCGTCCACGCCGTCCTGGTCGACGGCAGCGTAGACCTGGCCCACCTCGGCCTCGATCTTGCCGAGCGCGGTCTCGGCCAGTTCCCGGTCCAACCGCACCGACCACAGCAGACGGTCGGCGCCGGCGTCGTAGACCTGCGCGCCCTGCCCGCACACCGCGAGCCCCGTGCAGCCGAGCGCGTCCAGCAGGGGCCGCACCCGGGGGGCCGGGCGGCCCGTCACCACCAGGTGCCGTGCACCGGCCCGTGCCACCCGCCCGAGCGCGGCGAGCGACCGGTCGGAGACGGTGTCGTCGCCACGCAGCAACGTCCCGTCCAGGTCGGTGGCGATCAGTGCGTAAGCGGGGGGTGCGGCCATGATCAGAGAATACGGACAGCACGCGCCTCCGACTCATCGCGGTGTTCCTGGACTTGTGTGCTGCTCGGCCCCAAGTGGTGCCCGGGGACTCCTCGATGGTGGTGTCGATGCCGTCGAAGCGGTCGGCCACCTCGCCCCACGGCGCGTCCGGCACCGATCCCTCGGAGCGGTCGGCAAGTCGTACCCTCGCAGTCCGGGCGCAAGAGCGGGACGCCCGGGGCGAGCCGCCGTGGGCGTATTTCGCCGTCACCTTGGGCACCCTCGGCCGTCGCCTGCGCCGAGCCGGCCCGTCGGCCGCACGCGGACGGCCGGATCCCATCGGCCGCACGCGGACGACCGGGTCCATCCGCTGGGCGCGGACGGCCGGGTCGAGGAGCTCTTCGGCCGCCCGCTGCCGTCGTGCTCTCCGGCTTGTACTGCCCGGCCCGGGAGACTGCCAGGGCCGGGAGGGGGAGGCCACGGCGGCCGCCCGCCCGCCCGAGCCGGTCGAGGAGTTCCCGGGTGGCATGGGGCGGAGGGGATCTCCGGCCGGCTCAGGCGTGGGCGGCTGCCAGATGCCTGGCCAGCCGGGGCGAGGCGAACTCCGTGCCGCAGACGAAGCGCATCACCGGGCCGTACGAGGACGCCGCCGGGAGACCGGTGAAGTACACGCCGGGGACGGACGAGACGTATCCGGCGCCGAGCCTGGGCGTGCCCCGGCTCACCGCGAGCCGGGTGCGCAGTTCGTGGCCGAGGAAGTCCATGGCGGCGATGTCCACGCGGTAGCCGGTGGCCGCGATGACGTGGTCGGCGGACAGCCGCTCGGTGCCCCCGCCGTGGGTACGGACGGCGAGGACGGGGCTGCCGTCCGGGGCCTCGGCGGCCACCACCCGCTCGACCTCCTGGACCTGCACCTTGCCCTCGAAGCGGTCGCGCAGCCACCAGGCGCCGAGCGGGCCGAGGACCCGGCGGACCAGGTAGTGGCGGGTCTGGGCGGGCAGATAGCGGTAGGGGTGGGGGTAGTAGCTGAGCGCCCACAGGGACCAGGCGCGGCCGAACGGTGACTCGGGGCGCAGCCTCGGCTGGTGCCAGGGCGGTGCGCCGAAGGCGACCCGGCCGCGGCCGCGCGAGACCACGCGCACCTGGGCACCGGCCTCGGCCGCGAGGGCCGCCGTCTCCAGGGCGGACTGGCCGGCGCCGACGACGATCAGCTCCTTGCCGGCGAACCGGGTGAGGTCGTGGTGCTGGGAACTGTGGGAGACCGGGCCCGTGGGCGCCGGTCCGTCCGCCGACGCTCCCGCCAGCTCCGCGGGCAGGTGGGCGAGCCCGGACAGGCCGGTGGCGACCACGACCGCGCGGGCGGTGAACAACTCTCCCGAGTCCAGCTTGAGTTCGAACCCGCCGCTCTTGTCGCGGTCGACGGAGACGACCCGCACCCGCTCCAGGTCGGGGATCAGCTTCTGCTGGAACCACTCGCCGTAGGCGATGAAGGTCTCCACCGGGATGATGTCCTCGTCGGTCACCAGACGCCGGATGCCGGCCGCGTCACAGTAGTCGGCGAGGGTGTTGCCGGGCTGCGGGCAGTCGAGGTTGGAGGCGGCGGGGGTCGACTTGAGGAGCATGCCCTCGGGCATGTGGTCGCGCCAGCTGACCATGGGGTCGCCGAAGACGCGTACGGGGATCCCGCGCGCCCGCAGGTGGGCGGCGGTGGACAGGCCGAACGGCCCGGCCCCGATGACTGCAACCGGTCGATTCACGAAGTCCCTCCCCAGAGACACGGTGCGCCACTCGCGTGGCCTTGCCTACTTCGTGGTGGTGCTGCTGCCTCGGCGGTTGGTCCGCCACAGCTGATAGAGGTGCTTCGCGCCAGGGCGCACGAAGCGGGCGAGCATCGTGAGGAACGGCATCGGGTCGTCACCCGCGAGCCAGGCCAGCTCCGTCCCGCTCGCCCTCGCCGGCGCGTGCGGCGTCGTGTAACCGCTGCGGCGGTAGGCGAGGAGGGCGGGCAGGTCGATGTTCTCCACGATGTAACGGTGGCCGGCCCGCTGTTCCCCCTCCGGAACGGGGCGGCCGGTCAGGTTCAGGTGCATCGCGCGTACGACGTCCACGCCCGACTCGTTCTCGAAGAGTCGGAACTGGGCGCCCATGCGCGGGTTGAAGTCGAGGAGTTTGTACTGTCCGTCGCGCCGGTCGAAGCGCAGGTCCAGGTCGATGATTCCGCTGAAGCCGATCTGTTTGATGAAACGTGCGGCGAGGTCGGCGAGTTCCGGGTTGTCGACGACGTAGGCGTTCGCCGTCATGCCCGCGTGCGGCGGCCAGGAGCGGACCTTGACACCGGTGAAGAGGGCGAGCGGGGTGGAGTCGGCGTCGAAGCAGGCGTGCACGATCCAGTCCTCGGCCTCCTCCCTCGGCAGGTACTCCTGGAGGATCACACCGGGCTGCTCGCCCCAGTCGCGGGCGAGCCCGAGCAGTCCCTCGCGGGTGGCGATCCTGGTGGTGCCGTTGACTGCGGGCCGTCTGCGCCGTACGAACGCCTCGCGGTTCTTGGCCACCACCGGGAAGCGGGCCTTGTCGGCGAAGGCGGCGATCTCCTCGTACGACGCCGGGAAGGCCGCCGACGGGCTCGCGACGCCGTGTTCCACGCACAGCTCGTGCAGGCCCTGCTTGCTGGCCAGCCGGCGCGGCAGTGCCGGGTCGACACGCGGGAAGAGAAAGGAACCGGCCAGGTCGTCCTGGTGCTCGGCGATCAGGACGGCGGCCTCCTCGTCGGTCGGGATCAGGACGGTCGGGCGGCCGATCCGGCGGCCTATGCGCAACAGGCCCTCGACCAGGTGACCCGGATCCTCGGCCCCGGTCGTCGGCCAGACGAACGCCCGTTTGAGATAGCGGGAGGAGGCCGCAGGTGTGTAGGGGTCCTCGGTGATGGCGTACATGGGCACGCCCAGGCGGCCCAGACTGCGGATCGCGCCGACACCACCATGGTGCAGCGGATAGTCGCCGAACTTGACGATCAGTCCGGGCACGTCACGATCCGCCTCGAAAGGCACGCTGACGGCGTTTCCGCCCACGGGTCCCCCCACGTGTCCCCCCTACGGACCGGACCCACCCCGGCCGTGTCCCCCAAAGGACGCTAAGCCGGAATTGCCGCCTCCGACAAGGCTTATCCGGACATTGCGAACTCTTTAGACATTGTCCGAGCAACCTTTCGAGCGCCCCTTGTGGCACTGCCCAAGACACGCGACTCGGCCGTAACGTGTGCCGCGACCACATGGAACGCATCGCCATGCATGGCGCGGATGAGAGTGAGGCAGTACCCCATGCCCCCCTTCGACGTCCCCGAGGGCGACCCCTTCGGTCCGCACAACCTCCCCTATGGCGTGTTCTCGCCCTCCGGCAGCACGGAGCGGAGGGTCGGCGTCCGGCTCGGTGACCACGTCCTCGACGCGGGCGCCGCGGCCGCCGC
Source organism: Streptomyces sp. NPDC044061 (assembly GCF_056434305.1). NCBI lineage: Bacteria > Bacillati > Actinomycetota > Actinomycetes > Kitasatosporales > Streptomycetaceae > Streptomyces > Streptomyces sp. NPDC044061. The sequence continues at coordinate 178,256 of NZ_JBWKFL010000015.1, read as the reverse complement.
ACTCGGCTCGCCGTACGTCTCCCTGCTCGCACGGCCCACCCTCAACCCGCTGCTGGCCGCGGGACGCACGGCCTGGTCGGACGTGCGGCGCGCGCTGACGGCGTGGGTGACGGTGCCCTCGCACCGGTCGGTGATCGAACCGCTGTTCCACCCCTTGTCGTCGGTGACCCTGCACCTGCCCTTCGAGGTCGCGGACTACGTCGACTTCTACGCCTCCGAGAACCACGCCCGGAACGTCGGGCGGATCTTCCGCCCGGACGCCGAGGACGCGCTGACCCCCAACTGGAAGCATCTCCCGATCGGTTACCACGGCCGCTCCGGCACGGTGGTCGTCTCGGGCACGGACGTCGTACGGCCGTCCGGCCAGCGCAAGGGCCCCGGCGACCCGGCACCCGTCTTCGGGCCCTCCATCCGGCTGGACATCGAGGCCGAGGTCGGCTTCGTGGTGGGCGCGCCCACCACGATGGGCGCGCCGGTGGCGCTCGGCGACTTCCGGGAGCACGTCTTCGGGCTGTGCCTGCTGAACGACTGGTCGGCACGGGACATCCAGGCCTGGGAGTACGTCCCGCTCGGCCCGTTCCTCGGCAAGTCGTTCGCGACCTCGGTGTCGGCGTGGATCACCCCGCTGGAGGCGCTGGAGCAAGCGCACGTGGCGCCCCCGGAGCGCACGCACCCGCTGCTGCCCTACCTCGACGACGCGGCACCCGGCATCGATCCGGGCGGCTACGACCTGCGGATCTCCGTCGCGATCAACGGCCATACGGTGTCCGAGCCGCCGTTCTCCACCATGTACTGGACCGCCGCCCAGCAGCTCGCCCACATGACGGTCAACGGCGCTTCGCTGCGCACCGGCGACCTGTACGGATCGGGCACGGTGAGCGGTCCACAGGAGCGCCAGCGCGGTTCACTGCTGGAACTGACCTGGAACGGCCGGGATCCGCTCGACCTCCCGGACGGCAAGCGGACGTTCCTGGAGGACGGGGACGTCGTGACGCTGTCGGCGTGGGCGCCGGGTGCGGACGGGACCCGGGTCGGGCTGGGGGAGGTCAGCGGACGCGTCGTGTCGGGCTGAGCCTCAGCTTGTCGGGCTGGGCCTCGTCTTGTCGGGCTGAACTCAGCTTGTAGCAAATGTTTGACACAAGCATGCCGTGGACGCCATCTTGTACCCACCACTTGATACAAGCAGGTGGGTGCAAGGTGCTTGCTTTCACGGGGGTTTGTCATGACTGACACAGAACTCGGTACGGCCGCTCCGGCGTCCCGCGCGCCCGTCGACCGCTACGCCCGCTGGGCGGGCCTGGTGGTCGGAGCGCTCGCCGCGCGGTGGCTGTCGCCGCTCGACCACGGCGACGGGATCCTGTACGCCATTCCGGCCTTCGGGCTGTGCGCGGTGGCCGGCGTCCTTGCGGGCGACGCCCTGACCGCGCCGGCCCGGGGCGCCGTCCGCACGGCCGGGCTCGCCCCGCGCCGGGTCCGCGACTACGTGCCGCCCCGCCTCACCTGGCTCCTCCTCGCCCTCGCCGGAGCGCTGGTGGTGCTCCTGGTGGTGGCGGGCGTGGTGGCCTCGCCGGACGACCTGGGCCGGGCCGGCCGTGACCTCACCCTGACCTGCCGGGGTGTGACCCAGTCGCACGGCCCGTGGCCCGGCTTCGCCTACGGCCTGCCGATGCTGGCCTCCCTGACCGTCGCCACCGCCGCCTGCGGCTGGTCCCTGCGGCGGATCGCCACCCGGCCCGGCGACGAGCAGTCCCGCCGCGACCGGACCCTGGCCGTCGTCGCCGCCTGGGGCCTGGTGGTGTCCTCCCTGCTGCTGGGCGCGGCCTCCACGGCGTCCGGCGCGCTGATGGACATGACCTGCGACGGGACCGCGGGAACCGTGGCCAACGCGGTGCTGTGGCCGCTGGCGGTGGTCGCCCTGGTGACGGTGCCGTGGGCGCTGTTCACCGTGTGCTCGCCGCGGGCGTCCTGGCGGCGTCGGTCCACCGGAGGTGGCCGCCGGTGAGCGGTGCCGCCGTACGGGTCGACACGACGAGCCCCGTCCCGCCCTACGAACAGATCCGCGGCCAGCTCGCCGCCCTGATCACCACCGGCCGCCTGCCGGAGGGCGAACGGCTGCCGACAGTACGGCAGCTGGCGGCCGACCTCGGCCTGGCGGCGGGCACGGTGGCCCGCGCCTACCGCGAGCTGGAGGCGGCGTCCCTGATCCGCACGCGGCGCGGCGCGGGCACCCGGGTGGCCCCGCTGCCCGCAACGCCGGCCGACCGCCCGGACCCGGCCGAACTCGCTGCTCTGGCACGGGGGTTCGCGGAGCAGGCGCGGGCACTCGGGGCCACGGAGGACGAGATGGTCGCGGCGATGCGGGCGGCCATGAGGGAGTAGGGGCGGGCGCGGCCGGCGGATTCGGCGGGCGCCGGCCGCCGGAGCGACCCGGCGATGGCGCCGGGAGGGAAGCGCGGGCGGCGCCCGGTAGGAGCGATCGGCGCTCGACACCTGACTCCCAGCCCGCATCCCCGTCATACTGACGGGGACACGCACGACGCGATGCGCCCCGGTGCGTCGCCACCGCACCACCCGACACCCGCACGCCTCTCCGACCAGGAACCGGAGCCCCGGCATGACCGTCTGCCTGCTCCTGCTGAGCGTCGTCGCCCTGACGGCCGCCGTACCGGCGCCGCGTGCGCTGACCCGGGCGGCCTGGCCCGAGCGGGACCCCGTGGTCGCTCTGTGGGTGTGGCAGTGCCTGGTCACCACGGTCCTGCTGTCCTGTCTCACCGCGCTGGTCCTCGGCGCGGCAGCCGTCTTCCACACCGTCCGCGACCACGTGTTCGCCCCGGCGCCGCCCGCCGTGACCGCCGCGTACGACCTCTCCGCGGCCCCGGTCTGGGCGGTCGCCCTGACCGTGCTGCTGGCCTGCGGGGCCGCCTGGACGACGGCGATGCTGGCCCGGGAACTCGCCGAGGCCCGCCGACGCCGCGGCCGGACCCGGGCACACCTGCGCGAACGCGCACCCGATCTGCCCGCGGGCCTGCCGTCGGCGCGCGGACCGATGCTGGTGCTGGAAGACGAGTATCCGGACGCCTGGTGGATGCCGGGGCACCCGCCGCAGCTGGTCGTGACCACCGGGGCGCTGCACCGCCTCACCGACCATCAACTGGACGCCGTCCTCACCCACGAGCGCGGCCACGCCCGCGCCCACCACGACTGGCTTCTCCATCTGTCCACCGCGCTTGCCACGGGCTTCCCGCGCGTCCCGCTCTTCACCCACTTCTGCGACCAGACGCACCGGCTGGTCGAACTGGCCGCCGACGACACCGCCTCCCGCCGCTGCGGCCACCTCACCACCGCCCTGGCCCTCATCGAGCTGAACCAGCACCGGGGCGTGCTGTCCTGCGCCTCCAGCCGCCGTCTGCTCGGCGAACGCGTGGACCGCCTCCTGGAGCCTCCGCCCCGACTGCTCCGCAGGCACCGGGCGCTCACGACGACGGTGGCTGCGCTGGTGCCCCTACTGCCGCTCCTGATCACGTTCGCACCGGGGCTGACGGCACTGTCGTAGGCCCGGCCGCGGCCGTCGCGCTCAGAGCTTCATCTCCAGGGCGACGGGGGGCCGAGGGCGCCCGGAAGCCACGTGCCCCTGGTGGCAGATCTTCCTCGCCGATCGAAGAAATCCCAGCTCAGCGCCCGATCCAACACCCCTTCACATGGCGCAACACTCCGGCAACACCCCTTTCCCTACCTCCTCGGTATGGTTCCAGCCATGCCAGCCACCGACCGCCCCCGCGACCATGCCGGTCAGGGCGCCGCGACCACCGTCGCCGCCCACCGGACGCGTCGTCGGTTGCGTGCGGACCGGGCCCGGCAGCTCGCCGACCTCCTGCGCCAACAGGTCCTGAGTGGCGCTTTCCCGGACGGCAACCTCCCCCACGAGACCACCCTCGCCACCGACTACCGCGCCACCCGCAACACCGTCCGCCAGGCACTGGACCTGCTCCGGGCGGAGGACCTGGTGGAGCGGCTGCCCGGAGTCGGCACCGTGGTCGTCGCCCAGAAGTACCCGCACGGGCTCGACCGTCTGATGGGCCTCGCGGAGACCCTCCGCGAACACGGCCGCGTCACCAACGAGGTCCGCACCATGGGCCCCGCCCCCGCACCCGCCCCGGTGGCCGAACGCCTCCGCGTCCCGGCCGGCGCCGACGTCCTCTACATCGAACGCCTGCGCCGCCTGAACGGCCTCCCCCTCTCCCTCGACCTCACCTACATCCCGCTCGACGTCGGCAGCGCCCTGATCGGCGCCGACCTGGAGAACACCGATGTCTTCCGCCTGCTGGAAGCCATCACCGGTCAGCCCCTCGGCCACGCCGAGATCACCCTTGAGGCGGTGAACGCGGACGCCCACTCCGCCGCCGTGCTCCAGGCCCCGCGCGGCGCCGCCGTGCTGATGCTGGAACGCCTCACGCACCTGGCCGACGGCCGCCCCGTCGACCTGGAGTTCATCCGCTTCCGCGGCGACCGCATCACCATGAGCGGCCTCCTGCACCGCTCCGTGTAGTCCCCCCCGTAACCCCGCCTGACCCGTTTCCTGGAGACAGCCATGCCCTTGGTGCCCCAGCGGGCCGACGTGCCCGTGACCATCGACGAGTCGAAGTGCATCGACGGCTGCACGCTCTGCGTGGACATGTGCCCGCTGGACTCCCTCGCCATCGACGAGAGCAGCGGCAAGGCGTACATGCACGTCGACGAGTGCTGGTACTGCGGCCCGTGCGCGGCCCGCTGTCCCACCGGAGCCGTCACGGTCAACATGCCCTACCTGCTCCGCTGATCCTTCCGACCTGCTCCGGCGAGAGGCCGAACCACCATGAAACGCACGGCAGTTGCCCTGTCCGCCGCCGCGCTCCTCCTCCCCCTGTCCGCCTGCGGCGGCAGCGCCGAGGCAGGCAGCGGCTCCACGGTCACCGTGACCGTCGGCTACCAGTCCAAGACCATCAACACGGTCACCGCGGGAACCCTGCTCCGCTCCCTCGGCTACTTCGAGAAGCAGCTGAACTCCCTGCACGACGGCCACACCTACAAGGTCGACTGGCAGGACTACGCCACCGGTGCCCCGATCACCGCCCAGATGACCGCCGGGAAGATCGACATCGGTTCGATGGGCGACTTCCCGCTGCTGCTGAACGCGGCCCGCGGCAAGCAGCTCGGCCGCCCCACGCACCTGGTCTCGGTCACCGGCTACAACCTGCGCGGCGGCCTGAACACCGTGGTCACGGCCCCGGGCTCCAAGCTCTCCTCCCTGGAGGACCTCAAGGGCAAGAAGGTCTCCACGAGTGTCGGCTCCGCCGCCGACGGCACCCTCGTGCGGGCCCTGCAGCGCGCCGGCATCGACCCGAACACCGGTGTCTCGAAGCTCAACCAGCAGCCCGCCGTGGGCGCCTCGGCCCTCTCCGCCGGCAGCGTGGACGCCCTGTCGCAGTTCGTCGCCTGGCCAGGTCTGCTCGCCTACCAGGGCAAGGCGAAGGCGCTGTACGACGGCGCCCAGCTGAACCTGCCCACCTTCCACGGCGTCACCGCCCGTGAGGACTTCGCCAAGCAGCGCCCGGCTGTCCTGGAGGCCTTCCTCAAGGCCCAGACGCAGGCCACGGACTATCTCAACGACCATCCGGTGACCGCCGCGGAGAAGGTCGCCGACGCCACCGGACTGCCCGCGGAGGTCGTCTACCTCTACAACGGCGCCCACGGCATCGCCACCTTCGACCCGGCCGTCAAGCCGCAGCTCGTCTCCGCGCTGAAGCAGGACGTGTCCGTGCTGAAGGCAGCCAAGCTGACCGGCGACATCGACGTGGACTCCTTCGTCGACGACCAGTACGTGAAGAAGGCTCTCGACGCCTCGTACTCCAAGCGGCTCGCCGCCACGCCCGCACCGGCGGCGAGCGAGGTGTGGACCAAGGGCAGCGAGAAGACCGTCTCCTTCAAGTCCCCGAAGCAACTGCTGGCTTACGTGGCCGCGCACCAGCACGCCATCCGCGCCGCCTACGTCCCCGACGCCACCACCGGCACCCTCTGGTTCGCCGACAAGGCGGTCTGGGTGACCGACGGCGACCAACTGCTGCCCTTCGTGGCCCCGGCGACCGCGCAGACGTACATCGCGCACCACACGGGCGCCCGCACCGTGTCGTACACCGCCGCTCTCGGACGGTCCTCATGACCCGGCGGCCACTCGCCCGTTATGCGCTGCGGGCGGCGTCCCTGGCCGCCGCCCTCGGACTCTGGCAGCTGCTGACCAGCCTGGACGTCGACCTGTGGCTGCGCTTCTCGCAGTTCCCGACGGTCACCGACGTGGCCCGGGCCTTCGCCGACCGGCTCTCCGGCGGCGACTACTGGACCGACCTGACCGACAGCCTCACCCGGATCCTCACCGGCTTCACGCTGGCGGCCGTCCTCGGCGTGGCGACGGGCGTGCTCGTGGCCCGCTCGCGCCTCGCCGAGGACCTGCTCGGACCGGTCCTGGAAGTCATCCGCCCGATCCCGGCCATCGCCCTCGTCCCCGTCGCGATCCTCCTGTTCCCCTCGAACGAGCAGGGCATCGTCTTCATCACCTGCACCGCCGCCTTCTTCCCCGTGCTGGTCTCCACCCGGCACGCGGTCCGGGCGCTCACCCCCGTCTGGGAGGAGGCGGTGCGCACCCTCGGCGGCGGCCGGCTGCGGATCCTCGGCTCGGTCGTGCTGCCGGGCGCGCTGCCCGGCATCTTCGGCGGCCTGTCGGTCGGTATCGGCGTCTCGTGGATCTGCGTGATCTCCGCCGAGATGATCTCCGGCCAGTACGGCGTCGGCTACCGCACCTGGCAGGACTACACGGTCGTGAACTACCCGGGTGTCTTCGTCGGCATGGTCACGATCGGTGTCCTCGGCTGGGTCACCTCCACGGCCGTCGAACTCCTCGGCCGCCGCCTGACCCGATGGCTGCCCCGCACCTCCTACGTCCCCGGCGGCCGGTCCCGCCCGCCGGTTCCCCGAGTCGCCGCCCCGGTCGCCGTGAAGGCCGGCGACGACCCCGAGAACCAGCCCGAGGCCCAGCAACAGGACCACGACGACACCGAGCAGGAGGCGCGCGATGAGCACCTCGTCTGAGACGGTCGAGACCGTCGCCGCTCCGGCCCCGCCGGCTCCGCAGGCCGTGCGTGGCACCCGGCTGACCCTGCGCGCGGCCGTGCTCGGCCGGCCTGACGCCCCGGTGCTGCACGACGTCGACCTGGACGTCGCGCCCGGCGAGATCCTCACCGTCGTCGGCCCCTCCGGCTGCGGCAAGTCGACGCTGCTGCGCACACTCGCCGGGCTGTTGTCCCCGCTGGCCGGTGCGGTGGAGCAGGACGGCGACCCGCTGACCGGGCCGTCCGCCGACCGGGCACTGGTCTTCCAGGAGGACGCGCTGCTGCCGTGGCGCACCCTGCGGGCCAACGTCGAACTCCCGCTGGCCATCAAGGGGGTTCCGCGCTCCGAACGCCGCGCCCAGGCCGAGTCCTGGCTCGCCCGCGTCGGACTCGGCGCGCAGGCACGGCAGTTGCCGCACCGGGTGTCCGGCGGGCAGCGCCAGCGTGGGCAACTGGCCCGCTCGCTGGCCGGCAGTCCCCGCGCCGTCCTCATGGACGAGCCCTTCGGCGCCCTCGACGCGCAGACCCGATCCGGCATGCAGGACCTGCTGGTGGAGGTGTTGCGCGGCACGGGCGCGACCGTCGCCTTCGTCACCCACGACGTGGACGAGGCGCTCTTCCTCGGCGACCGCGTCGCCCTCCTGGGCGCCGGCCGTGTGGCCGCCGTGCGCGACGTACCGCGCCCGCGGGATCGCGGCGCCCTCGACGACCCGGCCCGCGTGGCCCTGCGCCGCGCCGTCCTCTCCTCGCTCGGCACCTGAAAGGCACCCCGGTGACCACCCCCGCCAACGCCCCCGCGCAGAACCCCCTGGAGATCCCGGCCGTCACCGACGCCGAGGAGCTGACCTGCGACGTCCTCGTCGTCGGCGGCGGCACCGCCGGCACCATGGCCGCCCTGACCGCCGCCGAGCGCGGCGCGAACGTCCTGCTCCTGGAGAAGGCCCACGTACGGCACTCCGGCGCGCTGGCCATGGGCATGGACGGCGTCAACAACGCGGTCATCCCGGGCCGCGCCGAGCCCGACGACTACGTCGCCGAGATCACCCGCGCCAACGACGGCATCGTCGACCAGTCCACCGTCCGGCAGACCGCGACGCGCGGCTTCGCGATGGTCCAGCGACTGGAGTCGTACGGGGTCAAGTTCGAGAAGGACGAGCATGGCGCGTACGCGGTCCGCCAGGTGCATCGCTCCGGCTCGTACGTACTGCCGATGCCGGAAGGCAAGGATGTCAAGAAGGTCCTGTACCGGCAGTTGCGGCGTCGTGAGATGCGGGAGCGGATACGCATCGAGAACCGGGTGATGCCGGTGCGCGTGCTGACCGCGCCGGGCGACGGGCGGGCGGTGGGGGCGGTTGGTCTCAACACGCGCACGGGCGCCTTCGTCACCGTCCGGGCGGGCGCGGTGATCCTCGCGACCGGCGCCTGCGGACGTCTCGGTCTGCCCGCCTCCGGATACCTCTACGGCACCTACGAGAACCCCACCAACGCCGGTGACGGGTACGCCATGGCCTACCACGCGGGTGCCGAGCTGACCGGCATCGAGTGCTTCCAGATCAACCCGCTGATCAAGGACTACAACGGGCCGGCCTGCGCCTACGTCGCCAACCCCTTCGGCGGCTACCAGGTCAACCGGCACGGCGAGCGCTTCGTCGACTCCGACTACTGGTCCGGGCAGATGATGGCCGAGTTCGCCGCCGAGGTCGCCAGCGACCGCGGTCCCGTCTACCTGAAACTGAGCCACCTGCCCGAGGAGTCGATCTCCGCGCTGGAGTCCATCCTGCACTCCACCGAGCGGCCCACCCGGGGCACCTTCCACGCCGGGCGCGGGCACGACTACCGCACCCACGACGTCGAGATGCACATCTCCGAGATCGGCCTGTGCGGCGGCCACTCCGCCTCCGGCGTCCGCGTCGACGACCACGCCCGTACGACCGTCCCCCGCCTGTACGCCGCCGGCGACCTCGCCTGCGTCCCGCACAACTACATGATCGGCGCCTTCGTCTTCGGCGACCTCGCGGGTGCGGACGCCGCCCGGTTCTCGGCGTACGAGGGGGAGCTTCCCGCGGACCAGGTGTGTGAGGCGCACGAGCTGATCTACCGCCCGCTGCGCAACCCGGACGGCCCGCCGCAGACCCAGGTCGAGTACAAGCTGCGTCGCTTCGTGAACGACTACGTGGCACCGCCCAAGTCCGGCGCCCGGCTCTCCCTCGCGCTGGAGGCCTTCGAGCGGATGCACGCCGACATCGCCGCCATGGGCGCCCGTACCGCGCACGAGTTGATGCGCTGCGCCGAGGTCACCTTCATCCGCGACTGCGCGGAGATGGCCGCCCGGGCCTCCCTCGCCCGTACCGAGTCCCGCTGGGGGCTCTACCACAACCGCATCGACCACCCCCGGCGTGACGACGCCTCCTGGTTCCACCATCTCGATCTGCACAAGTCCCCCTCTGGTGCGATGGAGTTCACGGCCCGTCCCGTGGCTCCCTATGTGGTTCCCGTCGAGGGCTTCGCCCCGGCCGGCGGTCTCTCCAGGCGGCTCGGCGAGGTCCACGCCGAGGACGTCGCCACGGCCGGCCCGCGCGATGTGGTGCCAGTCACCGCTGGACCGACGTCCGCCCGCGCCGCCGGGACCACGGACACGGGCGGCATCCTCGGCTCCGCCTCGCCTCGGCTCCTCGAGCTGCTGGAGCTGGCCGAGGAGGAGCCCGAACTCGTCTCCCTGAAGCCCTACTTGTCCGATCCCGACCCCGCGGTCCGCCGTACGGCCGTCTCGGTCCTCACCGAGACCGTGCCGCCCGGCACCGGGCAGGCACTGGCAGGTGCCCTCGGCGACCCCGACACGGAGGTCCGTGAGACCGCTGCGGCCTCTCTGCGCGAACTCGTCGAGACCCTGCCTCCCGAACCCGCGCTGGGCGCCGCCCTCACCGGCGCGCTCGCCGAGGCCGACCCCGTGGTCCGCGCCGCCGCCCTCGACGTGCTGCGCGCGCTGCGGCTGGGCGACGCCGCCGTGTTCGGCGCCGCTCTGGACGACCCCGACATCTCCGTGCGGATCGAGGCCGTGCGCGCCCTCGTCTCGGTCGACGCGGCCGAACCGCTGGCGGGCGCCGCGAACGATCCCTCCCGGGAGGTCCGCGTCACCGTGGCCAAGGCGCTGGCCGCCGTCAGCCCGGCGCCTCTGGAAACGCTGGCCCGGGAGGTGCTCAGCGGCGCCCTGGACCGGCTCACCGAGGACGCCGACCCGCTGGTGCGCGGTGCCGCGCTCGGTGCGCTGGCCACGGCCGGATGCCCGTCACCGCTCGCCGCCCGTGCCGTGGCCGCCCTGTCGGACCCGGCCTGGCAGGTTCGCTCAGGCGCCGCCACCGCACTGTCGGTCGCGTCCGCCGAGACCGCCGTACCCGCCCTCGCCAAGGCACTCGCCGACCCGAACGCCGATGTGCGCAAGGCGGCCGTCCTGGCCCTGACCCGGCATGAGACCACCGAGGAGGTCCGGGCGGCCCTGGCCACGGCCACGACCGACTCGGACGCGGACGTCAGGGCGTATGCGTCGCGGGGACTGTGACGGTCCCCCGCGTCGCTCCGGGGAGCAGCACCCGAGGAGGGTGCGGCCCCGCACGGCCTCCAGCGGCGATGTCCGGTCGTGCGGCTACGCCCAGTCGTCCGGCTCGGGCTCCTCGTCCGGCTCGGGCCAGTCGTCCTCCGGGGACCGGGCGGGCGCGGGGGCTGGGGAGCTACCGGTCGCGGAGCCCGGTCCGCCCAGGGCGTTCAGCGCCTCCAGCACCCCTTCGCCGTACGTCGCCAGCTTCTTCTCGCCGACGCCGCTGACCGTGCCCAGCTCCCGCACCGAGCCGGGCCAACGGGCGACGATCTCCCGCAGGGTGGCGTCGTGGAAGATGACGTACGCGGGGACGCCCTGCTCGCGGGCCTGTTCGGCGCGCCAGGCGCGCAGGGCCTCGAAGGCGGGAACCAGTTCGTCGGGCAGTTCGACGGCGGCGGCCTTGGCCTTTCGGTCGCCCCGGCCGGAAGAGGTGCCGGAACCGGACCGGAAGGCGGCAGGCTTCTTCGGCTCCTTGCGCAGCGGCACCTGGCGCTCCTGGCGCAGCACCGAAGCGCTTGCCTCGGTGAGCACCAGCGTGCCGTACTCTCCCTCGACCGCGAGTAGGCCCTGGGCCAGCAGTTGCCGGATGACGCCCCGCCACTCGCCCTCGCTGAGGTCCTGGCCGATGCCGAAGACGGACAGCTGGTCGTGGTCGAACTGGATCACCTTGCCGGTGCGCTTGCCGAGCAGGATGTCGACGATCTGCACGGCGCCGAACTTCTGCCCGCGTTCCCGCTGCAGCCGTACCACCGTCGACAGCGCCTTCTGCGTGGCGACGGTGCCGTCCCAGGTCTCCGGCGGGGTGACGCAGGTGTCGCAGTTGCCGCACCCGACGGCGCCGGGCTCCTGGCCGAAGTAGGCCAGCAGCTGGCCGCGCCGGCACTGGGCGGTCTCGCACAGGGCGAGCATGGCGTCGAGGTGGGCGGCGGCCCGGCGGCGGAACGCCTCGTCGCCCTCGCCGGACTGGATCAGCTTGCGCTGTTGTATGACGTCGTTGAGGCCGTAGGCCATCCAGGCCGTGGAGGGCAGGCCGTCGCGGCCCGCGCGGCCCGTCTCCTGGTAGTAGCCCTCGATCGACTTGGGCAGATCCAGGTGGGCGACGAACCGCACGTCCGGCTTGTCGATGCCCATGCCGAAGGCGATGGTCGCGACCACGACCAGGCCGTCCTCGCGCAGGAACCGTGACTGGTGAGCCGCGCGCGTGCCGGCGTCCAGGCCCGCGTGGTAGGGCACCGCCTCGATGCCGTTGGCGCTCAGGAACTCGGCGGTCCGCTCCACCGAATTGCGGGAGAGGCAGTAGACGATGCCGGCGTCGCCCGCGTGCTCCTCCCTGAGGAAGGCGAGCAGCTGCTTCCTGGGGTCGGCCTTGGGCACGATCCGGTACTTGATGTTGGGCCGGTCGAAACTGGCGACGAAGTGGCGGGCCGTCGGCAGGTTGAGCCGCTGGGTGATCTCCTGGTGGGTGGCGCGCGTGGCCGTGGCGGTGAGGGCGATCCTGGGGACGTCCGGCCAGCGCTCGCCGAGCAGGGAGAGGGTCAGGTAGTCGGGGCGGAAGTCGTGGCCCCACTGGGACACACAGTGCGCCTCGTCGATCGCGAAGAGGGAGATCTTGCCGCGGGAAAGCAGGTCGAGCGTGCTCTGCACACGCAGCCGCTCCGGGGCGAGGTACAGCAGGTCCAGCTCGCCCGCGAGGAACTCGGCCTCGACCACGCGTCGCTCGTCGAAGTCCTGCGTGGAGTTGATGAAGCCGGCCCGCACGCCGAGGGCACGCAGGGCGTCCACCTGGTCCTGCATCAGCGCGATCAGCGGTGAGACCACCACGCCCGTGCCCGGTCTGACCAGGGCCGGGATCTGGTAGCACAGCGACTTGCCGCCGCCGGTCGGCATGAGTACGAGGGCGTCACCGCCCGCCACCACGTGTTCGATGATCGCCTGCTGCTCGCCGCGGAAGGCCTCGTACCCGAAGACCCGGTGCAGCGTGGCCAGCGCCTCGCTCTCGGCCGCGCCCGGCCCCTCGGTCACTGTTGGCATGTCGCTGATCCCGCCCGTCGCGCTCATCGTCCTGTCCCCCGTGTCCTGTCCCCCGCGTCGTTCCTCGACCACTGCGTCCACGATAGGGGTCCGCGCCGACAGTGCAGGAAGTTGTCCACAGGTGCGGGTGACTCGTCACATGAACCGATCGGATGCTTCCCAGCGGCCGCCGCTCAACCGATTGGGTGCTTATCTGCGGCCGCCGCCGCCCCATTGGGTGCTCCTGGATGGCCGCCTCCCCTCGCCCGGTAACAGGCTGCTGGAGGCGGGCCGGGAGGAGGTCCGCCCGCCTACGGATCACGCTTCGCGCCCGATTCCACGCGTTCGCGATGCCACTCACCTGCCCCTAGGAGCCCCACCTCATGATCGCTCGTCTCGCCGGAGCCGCCCTCGCCCTCGTCTCGGCCCTCGCCCTGCCCGCTTCCGCGCCCGCCCACGCCTCAGACACGGACCTGTCCACCGAACAGCAGCTGAGCGAGGCCTACTCCGCCACGGCGCAGTACACCTACCTGCCGCTCGCGACCGCCAACGGCTACGAACCTCACCTGTGCCTGTCCCGCGCCCAGGGCGGCATGGGATTCCACTACTTCAACGAGTCCCGGTTCGGTTCCCTCGACCCGAAGAAGCCCGCCGCCCTGCTCTACGAGGACGCCGCCAACGGCCGGCGCCGGCTCGTCGGCGTGGAGTGGGTCGTTCCGGTCACCGGGAAGAACATGAAGCGGCCCCGCCTGTTCGGGCACGACTTCCAGGGCCCCATGGCCGGTCACTACCCGGGCATGCCCCGCCACTACGACCTGCACGTATGGCTCTACAAGAAGAACCCCAGCGGCCTCTTCGCCCAGTGGAACCCGACCGTGAAGTGCCCCTCCTCGACCATGCAGGGCATGGCGGGACACTGACGTGCGACGGCCCCGGCTCCTCGCTCGGAGGAACCGGGGCCGCACGGCTGTGAGCAGGGGCTCAGCGCACGAACACCGACGCCTGGCCGGCCAGGTTCAGGAAGTACTGCGGCGCCACACCGAGCACCACCGTCACCGCCACGCCCACGCCGATCGCCGCCATGGTCAGCGGCGACGGCACGGCCACGGTCGGCCCCTCCGCCCGCGGCTCGCTGAAGAACATCAGCACGATCACCCGGATGTAGAAGAACGCGGCGATCGCCGAGGAGATCACACCGATCACGACCAGCGGGGCCGCGCCGCCGTCCGCCGCCGCCTTGAACACGGCGAACTTCCCGGCGAAACCGGAGGTCAGCGGGATACCGGCGAAGGCCAGCAGGAATACCGCGAACACGGCCGCCACCAGCGGTGAACGGCGGCCGAGCCCGGCCCACTTGGACAGGTGGGTCGCCTCGCCGCCCGCGTCGCGCACCAGCGTGACCACCGCGAAGGCGCCGATCGTCACGAACGAGTACCCGGCCAGGTAGAACAGGACGGACGACACGCCGTCCTTCGAGGTCGCGATGACACCGGCGAGGATGAATCCGGCGTGCGCGATGGACGAGTACGCCAGCAGTCGCTTGATGTCGGTCTGCGTGATCGCGACGATCGCGCCGCCCAGCATGGTGATCACGGCCACCGCCCACATGACCGGCCGCCAGTCCCAGCGCATGCCCGGCAGGACGACGTACAGCAGGCGCAGCAGCGCGCCGAACGCCGCCACCTTCGTCGCCGCCGCCATGAAGCCCGTCACGGGGGTCGGCGCGCCCTGGTAGACGTCGGGCGTCCACATGTGGAACGGCACCGCGCCCACCTTGAACAGCAGGCCCATCGTGATCAGGGCCGCGCCGATCAGCAGGAGCGCGTCGTTGCCCATGGTGTTCGCCAGCGCCGGATCGACGTTGGTGACGGTGCCGTCGACGACCTGCGCGATGCGCGCGTACGACATGGATCCCGCGTAGCCGTACAGCAGAGCGATGCCGAAGAGCGTGAACGCGGAGGCGAACGCCCCGAGCAGGAAGTACTTGACCGCGGCCTCCTGCGACATGAGCCGCTTGCGGCGGGCCAGCGCGCACAGCAGGTACAGCGGCAGGGAGAAGACCTCCAGGGCCACGAACAGCGTCAGCAGGTCGTTGGCCGCGGGGAAGAGCAGCATGCCGGAGATCGCGAAGAGCAGCAGCGGGAACACCTCGGTGGTGGTGAACCCGGCCTTCACGGCGGCCTTCTCGCTGTCGCTGCCCGGCACGGACGCGGCCTGGGCGGCGAACGAGTCGACCCGGTTGCCGTGTGCCTCGGGGTCCAGGCGCCGCTCGGCGAAGGTGAACAGGCCGACGAGACCGGCCAGCAGGATCGTGCCCTGCAGGAACAGGGACGGCCCGTCGACCGCGATCGCGCCCATGGCGGCGATGTGCGCCTTGGTGGTGCCGTACCCGTCGGCCGCCAGCGCGACGACCGCGGCGAACGCGGCACAGAGGGCCACGACGGACACGAACACCTGCGCGTAGTAGCGGGACCGGCGCGGGACGAACGCCTCGATCAGTACCCCGACCAGCGCCGTGCCGACGATGATCAAGGTCGGCGACAATTGCCCGTACTCGATCTTCGGCGTGGGGATCTTCGAGATCGGCTCGGCCGCGGTTGTCCACAGGCTGTGGACGGCTGTTGCGCTCACTTGGCCGCCTCCACCGAGGGCTTGGGATCGGTCTTGTGTACGTCGGACATGGTCTGCTTGACCGCCGGGTTGACGATGTCCGTGACGGGCTTCGGATAGACGCCCAGGAAGATCAGCAGCACGATCAGCGGGGCGACGACCACCAGCTCGCGCGCGCGAAGATCGGGCATCGCCGAGACCTCGGGCTTCACCGGGCCCGTCATCGTCCGCTGGTACAGCACGAGGGTGTAGAGCGCGGCGAGGACGATGCCGAAGGTGGCGATGATGCCGATCGCCGGGTAGCGCGTGAACGTGCCGACCAGGACCAGGAACTCACTCACGAACGGCGCGAGTCCGGGGAGGGAGAGGGTGGCGAGGCCGCCGATCAGGAAGGTGCCGGCGAGCACCGGGGCGACCTTCTGCACACCGCCGTAGTCGGCGATGAGCCGCGAGCCGCGCCGGGAGATCAGGAAGCCGGCGACCAGCATCAGCGCGGCCGTGGAGATGCCGTGGTTGACCATGTAGAGCGTGGCGCCGGACTGGCCCTGACTGGTCATCGCGAAGATGCCCAGGATGATGAAGCCGAAGTGCGAGATCGACGCGTACGCCACCAGCCGCTTGATGTCCCGCTGCCCGACCGCGAGCAGCGCCCCGTAGATGATGCTGATGAGCGCCAGTACGAGGATGACGGGCGTCGCCCACTTGCTGGCCTCGGGGAACAGCTGGAGGCAGAAGCGGAGCATCGCGAAGGTGCCCACCTTGTCGACGACCGCGGTGATGAGGACGGCGACCGGGGCGGTGGACTCCTGCATGGCGTTGGGGAGCCAGGTGTGCAGCGGCCACAGCGGGGCCTTCACAGCGAAGGCGAAGAAGAAGCCGAGGAACAGCCAGCGTTCGGTGTTGGTCGCCATGTGCAGCGAGCCGCTCGCGCGCGCCTGGGCGATCTCCGCGAGCGAGAAGTTGCCGGCCACCACGTAGAGGCCGATCACCGCGGCCAGCATGATCAGACCGCCGACGAGGTTGTAGAGCAGGAACTTCACCGCCGCGTACGAACGCTGCGTGGAGGCCGCCTCCTCGCCGTGCTCGTGGGCACGGTCCCCGAAGCCGCCGATGAGGAAGTACATCGGGATGAGCATGGCTTCGAAGAAGATGTAGAAGAGGAAGACGTCGGTGGCCTCGAAGGAGATGAGCACCATCGCCTCGACGGCCAGGATCAGCGCGAAGAAGCCCTGGGTGGGCCGCCAGCGGCGGCTTCCGGTCTCCAGCGGGTCGGCGTCGTGCCAGCCGGCGAGGATCACGAACGGGATCAGCAGGGCGGTCAGCGCGATCAGGGCCACCGCGATGCCGTCGACGCCCAGCTCGTACCTGACCCCGAAGTCCTTGATCCAGGCGTGGGATTCGGTGAGCTGGTAGCGGGCTCCGTCCGGGTCGAAGCGGACCAGGACGGTGACCGCCAGGGCGAGGGTGGCGAGTGAGACGACCAGCGCCAGCCACTTGGCGGCGGTGCGGCGCGTGACCGGTACGGCGGCCGTGGCCACCGCTCCGACGGCCGGGAGTGCCGCCGTCGCTGTCAGCAGGGGAAAGGACATCGGTATCAGACCGCCCTCATCAGCAGGGTCGCGGCGACCAGGAGTGCCGCACCGCCGAACATCGAGACCGCGTAGGAGCGGGCGAACCCGTTCTGGACCCGGCGCAGCCGCCCGGACAGGCCGCCGAACCCGGCCGCCGTGCCGTTGACGACGCCGTCGACCAGGGTGTGGTCGACGTACACCAGGGAGCGCGTGAGGTGCTCGCCGCCGCGCACCAGGACGACGTGGTTGAAGTCGTCCTGGAGCAGGTCGCGCCGCGCTGCCCGGGTGAGGAGCGAGCCGCGCGGGGCGACGACCGGGACGGGCTTGCGGCCGTACTGGGCCCAGGCGATGGCGACACCGACGACCAGGCACACGATGGTCGCGCCGGTGACCTCCGCGGCACTGACCGGCGAGTTGCCCTCGCTGTAGCCGGTGACCGGCTCCAGCCAGTGCAGGAAGCGGTCGCCGAGGTGGAAGAAGAAACCGCCGAAGACCGAGCCGACGGCCAGCAGGATCATGGGGATCGTCATGACCTTGGGCGACTCGTGCGGGTGCGGCTCGGCGTGCTCGCCGCGGTGCTCGGCCGCGGGTTCCGCGCTCGGCACCTCCGGGGAGCGAGTGGGTTGGTTCTTCCAACGCTCCTCTCCGAAGAACGTCATCAGCATCACGCGCGTCATGTAGAAGGCGGTGATGGCCGCGCCCAGCAGGGCCACGCCGCCGAGGATCCAGCCCTGCGTACCGCCCTTCGCGAAGGCCGCCTCGATGATCGCGTCCTTGGAGTAGAAGCCGGACAGGAACGGGAAGCCGATGATGGCGAGGTAGCCGAGGCCGAACGTGGCGAAGGTGATCGGCATGTACTTGCGCAGGCCGCCGTACCTGCGCATGTCGACCTCGTCGTTCATGCCGTGCATGACGGAACCGGCGCCGAGGAACAGCCCGGCCTTGAAGAAGCCGTGCGTGACCAGGTGCATGATCGCGAAGACGTAGCCGATGGGGCCGAGACCCGCGGCCAGCACCATGTAGCCGATCTGCGACATGGTCGAGCCGGCCAGCGCCTTCTTGATGTCGTCCTTCGCGCAACCGACGATCGCACCGAAGAGGAGCGTGACCGCTCCGACGACGGTGACCACCAGCTGGGCGTCGGGAGCCGCGTTGAAGATGGCACCGGAGCGGACGATCAGGTAGACACCCGCCGTCACCATCGTCGCGGCGTGGATCAGGGCCGACACCGGGGTGGGGCCCTCCATCGCGTCCCCGAGCCAGGACTGCAGCGGCACCTGCGCGGACTTGCCGCAGGCGGCGAGCAGGAGCATCAGGCCGATCGCGGTGAGCCTGCCCTCGCTGGTGTCACCGGTGTGGCTGAGGACGGGGCCGAAGGCGAAGCTGCCGAAGGTGGTGAACATCAGCATGATCGCGATCGACAGGCCCATGTCGCCGACACGGTTGACGAGGAAGGCTTTCTTCGCCGCCGTGGCCGCGCTGGGCTTGTGCTGCCAGAAGCCGATCAGCAGGTAGGAGGCAAGGCCGACGCCCTCCCAGCCGACGTAGAGCAGCAGGTAGTTGTCGGCGAGGACGAGCAGCAGCATCGCCGCGAGGAACAGGTTCAGGTAGCCGAAGAAGCGGCGGCGGCGCTCGTCGTGCTCCATGTACCCGACCGAGTACAGGTGGATGAGTGAGCCGACGCCCGTGATCAGCAGGACGAACGTCATCGACAGCTGGTCGAGGCGGAAGGTGACGTCCGCCTGGAAGCTGCCGACCGAGATCCACGTCCACAGGTGCTGGGTCAGCGTGCGGTGTTCCGCGTTCTTGCCGAGCAGGTCGGCGAAGAGGATCAGGCCGAACACGAAGGAGGCGGCCGACAGGAGCGTGCCGATCCAGTGGCCGACGGCGTCCAGCCGCCGGCCGCCGACCAGGAGGACGGCCGCTCCGAGCAGGGGCGCCGCGATGAGCAGCGCGATCAGGTTCTCCACGATTCTTCCGACCCCTTACAGCTTCATCAGGCTGGCGTCGTCGACCGAGGCCGAGTGGCGGGTACGGAACAGCGACACGATGATCGCGAGGCCCACCACGACCTCCGCGGCGGCGACGACCATCGTGAAGAAGGCGATGATCTGGCCGTCGAGGTTGCCGTGCATCCGGGAGAAGACGACGAACGCGAGGTTGCAGGCGTTGAGCATCAGCTCGATGCACATGAACACGACGATCGCGTTGCGCCTGATCAGCACCCCGGTCGCGCCGATGGTGAACAGCAGGGCCGCGAGATAGAGGTAGTTGACGGGGTTCACTTCGACGCCTCCTCGGGCCGCTTGAACGTCGTCGGCTCGATCGCGGTCCGCTCCAGGCGCTCCTCGGCGCGCTGTTCCAGGGCCCGCAGGTCGTTGAGCGCCTCCGCGGACACGTCACGGATCTGACCGCGCTCGCGCAGCGTCTTGCTGACGGTCAGCTCCGACGGGGTGCCGTCGGGCAGCAGGCCCGCGATGTCCACGGCGTTGTGCCGGGCGTAGACACCGGGGGCGGGCAGCGGCGGAATGTACGTGGCCTCGCGGATGCGCTGCTCGGACAGCTCGCGCTGCGTCATGGCACGTTCGGTGCGCTCGCGGTGGGTGAGCACCATGGCGCCGACGGCGGCCGTGATCAGCAGGGCGCCGGTGATCTCGAAGGCGAAGACGTACTTCGTGAAGATGAGGGACGCGAGGCCCTCCACGTTGCCGTTCGCGTTCGCCTGGCCGGTGCCGGCGAACTCCTTCAGGGAGGCGTTCCCGATGCCCGCGAGCAGCAGGACGCCGAAGCCGACCCCGCACAGAAGGGCCAGCCAGCGCTGGCCCTTGATGGTCTCCTTCAGCGAGTCCGCGGCCGTCACGCCGACGAGCATCACCACGAACAGGAACAGCATCATGATCGCGCCCGTGTAGACGACGATCTGCACGATCCCGAGGAAGTAGGCGCCGTTGGCGAGGTAGAACACGGCCAGGACGATCATGGTGCCGGCGAGACAGAGGGCGCTGTGCACGGCCTTCTTCATGAAGACGGTGCACAGAGCACCGATCACCGCGACGGTGCCGAGGACCCAGAACTGGAAGGCCTCACCGGTGGAGGTGGTGTAGGCGGCGAGTTGCGCGCTCATCGGCCGGTCACCTCTTCCGACGCCGGTTCCTGGTCGCCGAGGGTGGACGCGGCCTCCTGCGGGGCCTCTCCCTTGGACACGGCGACCTGCTGTACGGTCCCCGGCGCCGCCTCTGTCACCAGGCCCCGGTAGTAGTCCTGCTCGTCTGTGCCGGGGAAGATCGCGTGGGGCGTGTCGACCATGCCGTCCTCGAGGCCGGCGAGCAGCTGCTCCTTGGTGTAGATGAGGTTGGCGCGGCTGGAGTCGGCCAGTTCGAACTCGTTGGTCATCGTCAGCGCGCGCGTGGGGCACGCCTCGATGCACAACCCGCACAGGATGCAGCGGGCGTAGTTGATCTGGTAGACGCGGCCGTACCGCTCGCCCGGGGAGTAGCGCTCCTCGTCGGTGTTGTCGGCGCCCTCCACGTAGATGGCGTCGGCGGGGCAGGCCCAGGCGCACAGCTCGCAGCCGACGCACTTCTCCAGGCCGTCCGGATGGCGGTTGAGCTGGTGCCGTCCGTGGAACCGCGGGGCCGTGGTCTTGTGCTGCTCCGGGTACTGCTCGGTCAGCCGCTTCTTGAACATGGCCTTGAAGGTCACGCCGAAGCCGGCCACCGGGTTCTGGAAGCCGGGCTTCGTCTGCCCGGTCTCCTTGGGCTCCTCAGCCATCGGACGCCTCCTTTCCATCCGAAGATCCGTCACTGACAGTGTCCGGCCCACCACTGACAATCAGCTCCCGCTCCTGGCGCGGGCGGCGCCTCGGCACCGGCGGCAGCTCCTGTCCGGGCATCGGCGGCACGGGGAATCCGCCCGCCATCGGGTCGAATCCGGCCGCCTGGGCGGCGGGCGACTCGGCCGTCTTCGCCTTCTCGCGGAACATGTCGGCGACGAAGGAGATCAGCAGCAGCGCGAGGACACCGCCGCCGACGTAGAGGGCGATGTCGGCGAAGTCGTAGTGCTCGTTGCGCAGGACCCGCACGGTGGCGACGAGCATCAGCCAGGTCACCGAGACCGGGATGAGGACCTTCCAGCCGAGCTTCATCAGCTGGTCGTAGCGGACGCGCGGGAGCGTGCCGCGCAGCCAGATGAAGAAGAACAGCAGCAGCTGGACCTTGATGACGAACCAGAGCAGCGGCCACCAGCCGTGGTTCGCGCCCTCCCAGACTGCGCTGATCGGCCACGGGGCACGCCAGCCGCCGAGGAACAGGGTGGTCGACACGGCCGAGACCGTCACCATGTTCACGTACTCGGCGAGCATGAACATCGCGAACTTGATGGACGAGTACTCGGTGTTGAAGCCGCCGACCAGGTCGCCCTCGGACTCCGGCATGTCGAAGGGGGCGCGGTTGGTCTCGCCGACCATCGTGACGATGTAGAGGATGAAAGAGACCGGCAGCAGCAGGATGTACCAGCGGTCTTGCTGCTGTTCGACGATCGTCGACGTCGACATCGACCCCGAGTAGAGGAACACCGAGGCGAACGCGGCGCCCATGGCGATCTCGTAGGAGATCATCTGCGCGCAGGAACGCAGGCCGCCGAGGAGCGGGTAGGTGGATCCGGAACTCCAGCCCGCGAGGACGATGCCGTAGATGCCGACGGAGGCGACCGCGAGGATGTAGAGCATCGCGATCGGCAGGTCGGTGAGCTGCATCGTGGTGCGCGTGCCGAAGATCGAGATCTCGTCGTCGGCCGGCCCGAAGGGGATCACCGCGATCGCCATGAAGGCCGGGATGGCCGCGACGATCGGTGCGAGGACGTAGACCACCTTGTCCGCGCGTTTGACGATGATGTCTTCCTTGAGCATCAGCTTCACGCCGTCGGCGAGCGACTGGAGCATGCCCCAGGGGCCGTGCCGGTTGGGACCGATGCGCAGCTGCATCCAGGCGACGACCTTGCGCTCCCAGACGATGGAGAACAGCACGGTCACCATCAGGAATGCGAAGCAGAACACCGCCTTGACGACGACCAGCCACCAGGGGTCGCGGCCGAACATCGAGAGGTCTTCAGCGGCGAGGTACGGGCTCATGCCTCCACCTCCTTGGGGGCCTCTTCGGCAAGTGCCGCCGGGCCGATGCGGACGAGGGAGCCGGGCGTGGCCCCGGTGTCGGAGGCGACGCCGCCGCCGACGGAGTTCAGCGGGAGCCAGACCACCCGGTCCGGCATCTCGGTGATCTGGAGCGGGAGTTCGGTCGTGCCCTCGGGACCGGTGACGGCGAGGAGGTCGCCGTTCGCGACGCCCGCCTCGGCGGCCGTCGCGGCCGACACGCGCGCGCGAGCGGCGTGCCGGGTACCGGCGAGCGCCTCGTCGCCCTCCTGCAGGACACCGTGGTCGAGCAGCAGCCGGTGGCCGGCGAGTACGGCCTCTCCGGCGGCCGGACGCGGCAGCGCTGCGGCGGACTCCATGGGCTCGGAGGCCCGCGGGCCGTCCCAGGGGCCGAGCCGGTCGATCTCCGCGCGCGCGGTGCGCAGATCGGGCAGGCCCAGGTGGACGTCCATGGCGTCGGCCAGCATCTGCAGCACGCGCCCGTCGGTCGGTGCGAGGCGGCGGGTCATCTGGTCGGGCTTGAGCGCCGCCTCGAAGAAGCGCACCCTGCCCTCCCAGTTGAGGAAGGTCCCGGCCTTCTCGGCGACGGCGGCGACCGGCAGGACGACGTCGGCGTGCTCGGTGACCTCGCTGGGCCGCAGTTCCAGCGACACCAGGAAGCCGACGCTCTCGAACGCCTCACGCGCGCGTGCCGGGTCGGGCAGGTCGGCGACCCCCACGCCCGCGACCACGAGGGCCGACAGTTCGCCGGTGGCGGCGGACTCGATGATCTGTTGGGTGTCACGGCCGTAGCGCAGGGGCAGTTCGGCGAGCCCCCAGGCCGCGGCGACCTCCTCACGCGCGCGCGGATCGGTCGCCGGGCGTCCGCCCGGCAGCAGCGACGGCAGCGCGCCCACCTCGACGGCGCCGCGCTCTCCGGCCCGCCGCGGGATCCACACCAGCCGGGCGCCGGTCGCGGTGGCCGCGCGTACGGCGGCGGTGAGTCCGCCGGCGACCGCGGCGAGCCGCTCTCCTACGACGATCACGGCGCCCTCGGCGCGCAGCGCCTCGGCGGCCAGCGTGCCGGAGTCCTCCAGGCCGACACCGCTCGCGAGGGCGTCCAGCCACTCGGTCTCGGTGCCGGGAGCGGCCGGCAGCAGGGTGCCGCCCGCCTTCTCCAGGCCTCGGGTGGCGTGTGTGGCCAGCGCGAACACCCGCTGCTTGTGCTTGCGCCAGGCCTTGCGCAGCCGCAGGAAGACGCCGGGCGCCTCCTCCTCCGACTCGAACCCGACGAGCAGGACGGCGGGCGCCTTCTCCAGAGAGGTGTACGTGACGCCCGTACCGTCGAGGTCTCGGCCGTGGCCGGCCACCTGGGCCGCCAGGAAGTCGGCCTCCTCGCCGCTGTGCACGCGCGCGCGGAAGTCGATGTCGTTCGTGTCGAGCGCCACGCGCGCGAACTTGCTGTACGCGTAGCCGTCCTCGACGGTCAGACGGCCGCCGATGAGGACCCCGGCCCGGGAACGGGCGGCGGTCAGGCCACGTGCGGCCGCTTCCAGGGCCTCGGGCCAGGAGGCGGGCTCCAGGACACCCTCGGCGTTGCGTACCAGCGGAGTGTCGAGGCGGTCCTTGAGTTGGGCGTACCGGAACGCGAAGCGTCCCTTGTCGCAGATCCACTCCTCGTTGACCTCTGGGTCGTTGGCGGCGAGCCGCCGCATGACCTTGCCGCGCCGGTGGTCGGTGCGGGTGGCACAGCCGCCGGAGCAGTGCTCGCACACCGACGGGGAGGAGACCAGGTCGAAGGGGCGGGAGCGGAACCGGTAGGCCGCCGAGGTGAGGGCGCCGACCGGGCAGATCTGGATGGTGTTCCCGGAGAAGTACGACTCGAAGGGGTCGCCCTCGCCGGTGCCGACCTGCTGGAGCGCGCCCCGCTCGACCAGCTCGATCATCGGGTCGCCCGCGACCTGGTTGGAGAACCGGGTGCAGCGGGCGCACAGCACGCACCGCTCACGGTCGAGCAGTACCTGCGTGGAGATCGGGACGGGCTTCTCGTAGGTCCGCTTGCGGCCCTCGAAGCGGGACTCCGCGTTGCCGTGCGACATGGCCTGGTTCTGCAGCGGGCACTCGCCGCCCTTGTCGCAGACCGGGCAGTCCAGCGGGTGGTTGATGAGCAGCAGCTCCATCACACCGTGCTGGGCCTTCTCGGCCACGGGGGAGGTGAGGTGCGTCTTCACCACCATCCCGTCCGTGCACGTGATCGTGCAGGACGCCATCGGCTTGCGCTGGCCCTCGACCTCGACGATGCACTGGCGGCAGGCGCCGGCCGGGTCCAGGAGGGGGTGGTCGCAGAAGCGGGGGATCTCGATGCCGAGCTGCTCGGCGGCCCGGATGACCAGGGTGCCCTTGGGCACGCTGATCTCGACGCCGTCGATGGTCAGCGTGACGAGGTCTTCCGGCGGGACCGCCGCCTCTCCCCCTCCCGAGGGGGCGCTGGTGGTCACGGTCATGCGTTCACCTCCGGGCGATCCGCCCAGGCCGTCGACTTGGCCGGGTCGAAGGGGCAGCCCCGGCCCGTGATGTGCTGCTCGTACTCCTCGCGGAAGTACTTCAGCGAGGAGAAGATCGGGGATGCGGCGCCGTCACCGAGGGCGCAGAAGGACTTGCCGTTGATGTTGTCGGCGATGTCGTTCAGCTTGTCGAGGTCGGACATGACGCCCTTGCCGGCCTCGATGTCCCGCAGCAGCTGCACCAGCCAGTACGTCCCTTCGCGGCACGGCGTGCACTTGCCGCAGGACTCGTGGGCGTAGAACTCGGTCCAGCGCGTCACCGCCCGCACCACGCAGGTCGTCTCGTCGAAGCACTGCAGGGCCTTCGTGCCGAGCATGGAGCCCGCGGCCCCCACTCCTTCGTAGTCGAGGGGGACGTCGAGGTGCTCGTCGGTGAACATAGGGGTCGAGGAGCCGCCCGGCGTCCAGAACTTCAGGCGGTGGCCGGTCCGCATGCCGCCGCTCATGTCGAGGAGCTGGCGGAGCGTGATGCCGAGCGGCGCCTCGTACTGGCCGGGGCTCGCGACGTGACCGCTGAGCGAGTAGAGCGTGAAGCCGGGCGACTTCTCGCTCCCCATCGACCTGAACCAGTCCTTGCCGTTTTTCAGGATGGCGGGAACCGACGCGATCGACTCGACGTTGTTCACAACAGTCGGACAGGCGTAGAGGCCTTCCACCGCAGGGAAGGGGGGACGGAGCCGCGGTTGACCACGGCGGCCTTCGAGCGAGTCCAGCAGTGCGGTCTCCTCACCGCAGATGTACGCGCCGGCGCCGGCGTGCACGGTGAGTTCGAGGTCGAGTCCGCTGCCCAGGATGTTCTCGCCGAGATAGCCCGCCGCGTGGGCCTCGCGCACGGCCTCGTGCAACCGCCGCAGAACGGGGACGACTTCACCACGCAGATAGATGAAGGCATGCGACGACCTGATGGCATAGCACGCGATCACAATGCCCTCGATGAGGCTGTGCGGGTTCGCGAAGAGGAGCGGGATGTCCTTGCAGGTCCCCGGCTCCGACTCGTCGGCGTTGACAACTAGATAGTGCGGTTTTCCATCACCTTGGGGAATGAACTGCCACTTCATTCCCGTCGGGAATCCCGCGCCGCCGCGCCCGCGCAGTCCGGAGTCCTTGACGTACGCGATCAGTTCGTCCGGTGACATGGCGAGCGCCTTGCGGAGCCCCTCGTACCCCTCGTGCCTCCGGTAGACGTCCAGAGTCCAGGACCGGTCCTCGTCCCAGAAGGCCGACAGCACGGGTGCGAGCAGCTTCTCGGGGCTCGAGTCCTTGAGTTCGGGTGCCACGGTCATCACTCCCCCTCCTCGGCGGTAGGCCCCGCGGGGTGGGCCGGGTCGGAGGCCGATGTCTCCTGCGGCGCGTCATGAGAACTGAGGTGCTCGGCCGGCGACGGCTCGTGCACCCGGTCCTGCGGTTCGTCGTGCGGACCGCCGTCGCGCGGATGGACCACGCGCGCGGGTGCGGCCTCTCCCCTTGCCAGGCGAAGGCCCACCAGCGAAGCGGGTCCCGCACCGCCGCTCTCCTCGACGGCCCCTGGCCGCTCGTCGGGGAAGCCGGCCAGGATCCGCGCGGTCTCCTTGAACGTGCACAGCCGCGCTCCGCGGGTGGGCTGCACGTCACGACCCGCGCGCAGGTCGTCGACCAGGCGCTTGGCACTGCCCGGGGTCTGGTTGTCGAAGAACTCCCAGTTGACCATCACGACCGGCGCGAAGTCGCAGGCCGCGTTGCACTCGATGTGCTCCAGGGTGACCTTGCCGTCGCCGGTGGTCTCGCCGTTGCCGACGCCCAGGTGCTCCTGGAGGGTCTCGAAGATCGCGTCGCCGCCCATCACCGCGCACAGCGTGTTGGTGCACACGCCCACCTGGTAGTCACCGGAGGGCTTGCGCCGGTACATGGTGTAGAAGGTGGCCACGGCGGTGACCTCGGCCGTGGTCAGGCCCAGCATGTCCGCGCAGAACTGCATTCCGGTGCGCGTGACGTGGCCCTCCTCCGACTGGACGAGGTGGAGCAGCGGCAGCAGGGCGGACCGGGAGTCGGGGTAGCGCGCGATCACCTCGCGCGCGTCCGTCTCCAGCCGGGCCCGGACGTCGTCCGGGTACGCGGGTGCGGGCAGTCCGGGCATGCCCAGGCTGACGCCCCGCTCCGAGGAACTGGTGGTCACCGGTCGACGCCTCCCATCACGGGGTCGATGGACGCGACGGCGACGATGACGTCGGCGACCTGGCCGCCCTCGCACATCGCCGCCATGGCCTGCAGGTTGGTGAAGGACGGGTCCCGGAAGTGGACCCGGAAGGGGCGGGTGCCTCCGTCGGAAACGGCGTGCACCCCGAGCTCGCCCTTGGGCGACTCGACGGCCGCGTACGCCTGTCCCGGCGGGACGCGGAAGCCCTCGGTGACCAGCTTGAAGTGGTGGATCAGGGCCTCCATGGAGGTGCCCATGATCTTCTTGATGTGGTCGAGGGAGTTGCCGAGCCCGTCCGGTCCCAGGGCGAGCTGGGCGGGCCAGGCGATCTTCTTGTCGGCGACCATGACCGGGCCGGGCTGGAGCCGGTCCAGGCACTGCTCGACGATCCTGAGCGACTGGTGCATCTCCTCCAGGCGGATCAGGAAGCGGCCGTAGGCGTCGCAGGAGTCCGCGGTCGGGACGTCGAAGTCGTACGTCTCGTAGTCGCAGTAGGGCTGGGTCTTGCGCAGGTCGTGCGGCAGACCGGTGGAGCGCAGGATCGGGCCGGTCGCGCCGAGGGCCATGCAGCCGGCCAGGTCGAGGTAGCCGATGTCCTGCATACGGGCCTTGAAGATGGGGTTCCCGGTGGCGAGCTTGTCGTACTCCGGGAGGTTCTTCTTCATCTTCTTCACGAACTCGCGGATCTGGTCCACCGCGCCGGGCGGCAGGTCCTGGGCGAGTCCGCCGGGCCGGATGTACGCGTGGTTCATGCGCAGGCCCGTGATGAGCTCGTAGATGTCGAGAATCATTTCACGATCACGGAATCCGTAGATCATGATCGTGGTGGCGCCCAGCTCCATGCCGCCGGTGGCGATGCACACCAGGTGGGAGGAGAGCCGGTTCAGCTCCATCAGGAGCACCCGGATGATCTTGGCGCGCTCGGTGATCTGGTCCTCGATGCCGAGGAGCTTCTCGACGGCGAGACAGTAGGCGGTCTCGTTGAAGAAGGACGTCAGGTAGTCCATGCGCGTGACGAAGGTGGTGCCCTGCGTCCACGTGCGGAACTCGAGGTTCTTCTCGATGCCGGTGTGGAGATAGCCGATGCCGCAGCGGGCCTCGGTGACGGTCTCGCCCTCGATCTCCAGGATCAGGCGGAGCACCCCATGGGTGGACGGGTGCTGGGGACCCATGTTGACGACGATGCGCTCGTCGTCGGCGCGGGCCGCGGACTGGACGATCTCGTCCCAGTCGCCACCGGTGACCGTATATACGGTGCCCTCGGTGGTCTCGCGCGCCGACGCGGCGGATGCTGACTGCGTGCTCACGAGTACGACCTCCGCTGGTCCGGAGCCGGGATCTGGGCGCCCTTGTACTCGACGGGGATGCCGCCGAGGGGGTAGTCCTTGCGCTGCGGGTGGCCCTGCCAGTCGTCCGGCATCATGATCCGCGTCAGGGCCGGGTGACCGTCGAAGACGATCCCGAAGAAGTCGTAGGTCTCGCGCTCGTGCCAGTCGTTGGTCGGATAGACGGAGACCAGGGACGGGATGCGGGGGTCGCTGTCGGGGGCGCTGACCTCGAGCCGGACGAGCCGGTTGTGGGTGATCGAGCGCAGGTGGTAGACGGCGTGCAGCTCGCGGCCCTTGTCGTGCGGGTAGTGGACGCCGCTGACGCCGGTACACAGCTCGAAGCGGAGGGCCGGGTCGTCGCGCAGGGTGCGGGCGACGCGGAGCAGATGCTCGCGTTCGATGTGGAAGGTGAGTTCGCCGCGGTCGACGACCGTCTTCTCGATGGCGTTGCCGGGGACGAGTCCCTGTTCCTCCAGCGCGCCCTCCAGCTCGTCGGCGACCTCGTCGAACCAGCCGCCGTAGGGCCGGTTGGCCGGTCCCGGGAGTCGGACCGAGCGGACCAGGCCGCCGTAGCCGGAGGTGTCGCCGCCGTTGTCGGCGCCGAACATGCCGCGCTGGACGCGGATCTCCTCGCCGCCCTGGCCGCGCTGGCCGGGGAGGTTGGAGGCGGCGAGGTCCTTGTCCGGGTTCACCCCGTTCGCGGACCCGTTCACGCCGTTGGTGCCGTTCGCGTCGCTCACCGCAGCAGCCCCTTCATCTCGATCGTGGGCAGGGCCTTGAGCGCCGCCTCCTCCGCCTCGCGGGCCGCTTCCTCGGCGTTCACGCCGAGCTTGGAGGACTGGATCTTCTGGTGGAGCTTGAGGATCGCGTCCATCAGCATCTCGGGCCGGGGCGGGCAGCCGGGCAGATAGATGTCGACCGGGACGATGTGGTCGACGCCCTGGACGATCGCGTAGTTGTTGAACATGCCGCCCGAGGAGGCGCAGACGCCCATGGAGATCACCCACTTGGGGCTGGGCATCTGGTCGTAGACCTGCCTGAGCACCGGCGCCATCTTCTGGCTGACCCGGCCGGCGACGATCATCAGGTCGGCCTGGCGCGGCGAGCCGCGGAAGACCTCCATGCCGAAGCGCGCGAGGTCGTAGCGGCCGGCACCGGTGGTCATCATCTCGATGGCGCAGCAGGCCAGGCCGAAGGTGGCCGGGAAGACGGACGCCTTGCGCACCCAGCCCGCGGCCTGCTCGACGGTGGTCAGCAGGAAGCCGCTCGGCAGCTTTTCTTCGAGTCCCATGTCTCTAAAGGCCCCTCAGTCCCATTCCAGGCCGCCGCGCCGCCATACGTACGCGTACGCGACGAAGACGGTGAGCACGAAGAGCAGCATCTCCACGAGCCCGAAAACACCCAGGGCGTCGAAGGTGACGGCCCAGGGGTAGAGGAAGACGATCTCGATGTCGAAGACGATGAAGAGCATCGCCGTCAGGTAGTACTTGATGGGGAAGCGCCCGCCGCCGGCCGGCGTGGGGGTCGGCTCGATACCGCACTCGTAGGCCTCGAGCTTGGCCCGGTTGTAACGCTTCGGACCGATCAGCGTGGCCATGACCACGGAGAAGATCGCAAAGCCTGCCCCGAGGGCTCCCAGTACGAGGATGGGCGCATAAGCGTTCACCGCTCCTCGCTCCTCTCAGTCGGCACTGACTGCTGGCGGTTGCACTGGGCTCACATCCGCCGCACCGGTCCCACGAGCCCCGCTCGCCCCGGGCGAAGATCGAGAACATGTGAAGCAGGTCACAAGCCCAACTGCCTCGCATCTTATGCCCGCCACTCTGTGATCTGCGACACGGGGTATTGCACAAGCTTTGTGATCTCCACCACCTGACGAAGGATCATGAAGTCGGATGATGAGTGATCTTCGTACGCGAAGCGTTCAGCTGATCACCAGAAGTGACATTTTCGCTCGTCATCGCAGGCCGGAGGGGGCGTCTCCATATCAAGAGAGTTCCGCTGCATGCAAATTGGTGTTGGACGCGGACCGTTGATAGAGGACCGCGTTCACACATGAGGGGGAGCTTCGGAACGCGATGTGGACGGCGTGTGGGCGCGTGCACGCGTTCACGAACTGCCGGCCGCGCGGACGCCACCCTTCCGGTGACCGTTCCGTGACCTCCGCCACATCCATGAGAGGCGTCTGAGAGCGGGGCTTGGCCATCGACCCCAACCAGTGGTAGGTGCGGGGCAATTCGGACGTAATGATCAAAGACCGTGATCAAGGGCTTGATCACAAGGGTCCGCAATGTCCGTTACGGCGTCAATAAAGAGCGACACGCCGGGGATTTGGGGCCTCGATTGAGTAACTGTGGCGCAGCACACGTTTCTTGAAGATATGAAGGAGCCCCTGGTACCGGTTATTCCCATGTCCCACACCGCTCACATACGCAGCCACCGGAAGCCCCGCCGCAGCGCGTCCACCATCGCGATGCGGGCCGGCGTTGCCGGTGGCGTCCTCAGCACCCTGGCAGTGGCCGGGGCGTCCGGGTCGGCGAACGCTGCCGAGCCGGTGACGCAGACCCTCGAACTGCCCACCCTGACGGCCGACCTGGCCGCCCAGGTCGCCCAGTCCGCGGACGCCACGCAGCAGGCCGCCGCGAACTACCAGCTGCAGGCCGAGCGTGACGCGGCCGCCGCAAACGCCGCCAAGCAGGCCAAGTCGGACCTGGCGGACGCGAAGCAGAAGGCGGCGGAGGCCAAGAAGAAGGCTCAGGAGGCCGCCCGCAAGGCCGCCGCCGCGCGTGCCTCGCGCAACGCGGAGCGGACGACGCTCTCCACCACGGCGAGCACCGGCACCTCCACGAGCACGTCCACGGCCACCGGTTCGGCCGCGGCCGTCGTCGCCTTCGTGAAGGCGCAGATCGGCAAGGCGTACGTCTCCGGCGCCACCGGTCCCTCGGCCTACGACTGCTCCGGCCTGGTGCAGACGGCCTTCAAGCAGGTGGGCATCAGCCTGCCGCGCGTCTCCCAGGACCAGTCGACGGCCGGCACCCAGGTGTCGCTGAGCAACCTGCAGCCGGGTGACATCCTGTACTGGGGAAGCGCGGGCAGCGCGTACCACGTGGGCGTGTACGTCGGCGACGGCATGTTCGTCGGCGCGCAGAACCCCTCCAGCGGCGTCGGCGAGCACCCGCTGTCGTACGACCCGCCGACCGGCGCCGTGCGAGTGCTCTGAGCACTCGGCACACGTCTCACGCGCGTAGGGCCGCAGCCGCTCGGGGGCAGCGGCCCTTCCGCACACCCGATGACCGCATTTCCGGGTCAATCCGGGCAGGTTCGCCCTATACGGCTCATCCCAGGTCGAAGGTGTTGGGCAGGCCCAGCCGGTGGCGCAGCTCGTCCACGCGCTTGAGGGGCTCCATCTCGGGCGGACGGAACAGCTCCCAGATCCGGCAGCGCCCTGTGTCCGAATTGTCCGCGTCCAGGAGTGCGTTGACGGCACGTCGCGCGGACTCGTTGGCACCCTCCATCGTCGCCAGGTCCACATCCGTGCGGACGTAGTCGCCGGCGAGGAAGAAGTTGGGCACCGCCGTCTTCGCCGACGGACGGTTGTAGAGCGTCCCCGTGGGATGGATGAGG
This sequence comes from Streptomyces sp. NPDC044061, assembly GCF_056434305.1. Classification (NCBI taxonomy): domain Bacteria; kingdom Bacillati; phylum Actinomycetota; class Actinomycetes; order Kitasatosporales; family Streptomycetaceae; genus Streptomyces; species Streptomyces sp. NPDC044061. The sequence goes on along the minus strand of NZ_JBWKFL010000015.1, from coordinate 146,520 downwards.
AGCTGCTCGCGGTTCTGCGGGTCGGGGCCGCCCAGACCGGTCACCGCGGGGTCCATGAACCAGCCGAGCCGGTCCTCGTCCCTGAGGACCGTCTTGCCGGAGTCGTTCACGCCGTCCTTCAGCTGGGCCCAGAGCTCTGCGACGATCTCGTCCTTGGTGCACGCGCGAGCCGTCTTGCCGTACAGGATGCCTGGCTTGTCCCACTCGGAGATGATCGCGGACAGGCAGTCGTGGGCCCGGCCGTCCCCGTAGTCGCGCGAGAAGTCCCGTACGTCCCAGAACTGGGCCTGGCCGACGCCCGTCACCGCCCAGGGCGAGTCGAGGCAGTTGATGTGGCCGTGGACGACGGGTGTGGGCGTGCGCAGATAGAACTGGACGCCGGTCATCCAGTCGGTCTTCAGCGCGTCGCACCGGCCGAGCTGCGGGTCGGCGGCGCGCAGGGCGCGCCCCCAGGTCGCCCGGGCGTGCTCGACGGGCATCGCGCAGACGTAGTGGTCGGCGGTGATCGTGCGCTCCTGGCCACCATCACGGGCCGACACCCGGGCGCCGGTCACCCGGCCGCCCTCGTAGATCACCTCCCGCACCTGCGTGCCGAGGACGAACTCGACGCCGAGCGAGCGCAGGTGTGCCTCCCAGGGGTCGATCCAGGCCTCACTGGTCGGAGCGTTCAGGACGCGGTCGATGTCGGCGTCGCCGTCCATGCCGCGGCCGAGCAGGCCCCACAGCAGCAGGGCCTCGATGATGACGCGGCCGACCGTGCGGGTGGAGGCGATCTCGGCACGGGTGGCCACCAGGTTGCGGGTCTGGCCGATGCCGAGGAGGACCTGGTATTCGTCGCTCATCTCGCCGGCCCGGATGAAGTCCCACCACGCCGTCTTCTCCCACTGGTCCTCGCGGCGGGCGTCGCAGCTGGTGAGGTGGACCAGGACGCGGTCGGCGAAGTAGGCGGCCTCGTGGGCCGGGAGGCGGGTGCCGAGGTCCAGGACGGACAGGATCTGGTCGCGGAGCCAGGACGGGGTGATGTCCCCGGGCGCGGGTGGGGTGGTGACGCGCCGCAGGGGGAAGTGCAGGTCGGGCCGGCCCGAGCCGCGGGCAAACAGGGCCTCGGTGCCGCTGCGGAGGTTGTCGTGGACGCCGCCCGCGTTGCCGGGCACGGGGATGCGGCGCATGGTGTCCGGGAGGTTCCGGTAGAAACCGGGGAAGAAACGGAAACCGTGTTCGCCGGGGAGCGGTTTGCGGCCGCCGGTGCCCGTGCCGGGGACGTCCATCGAGCGGGCCTTGCCGCCGAGGTGGTCGTAGTACTCGTAGACGGTGACGGCGTAGCCGCGGTCGGCGAGTTCGTGGGCGGCGCTGAGGCCGGAGACCCCGCCGCCGAGGACGGCGACCCGCTTGGCGGCGGCCGGGGTCGCGGCGGCCGCCGTCGGGGCCGTTCCTAAGGCGGCGCCGGCCGCACCGGCGGCGAGCGCTCCGCCGGCCGCCGTCAGGAAGCGTCTCCTGGGGGGCCCGACGTGTCCGACGTGCCCATGTGACTGCCGCGCGAGTTCTGTTGTCATGAGAACCGGAGGGTAGGGAGGGGCTCCGGATGCCGGAAGCCCGCGAACCTGTCACCCACAGCATCCTCACAAACACAGGGAGACAGCGATGCCGAGCGTGTTCGTGCAAGGCGCCCCCGCCGACCACTACCCGCGTTACGCCCCCGAGGCCCGGCGCGGTGCGGTGCGCCGGATCACCGAGGTCGGCGAGGAGGTGCTGCACAGGCCCTGCCGGGACGTCACGGAGTTCGGGCCCGACCTCGCCGCACTCATCGACGACATGTTCCTCACCATGTACGTCGCCGAGGGGGCCGGACTGGCGGCGAATCAGGTTGGGGTCGATCTGCGCCTGTTCGTGTACGACTGCCCCGACGACGATGGAGTCCGGCATGTCGGACACGTAGTGAATCCGGTGTTGGAGGCCGCCTCCGCCGGGCGGCGGCTGATCGACGACGGCGAGGGGTGTCTGTCCGTGCCGGGTGCCGTGATGGCCGTACCGCGGCCCGAGCGCGCCGTCGTGCGCGGGCAGGACAAGGACGGTGATCCCCTGCTCATCGAGGGCACGGGCTATTTCGCGCGCTGCCTCGTCCACGAGACCGACCACACCGACGGCCACATCTACCTGGACCGGCTCTCGAAGCGGGAGAAAAAGGATGCTCTGCGGCAGATGGCGGACCGGCGGGAGGAGGTGTTCGCCCGCCGGGCCGCCAACGCCGAGGCTCTCAGGCCGTAGGGTCTTTCTTTCGGATCAGGCCGGCTCGGAGCGACGGCGCCTTCTGTCCGACCCCGGCAAGATCCGAAAGAGAGGCCCTGGTCATGCCTTCGGGGCCACCTTGCTCAGGCCGTTGATGATGCGGTCCATCGCGTCGCCGCCCGTGGGATCGGTGAGGTTCGCGAGGAGCTTCAGGGTGAACTTCATCAGCACCGGGTGGGTGAGGCCGCGCTGGGCGGCGATCTGCATGACCTTCGGGTTGCCGATGAGCTTCACGAAGGCGCGGCCGAGGGTGTAGTAGCCGCCGTAGGTGTCCTTGAGGACGCGCGGGTAGCGCTGCAGTGCGATCTCGCGCTGGGCGGGCGTGGCCCGGGCGTGGGCCTGCACGATGACGTCGGCGGCGATCTGGCCGGACTCCATGGCATAGGCGATGCCCTCGCCGTTGAAGGGGTTCACCAGGCCGCCGGCGTCGCCGACGAGCAGCAGCCCCTTCGTGTAGTGCGGCTGGCGGTTGAAGGCCATGGGGAGGGCGGCGCCGCGGATCGGGCCGGTCATGTTGTCGGGGGTGTAGCCCCAGTCCTCCGGCATGGAGGCGCACCAGGCCTTGAGGATCTCGCGCCAGTCCAGCTCCTTGAAGGCGGCCGAGGTGTTGAGCACGCCGAGGCCCACGTTGGAGGTGCCGTCGCCCATGCCGAAGATCCAGCCGTAGCCGGGCAGGAGGCGGTCCTGGGGGCCGCGGCGATCCCACAGCTCCAGCCAGGACTCCAGGTAGTCGTCGTCGTGGCGCGGGGAGGTGAAGTAGGTGCGCACCGCCACGCCCATGGGGCGGTCCTCGCGGCGGTGCAGCCCCATCGCGAGGGACAGGCGGGTGGAGTTGCCGTCGGCGGCGACGACGAGCGGCGCGTGGAAGGTCACCTCGCGCTTCTCCTCGCCGAGTTTGGCGTGCACGCCGGTGATGCGGCCGGTGCGGTCGTCGACGACGGGGCCGGAGACGTTGCAGCGCTCGTACAGGCGGGCGCCGGCCTTCTGGGCGTTGTGGGCGAGCTGCTCGTCGAAGTCGTCGCGCTTGCGGACCAGGCCGTAGTTCGGGAACGAGGCGAGATCGGGCCAGTCGAGCTGGAGCCGGGAGCCGCCGCCGATGATGCGCAGGCCCTTGTTGCGCAGCCAGCCGGCCTCCTCGGAGATGTCGAGGCCCATCGCGACCAACTGCTTGACCGCGCGCGGGGTGAGGCCGTCGCCGCAGACCTTCTCCCGCGGGAACTCGGTCTTCTCCAGCAGGAGGACGTCGAGTCCGGCCTTGGCGAGGTGGTAGGCGGTGGTGGAGCCGGCTGGCCCCGCGCCCACGACGATCACATCGGCGGTGTTGTCGGAGAGGGGCTCGGTCACGGCGGGATCTCCCCAAGTTCGAAATCTGCGTGCCGACCGGCACTGGACATGGGCAGTCTATTCAGCAGAATTGATCACCCGGCTGAAGGGCTGCCCCGTGAACGAAGCTCTCCCCGCAGTACGGCTGCGTGTGCCCACCGACGAGGACGCGTTCGCCTGGCACCGGGTGTTCGCCGATCCCGAGGTCATGGAGTTCCACGGCGGGAAGGCCGCCGAGCTCTCGGTCTACGAGGAGCTGACCGCGCGCCAGCGCCGGCACGACGCGGAGCGGGGGTTCTGTCTGTGGTCGGTGCTGGACGACTCGGGAGACGTCGTCGGCTTCACCGGCGCCCAGCCGTGGCCGCATGCGTGGGGCCCGACGGGCGAGATCGAGATCGGCTGGCGGCTCGGCCGGGCGCACTGGGGCCGGGGTTACGCCACGGCGGCCGCCGAGGAGACGCTGGTGCGGCTGCGGGCGGCGGGGGTGCCGCACGTGGTGGCGATGGTCGACGCGCGCAACGCACGTTCCATCGCGGTCACCCGGCGGCTGGGCATGCGGCTCATGGAGACGTTCGTGACCGCTTCCTCGGCCCGGGAGGGGGCACTGCTACCGGCTCGATCTGTGACTCAGAGTAACTAACTGTTACAGAAAGCCACATGGCGCTTCCGGGTGGCGCGGGGGCGAGTTACCCTTCCAGTACCGCTGGGGGTGACATCTGTGCGTATAACACCCAATACACCCGAAACGCGCGTTCCTCGTCTGGTCGGTCTGATGGCCATGGACGCGCGTGAAACGGCCCGGGCGCGGGGCCTGTTCCTCAACGCGCCGGACCGCCCCGACTTCCACCACACGGTCGTCGACTACGTCGTACGCCAGTATCCGCCGCCCGGTGCCGAGGTGCCGCCGGACTCCATGGTGTACGTGTGGTTCGACTTCGGTGAGGGTGAGGGCGGCGGAGGCGTGCGCGAGCCACGCATCCCGCGGCCGCCCACGGGTGGAATGCAGCGCGAACTGGGTGAGCCCGGAGACGCCTTCGAGATGATCAACCGCTGAACCGCGCGAAGGGGTTCAGCTCTCCTTGAAGCCCCGGTGCAGCGCGACCACGCCGCCGCTGAGGTTGCGCCAGGCCACCTTCGACCAGCCCGCCTTGCGCAGCCGTTCGGCGAGGGCGGGCTGGTCGGGCCAGGCACGGATGGACTCGGCGAGGTACACGTACGCGTCCGGGTTCGAGGACACCGCGCGTGCGACCGGCGGCAGGGCGCGCATCAGGTACTCGGTGTAGACGGTCCGGAAGGGCTCCCACGTCGGGTGCGAGAACTCGCAGATCACCACTCGTCCGCCAGGCCGGGTCACCCGGTACATCTCGCGCAGCGCCGCGTCCGTGTCCTGTACGTTGCGCAGTCCGAAGGAGATCGTGACGGCGTCGAAGGTGTCGTCCTTGAACGGCAGCCGCGTCGCGTCGCCCGCCGTGAACGGCAGCCAGATGTGCCTCTTCTTGCCGACCTGGAGCATCCCGAGGGAGAAGTCGCAGGGGACCACGTACGCGCCCGACCGGGCGAAGGGCAGCGAGGAGGTCGCCGTACCGGCCGCGAGGTCGAGGACCTTCTGCGCGGGACGCGCGTCGACCGCCTTCGCCACCTCCTTGCGCCAGCGCCGGTCCTGGCCGAGCGACAGCACGTCGTTCGTCAGGTCGTACCGTTCCGCCACGTCGTCGAACATCGAGGCGACTTCGTGCGGCTGCTTGTTCAGGGAAGCGCGGGTCACCCGCCCATTCTTGCAGCACGGCCTCCCGGGATCAGTCGCGGCTTCTTCTTCGCGGCCACGTCCTCCACCCAGCCGCACGCCAGGACGAAGGCGGCGATCAGGAGCCAGCCGATGCCGAACATGAACCACTGGCTGTCCAGCGGCAGGTACTTCTCGAAGGCGGGCACGTCCCAGAACCGGTCGATCAGCGGGACCGCGAGAACGAGGGCGATCTCGTGCCAGAGGTAGATCGTCACCGCGCGCGCGTTGAAGACGGTGACCGTGCGGTCGAGACGCCGGAAGCGGGTGAGCCGGGCGAGGTCGATCCGGAAGTACGCCTTGGTCCACATCAGCAGCGTCACGAAGCCGGCCGACCAGAAGGCCTGCGCGAGCGGGTTCTCGTCGAGGTCGTACGTGCCGAAGTCGGCCCGGTGCGAGAAGGCGTACCAGGCGCCGTACCCGAGCGCGGCGAGCGAGAGGACGCTCACGAGGGCCGGCTTCGCCCGCTGGAGCACGCCGTCGCGGTGGGCGAAGCCGAGGATCCAGCAGAAGAGGTACGTCGACAGGTCCCACAGGGCGCTGCCGAAGCGGTTGTCCGGGCCGGACCAGAGGAAGTTCAGGACCAGGACCGGGGTGAGGGACAGCAGCAGGACGGGGACGGGCGCCTTGCGGAAGATCCACAGCAGGGCCGGGGACAGCAGGACGAACCAGAGGTACGTGCGCAGGTACCAGAGGATCTCCCAGGCCTGCTCGCCCCACGCGTTGCCCGGGGGATCACCGAGCGGCACGATCCAGTAGACGATCTGCCGGCCCGGCATCCAGCCGTGGATCAGCATCGCGAGGACGACGAAGAAACCCCAGAACCAGAAGGGGGGCAGGAGGCGGCGCAGGCGGCTCCTGAGGACCTTGAGGGCGGGGCGCTCCAGGGACTTGGCCATGAGGGTGCCGGCGAGGGCGAACATGACGCCCATGGAGGGGAAGGCCAAGCCGCACCAGGCCCAGCCGAACGTGTGGTAGGTGACGACCCGGATGAGGGCCAGTGCTCTGAGGGTGTCGAAGTAGCGGTCCCTCGCCGGGGCCGAGGGGTGAGCTCGGGGCAGTCGGGCGGTGTCCGAGACGGTGCCCTGCGCTGCGGGCTGTGCCCACCCTCCCCCACTCTCGGCCGCGCTCGAACGGGGGGACCCCCGTCGCCCTGCGGAACGACTGCCCACGGCCGGTTCCGGAGCAGGGCCACTCCTTCGACGGGATCCCACTCAGCTCACCCCCGCCGGGGTGCCGACCTCGCCCGTTCGTTTCAGTTTCTGCCAGCGGAGGCGGCCGCCGGTGAGGGCTGTGACGCAGGAGTGGATGAGGACGAGGTACATCATCTGGCGGTAGGCCAGTTGCTGCAGGGGCATCATCAGCAGATAGCGGTACTTCTCGCGGTCGAGGCGGAAGGCGTAGGCGGCGCAGGCCAGTTGGACGGCCAGAACCGCGAGCCAGGCCAGCAGGGACGCCCGGAAGTCGACGAAGATCATCGAGTAGACGGTGAACACGTCGATCAGGGGGGCGAAGAGCGGCGTGACGATCTGGAAGACGACCACCAGGGGCATGCCGACCAGGCCGAAGCGGCCCGAAGGGCCCCTGTCCGTCAGGGACCTGCGGTGTTTCCACAGCGCCTGCATGGTGCCGTAGGACCAGCGGTAGCGCTGGGACCAGAGCTGCTTGAGCGAACCGGGCGCCTCGGTCCAGGCCTTGGCGTGCTCCTGATAGACGACCCGCCAGCCCGCGCGGTGCATGGCGATGGTGATGTCGGTGTCCTCGGCGAGCGTGTCCTCGCTCATCCCGCCGACCTGCAGGACCGCCTCGCGGCGGAACGCGCCGATCGCGCCCGGGATCGTCGGCATGCAGCGCAGCAGGTCGTACATGCGCCGGTCCAGATTGAATCCCATCACGTACTCGATGTGCTGCCAGGCGCCGATGACCGTGTTGCGGTTGCCGACCTTGGCGTTGCCGGCGACCGCGCCGACCTCGGGGTCGGCGAACGGCTGCACGAGGTGCCGCACGGTGTCGGGTTCGAAGACCGTGTCGCCGTCCATCATCACGACGATGTCGTGACGGGCGCTGCGCACACCGTTGTTCAGCGCCGCCGGCTTGCCCGCGTTCTCCTGGCGGATGACCCGGACGTTCGTCATGCCGAGCGAGTTCGCCGCATCGCGCGCGATCTCGGAGGTGCCGTCGGTCGAACCGTCGTCCACGACGATGATCTCGATCAGGTGGGTGCTCCGCGCCAGCGACTCCAGGGTGTTGGCGATGCACTCCCTCTCGTTGTACGCCGGGACGATCACGCTCACCGGATCGGTCACCGGCGGCCCCCAGCCGAACCGGCGTCTGTTGCGCTTTCGGTGGTGGCGCCGCGCGAGGACCAGCATCATCCCGAAGCGGCCCATGACGGCCACGCCGACGACGATCAGGCCGGCCGAGAGCGCGGGTACGGTCCACTCGGCGACGGCGACGGCCGCGACGAGGGCCTTGCCCTCGTAGAGGGTCATGCCGGTGGCCTCGCGATGGGCGGCCTGGAGACGGGAGGTGGTGGACGCGCCGCCCTGCTGGTTCGGTGCGGTGCCGTAGCCGGGCTGCGCGCCGGCCGCCCCCGTGGCCGTAACAGCTCTTGATGCGGCGGACGCGGCCTGCCTCCCGGCCGAGCGCTGCTTCTCCATGACCCCACTGATGGTGGTGAAGGTGTAGCCCTTCGCCTTCATCTTCTCGATGTACTCGGGGAGCGCCTCGATCGTCTGCGAGCGCTCACCGCCGGCGTCGTGGAAGAGCACGGAGGCGCCCTTGGTGCCCTTGGGCGTCGCCCACTTGACGATCTTCGAGACGCCCGGCCTCTTCCAGTCGTCGCTGTCGGTGTCGACGAACACGCTGGTGTAGCCGTCCTGGCCGAGCCTCTTGTAGACCGGCCAGCCGTAGTTGTCGATGGCGTCCGTCTCGGAGGAGTACGGCGCGCGGAACAGGGTCGTGGTGATGCCCGCCGCGCCGGCGAGGGCGAGCTGCGTCTGCTCCATCTCGCGGTCGACGCGGGAGTCGCTCTGGTACGACAGGTCGACGTGCGTGAAGGTGTGGATGCCGACCTCGTTGCCCTGCCGGACCATCGTGCGCACGATGCCCGGGTAGCGCGAGACCATCGAGCCGACCAGGAAGAACGTGCCGGGCACGTCGTACTTCTCGAGGATCTCGAGCACCTGGGGCGTCCAGGTCGGGTTCGGGCCGTCGTCGAAGGTGAGCGCGATGGTCTTGGCGGGGACGGAGACCGTGGCGGCCTGGCCGCCGCGGAAGGTGAGGATCGGGCCGCCGTTCAGGATCTTGTCGGGGACCGCGCTGGAACTGGCGCCGTCGCGCACCCGCTCGTCGCCGCCGACCTCGGCGCGCAGATAGCCGTCGAGCAGCATCACGCAGGTCAGTGCGAGCAGGAGGAGCAGGGCGAGGATGACGCGCGGGCGCTGCAGCGTGGCGGCCCGGCCCGCGGCCCGCTCGATGCGGGTGGGGGCGCGCCTGCGGCCTCGGGAGGGCGTGGAAGTGATCATGACTGCCGCCTGTGCCCGGTCAGTCGGAGTCCGCGGCCGCGGACACGGACACGGATGCCGACGCGGATGCGGGCGGGGCGGCGGTGCGCGAGGGCGGCGCCGACGGGGTGCGGTTCGAGAGGCCCGCCTGGCGGCCGATCCCACCCTGCGGGCGGATGCCGGCGGGGGCCCGGCCGCCCTCGGCGCCACCGAAGGGGAACAGCGAGGACGGGGTGAGGGAGGTGCCCCAGCCCATGAAGGCGGCGCCGAGCACGCCCGCGTACGCGAGGCAGACGACGCCGACGAGCAGGCCGATACGGCGGAGCACCTTCGACCGGCGTCCGGTGGAGTCAACGAACACGGGCCCTTCGGTGGACCCGTTGCCATGTTTGCGGCGGCGACCGCGCCCGGCGGCACGACTTTCGATGGCGGGTTCGGATTGCATTCCTCGGATATTAGGCAGCCTTTATGTGTCCCTTTCTCGGTGCTTCTTATGAGCCACCCATGAAGGGAACTCAAAGCTGTCGCTTTCCTGAGAAATTCCATGAGAACGTTCCGAACAAACTGGCTTGAATAGCACGATCAAGCCGGGCATAAACCCTCGAATCGCCCTGCGAGGTATCGCCCATGATGTGAGACATTTCCTTGCGTTCGAACAAACCCTGTTTCCGTCCTGAGACAGAAGTCACGAGAGCGGGTGCATGCGCCGATGAGGAGCCGTCCGACACGGATCGCGGGGTTCGCCTGCATGTTTGCACTCGCTGTGACAGGTTGCTCCAAGGGCTCGGAAAGCACGCCGTACTCCCCCGCCTACGCCCCCTATGTCAGCGCCATCGAGGCCGCTGCCACCGACTCCGCCGGTGCCCCTTCGACGTACAACCTCGCCTTCGTGATCTCCGACGGCAGCGGGTGCGCACCGAAGTGGAACGGGACCGAGGCGATCGGAGACTCGGCCGTGAAGTCCCGGATCTCGCGGCTGAAGAAGGACGGCGCCACGGTCCGTGTCTCCTTCGGCGGGGCCTCCGGCAAGGAGTTGGCCGCCACCTGCGACAGCGCCTCCGCACTGGCGACCGCCTACGCGAAGGCCCTGGACGCGGCAGGCTCCACCCGGGCCGACTTCGACATCGAGGGCGACGAACTGGCCGACTCCGCCTCCACGGCCCTGCGTTCACGTGCGATAGCCCGGCTGCAGCGGCAACGCCCGGACCTGAAGGTCTCCTTCACCCTTCCGGTGATGCCCGCGGGCCTCGACTCGGACGGCCTCGCGCTGCTGGAGTCGGCGAACCGGTACGACGTCCAGGTCTCCACGGTCAACCTGATGACCATGAACTACGGCGAGTCGTACGGCGGCGACATGGGCGACTACGCCCTCACCTCCGCCAAGGCCGCGCACACCCAGCTGAAGAAGGTGTTCGGGCTGTCCGGCGCGGGCGCCTGGCGGGGCATGGCGCTCACCTCGATGATCGGCGTCAACGACGTGGCCGGGGAGACCTTCACCCTCTCCGACGCCGCGCAGGTGCGGAAGTTCGCCGAGGAGGAGGAGATCGCCTGGGTGTCGATGTGGTCGACGTTCCGCGACCAGCAGTGCGCGGACGGGGAGAGCGGGCAGGACGACGCGGCGACCGACTGCAGCGGGGTGAAGCAGGATTGGGGGGCGTTCGGGGAGGCTTTCGCGGGCTGAGCCGGCGTTCGCAGACGCGAGCCGTGCTCAGCGGCCGCGGTACACGAGCCGCCCGCCGATCACGGTCGCCACGCAGGTCCCGGCGCCGCGCCGGACCAGTTCGCCCCGGTCCGCGACGTCGAACACGGCGAACCGGGCGGGACCGCCCGGCACCAGCCCCGGCAGCAGGATCAGCGGGGTCGGGGACAACGCCGCCGGGCCCGGGAGGCGGTCCGGCCGCTGTCCGACCGCGAGCCCGGCCCTGCGCACGGCGTCGACCACGGCCCTCGACCGCAGCTCCCCGGCCACCGCCACCGTGCCGTGCGCCAGCATCCGCTGCACACCCCGCCGCGCGCTCGCGCCGAGGCGGGCGGGGTCGGTGCGGAAGATCTCCCGTGCCCGCTCCCCGCCGATGGGCTCGGTACCGAGGGCGTCGGCCTCGCGCGGGTCGGGATGGTAGGTGGCCTCCAGCAGTTCGGGGCCGTACGGGTTCAGCAGTCCCGGCGTCAGGATGCCGGGCCAGCGCCGCACCCTCGCCCGCGGGGCGGCGGCGGCCAGATCCTCGTACCGGCCGACGGCGGCGACGGACGCCCCGTCGACCAGAACCGCCGTCTCGGGCGACTGTTCGGCAACGTGAAGTGTCAGCACGAAAACGCCCGGTCGGCTCTAGTTGGGCGCGAGCAGCTTCAGCTCGGGGTGAGCCGTCCCGCCCTCGATCGCCGTCGACGAGATGTGCGACATCACCCGCTCGTCGACGGGGTCGTTCGCCGGGTCGTCGTGCACGACGAGGTGCTCGTAGGTCGTGGCGCGCTGCGCCGGGACCCGGCCCGCCTTGCGGATCAGGTCGATGATCTCCAGGCGGTTGGAGCGGTGCTTGGCACCGGCCGAGGAGACCACGTTCTCCTCCAGCATGATCGAGCCGAGGTCGTCCGCGCCGTAGTGCAGGGAGAGCTGGCCGACCTCCTTGCCGGTGGTCAGCCACGAGCCCTGGATGTGCTGGACGTTGTCGAGGAAGAGGCGGGCGATCGCGATCATCCGCAGATACTCGAAGAGGGTGGCCTGGGTACGGCCCTTCAGGTGGTTGTTCTCGGGCTGGTAGGTGTATGGGATGAACGCGCGGAAGCCGCCCGTGCGGTCCTGCACGTCCCGGATCATGCGCAGGTGCTCGATGCGCTCGGCGTTCGTCTCGCCCGTGCCCATCAGCATGGTGGACGTCGACTCCACGCCCAGCTTGTGCGCGCTCTCCATGATCTCCAGCCAGCGCTCGCCGCTCTCCTTGAGGGGCGCGATGGCCTTGCGGGGGCGCTCGGGCAGGAGTTCCGCGCCGGCGCCGGCGAAGGAGTCCAGACCCGCCTCGTGGATCCGGGTGATGGCCTCCTCGACCGACACGCCGGAGATACGGGCCATGTGCTCGACCTCGGAGGCGCCCAGCGAGTGGATCACCAGCTGCGGGAAGGCGTCCTTGATGGCCTTGAAGTGCTTCTCGTAGTACTCGACGCCGTAGTCCGGGTGGTGCCCGCCCTGGAACATGATCTGGGTGCCGCCCAGCTCGACGGTCTCCGCGCACCGGCGCAGGATGTCGTCGAGGTCGCGGGTCCAGCCCTTCGCGGTGTCCTTGGGGGCCGCGTAGAAGGCGCAGAACTTGCACGCCGTGACGCACACGTTCGTGTAGTTGATGTTCCGCTCGATGATGTACGTCGCGATGTGCTCGATGCCCGCGTACTTGCGGCGGCGCACGGCGTCGGCGGCGGCGCCCAGCGCGTGCAGGGGCGCGTCGCGGTAGAGGACGAGTGCCTCGTCCGGGGTGATCCGCCCACCGGCAGCGGCTCGGTCGAGGACAGACTGGAGGTCGGCCTTCTCGGTCACCAGGGGTCCCTTTCGTCAAGGGTTGTGGACGGACCAAGCCAGCCTACGCCAGCCGTTTTCCCGCAAGGACGTCAGGCCGTGTACGCGCCGGTCAGCAGCCCCGCGAAGGCCCCCGCGATGAGGAACGGCCCGAACGGGATGGCCGTCTTGCGCCCCGCGCGCCGGGCCACGACGAGTGCGCCGCCGTACAGCGCGCCGAGCAGGAAGCCGGCGAAGGCGCCGAGCAGGACCGTCGGCCAGCCGTACCAGCCGAGGACGGCGCCCATGCCCAGGGCGAGCTTCACGTCCCCGAAGCCCATGCCGGCCGGGTTGATGAGCCACAGCACGCAGAAGCCGCCGCCGAGCGCGAACGCGCCGTACAGCGCGGTGAGCCAGTGACCGGCGTGCTCGGGCAGCAGCGCGACGAGGCCGAGCAGCGCGAGCCCGGCGGTCGCGAGCGGCAGGGTCAGCGGGTCGGGCAGCCGCCGCACCCGCAGGTCCACGGCGGCCAGCAGCACCCACACCGGCGCGAGCAGCAGCCAGACGGCCAGCTCGGGCCGGGTACCGGTGGCGGCGGCGAGGGCGGCGCAGGTGAGGGCGGTCGCGGTGGCGAGGCGGACGGCGGACGGGCCGTACGACGTCTGCGCGCACTCCCCGCAGCGTGCCCGGCCGAGCCACCCGCGGATCGGGTGCCCGTCAGGACACCGCTCCCGCCACGGCTCCTCCTCCGGGACGGCGAAGCGGTAGGCGGCCCGGGGCAGCAGCACGCCCGCCACCGCGCCCCACAGCACCGCGACGAGGACCAACGCACCCATGCTCACGGGGAGATCCTATGGAGTGCGGCCGGTGGAGGAAGCCGGTCTCAGACGGCCGGCATCGCGTAGACCTCCTGACCACCGGTCACCAGCAGCCGGTCGCCCGACCGGGCGATCTGCCAGTAGTCGGTGGCGTCGGTGTTGTCGACCCAGGTCCAGCGGACCTTGCCGGTCCTGGCGTCCAGCGCGATGATGCCGCCGCCCAGCGGGCCGGCGGCCGCGTAGAGCGTCGTCCCGGCTTTCAGGAACGCCTCCCTGGGCACGCGGTTGCCCGTCTCGCAGAGCCAGATCCGCTTGACGTCCTTGACGTCGACGGCCCAGACGCCGTGCTCGTAGTCGGTGGCGTAGAGCACGCCGTCGATGGCGGTGGGGTTGTTGAAGCCGCGGCGGCCGTTCGACGACATCGTCCAGCGTGTCCTGCCGGTCTCGATGTCCACGGCGGTCAGTTCTTCGCCCGGCAGGAACACCAGCCCGTCCGCGGCCGTGGGCTGCCAGCTCCAGTCGTCGCCGATCTTCCTGGTCCACAGCTGACCGCCCGTGGCGGTGTCGCGCACGGTGAGGTTGTAGTTGGAGTCGGCGTAGACGAGGTAGTTGCCGGAGACGGTGCCCTCGACGTCGTAGTCCTTGGTGCCCCAGTCGCGCCGCCGCAGCCACGTGGTGCGGCCCGTGGCGTGGCTGACCGCGGCGACGGCGGTGCGGTACTTGGTGGCGCTCTTCGCCTGGCCGTAGTCGGTCAGCGTGACGTAGACGTTCTTGTCGTCGATGGCGATCGTCCGCTCGATGCTCAGCTTCTTGCCGAGCCGGCTGCGCCAGGCCTCGTCGCCGGTCCTCACGTCGTAGGCGACCAGGACGCCGTCGAAGTCGCCGTCGGCCAGGAACACCTTGCCGCCGTGGAAGAGGAGCGGGGCTCCGGAGCGGCAGACGCCCTTCTTGGACCAGCGCGGCTTGCCGGTCTTCACGTCGTACGCCACCAAGGGGTCGCCGCTGACCAGGAGCAGTCCGTCGTAAGCGAGGAGCGGTACGGAGGTCGCGGTGCTGTCCTCGGCGGCGCTCTCGTGCCACAGCGGCTGCGGGGACACCCCGGGAGGCGGGGTGGTGAAGGTCTCGTCGGCCGGCTTGCCGGAACTGCCGCGGCCGGCCGGTCCGTCGGTCGTGCCGGTGCCGTCGTCCTTGCCGGACAGCCACCAGGCCGTGCCCCCGCCGGCCACGGCGACGGCGGCGGCCCCGCCGAGGGCGTAGGAGAGGGCGCGACGGCGGGTGGGTGCCGAGGAGGCGTCCGTGGCGCCGATCCGGACGGTGCCGGAGGGTGGGGTGTCGTGGCCGGGGACGGGTGTGCCGTGGGCGGACGCGGGGGTGCCGACCGGCGGATGGCCGTACCCGGCCGCGGGCGTACTCGCCGGCGGGTAGCCGTGTCCCGCCGCCGGCGTACCCGCCGGGGGCACCGCGGCGGCAGGCATCGTCGGGGCCGGGCCGAAGGAGGGTGCGGCGGCCGGTGCGCCCGGCTGCTCGGGCGCCTCCAGGTCGAGGATCCCGGCAGCGTGGGTGGCGATGGTGGAGGCCACGGCCGACGGCAGCCAGTCGCTGAGCACACCCGCGGCACCCTGCGGGGCCAGCGCCGTCACGATCTCGGCGGGGCCGGGCCGGGCGGCCGGGGCCTTCAGCAGACAGGCCCGCAGCAGCCCGAGCAGGGACTGCGGTGCGCCGGTCAGGTCGGGTTCGCCGTGGACGACCTGGTAGAGCATCGCCGCGTGCGAGGCGGCGCCGTCGCCGAAGACGTTGCGGCCGGTGGCCGCGAAGGCGAGGACGGCGCCCAGGGAGAAGACGTCGCCCGCCGGGCCGACGTCCTGGCCCAGCGCCTGCTCCGGGGGCATGTAGCCGGGCGAGCCGACCACGACTCCCGTCTGGGTCATCCGGGTGCCGTCCACCGCTCGCGCGATGCCGAAGTCGATGACGCGGGGCCCGGCCGCGGCCAGGAGGACGTTCGACGGCTTGAGGTCGCGGTGGATGAGCCCGGCCGCGTGGATCTCCTGGAGGGCGGCCGCGAGCCCCGCGCCCAGCGCGCGCACGGTGCGCTCGGGCAGCGCGCCGTGCGTGGCCACGAGGTCCGTCAGATCCGGGCCGAGCACGTACGAGGTCGCCAGCCACGGCAACGGCGCCTCCGGGTCGGCGTCCACCACCGAGGCGGTGTACTGGCCGGAGACCGCCTGGGCGATCTCCACCTCGTGCCGGAAGCGGCGGCGGAAGTCGGCGTCGGCGGCGAGGTCGGGGCGTACGACCTTCACGGCGACCGTGCGACCGCCGGGCGAGCGGGCCAGGTAGACCCGGCCCATTCCGCCGGCTCCGAGCCTGCGCAGCATGCGGTAGCTGCCCAACTCCCGCGGGTCGTCCGGCTGCAGTGTCTCCATGGCGGGTGTTCCCCGTCCTTCCCCGTTGCGATGCTTTGCCCTGCTTCGCTCAGCCTTGCTCGGCGTCACTCGGCGTTGCTCCGCGTTGTGCCGCCCTGCCGGTCCGATGGCCGTGCGAGGACGCGCAGTTGGCGTTCGCCAACGCGGACACAGTAGTGACAGCCGGGGAGGAAGGGGTGACGGGGGCGTGGGTGTGAGGCGCGGGCGGGGCCGTGCGCGGGGCCGTGGACTAGTCGGCCTTCGACATCCGCGCGACCGGGTTGCCCTCGGCCGCACTGTCGGAGGAGTAACGGAGGTCGTCGCCCACCGGCGTCAACTGGACCGGATGCGGCGTGGGGTTGCAGCCGGCGTGGTTGTCCGCGGCGCCCACCGAGGTCGCCACGACGCCCGTCTTCGTCACCTTCTTCAGCGTGAGGATGTCGGTGCAGACGGCTCCGAGCTGGTCGGTCTGCTTCAGCCGCCCCAACTCCCGGCCGACACGCGCCTGGTGGACGGTGAGCCGGAAGGTGCCCATGGGCAGGCTGCCGCCGAGCCCGGTCGCCTGGCCCTCCCAGGTGCCGAGGTAGCGGGCGGGGATCGCGCCGGCCGGGCTGTCGGTCCGGGTGGGCGCCGGGGACTCCGCGCCCTGCGTGGGGTCCGGCTCCTCGGAGTAGCCGTCGGCCGGCTGCGACGCCGTGGCCGAGTGGGAGGCGGACGGTGCGCCGCCCGCCGTGTCGTGGTCACCGCCGGCCCACGGGCGCAGCAGAGTCCCGAGCCCCAGGGACACGACGGCCAGCGCTCCCGCGACGGCCAGCGCGACGGTGCAGCTCACCCGCCGCCCGCGCCCGCTCTCCCCCGGCACGGAGGTCGCCGCCACGCTCACGCTGACCTTGCCGGGACCGGGCACCGCGTCCCGCGCCCCGGGCACGACGGTCGGGTCCGCGCCCGGAGTGCCGGACCGCCCGGCCGGAACACCCGGGGATACGGTCGGCGCACCCGACGGCACGGCAGGAGCCCCGGACGGCACGGCAGGCGTCCCGGGCACGGCAGGCGTCCCGGACGCGACCGCCGGAAACCCGGGCGGAGTCATCACCGGAGCCGGCCCGAACTCCCCCGAGGCGACGCCCGAAGTCCCGCCCACCGAAGGACTGCTGAACTCCACCGGACCGGACGGCGCCGTCTCCGTCGTGTCCAGGTTGAGCAGGTGTACGGCGCTTCGGCTGACCTGTTCCACCAGCGGGCCCGGCAGCCAGCCACCGGCGACCAGCCGGGCGGCGCCCTCGGGGGCGAGCCGGCGGGCCAGCTCGGCGGGGGCCGGACGGGCCGCCGGGTCCTTCGCCAGGCAGGCAGCCGCCGCTTCCCGCAAGTCGCCGGTCAGCGAGCCCAGTTCCGGCTCCTCGTGAACGACCTTGTAGAGCAGCGCGGCCGAGGAGTCGCCGGGGAACGGGGGCTCACCGGTCGCCGCATAGGCCAGCACCGCACCCAGGGAGAAGATGTCGGCCGCCCCGGTGACCCCCTTGCCGAGGATCTGTTCGGGGGACATGTAGCCGGGCGAGCCGACGGAGACGCCGGTCGACGTCAGGGACGCCGTGCCGTCCGTGGCCCGGGCGATGCCGAAGTCGATGAGGAGCGGTCCGTCCAGGGTCAGCAGGACGTTGGAGGGCTTCACGTCCCGGTGGACGAGGCCCAGTTCGTGCACCGCCGTCAGGGCCTCGGCGAGGCCCGCGCCCAGGGCCCGTACGGTGTGCGCGGGCAGCGGGCCGCCGTCCGTGACGGCCGCGGCGAGCGAGGGCCCGGCGGCGTAGGCGGTGGCGACCCAGGGCACGGCGGCCTCCGGGTCGGCGTCGAGGACCGGCGCCGTCCAGGCGCCGCCGACCCGGCGGGCGGCCTCCACCTCGCGCCGGAAGCGGGCGCGGAACTCCTCGTCGAGCGCGAAGTGCGGGTGCACGATCTTCACGGCCACCGTGCGGCCGCCCGCGCTGCGGCCGAGGTAGACGCGGCCCATGCCGCCGGAGCCGAGCCGGCCGAGCAGCCGGTAGGGCCCGACGGCGGCCGGTTCGTCGGCTCCGAGCGGCTGCATGGCGTCCACCTCTCCCCCCGGTACGCCCAACTGCTCGCAGCGTAGTGACTACGGCTGGAGCAGATCCACCTTCACGTCCGCCGGGAAGCCTGTCGTCGGGCCGACTCGGCGGGCGAACTCGGTGACCGCGGCCAGCTGCGGCTCGCCGAAGCTGAAGTCGAGGGTGGTGAAGTACTGCTCCAGGGTCGCCTCGTCGAAGGCCTCCCAGCGCGAGGCCTGTTCGGCGACCTTGCCGACCTCCTCCAGGGAGAGGTTGCGGGAGGAGAGGAAGGCCTCGTGGACCTGACGGGTGAGGGCCGGCTCGCGCTCCAGGTAGTCGCGCCGGGCCGCCCAGACCGCGAAGACGAACGGCAGGCCGGTCCACTCCTTCCACATGGCTCCGAGGTCGTGCACGTCCAGGCCGAGCTTGGGCCCGTAGTGCAGGTTGGCGCGCAGGGCCGCGTCGCCGATGAGCACGGCGGCGTCCGCCTCCTGCATCATCAGGCCGAGGTCGGGCGGGCAGGTGTAGTAGTCGGGCCGCACGCCGTACCGCTCGGCCAGCAGGAGCTGGGCGAGGCGGACCGAGGTGCGCGAGGTCGAGCCGAGCGCGACCCGGGCGCCGTCCAGCTGGTCCAGCGGGACCTGCGAGACGATCACGCAGGACATCACGGGGCCGTCGCAGCCGACGGCGATGTCCGGGAAGGCGACCAGATCGTCGGCGTTGCGCAGGAACTCCACGAGGGTGACGGGCCCGATGTCGAGGTCGCCGCGCACGAGCTGCTCGCTGAGCTTCTCCGGGGTGTCCTTGGTCAGCTCGAAGTCGAGAAGCGTGCCGGTTCTCGCGAGCCCCCAGTAGAGGGGCAGGCAGTTCAGGAACTGGATGTGGCCGACGCGCGGCCGGGTGCGAGAATTGTCCACATCGCGAGACTAGACCCCGTGCTGTACCGTGCTCGGACCGGCCCCACCGTCAACACACCCATCCGGGGTTCAAACATTCGGGTGAAGTGATCTTGCCCTCTATTGCTTTCGGCTGCCTGCGTGCTAGGCTCGCCGCAAGTTGCAGTTTGGTTTCCCTTGCAGTACAGAGCCTGCGGAGCATGTGACCGCGGGCTCTCGTCGTTTTCAGACGAATGCAGTTGTGCAGCACTGTTTCGCACTTGCAGGTTCTGGAGCAGGGCAACCCTTTTGAGCCCAAGGAGGGCTTATGGCTACCGGAACCGTGAAGTGGTTCAACGCCGAAAAGGGCTTTGGCTTCATCGCCCAGGAGGGCGGCGGCCCCGACGTCTTCGTTCACTACTCCGCGATCAACGCCTCCGGCTTCCGCTCCCTCGAGGAGAACCAGCAGGTGAGCTTTGACGTGACGCAGGGCCCGAAGGGTCCGCAGGCGGAGAACGTCACCCCCGTCTGAGCATCTGCCTGATCGCAGAACCTGAGTGCAGTACCCAAGGAGCCCCGCGCCGTCCGGCGACGGGGCTCCTGCCTTTTCCGGCCCACTCCGCGTTGTGAATTCTCGGCGAATTCTCTACGTGTGCTGCATGACAAGGACGAAGGTCGTGCCCGGCTCCAGCGCCTCGTACGAGTGAGCCACATCCCCCCGATAGGTCATGTAATCGCCGGGATCGAGTTCGACTTCCTCTCCCGCCGGTCCCGCCTTCACCCGTCCCGTACCGACGATCAGATGCTCGACCGTGCCCGGAATGTGCGGCTCGGCCGCGCGCGCCGAGCCGGGCTCCGCGCGGATCTGGTAGATGTCCCGCCGGGCACCGGGAGGACTCGCCGACAGCAGGGTGCCGGCGTAGGTGGCCTGCTCCGAGGCGACCGCCGGGCCCTGGCCCGCCCGGATCACCTGGACGCTCGGCGTCGGCGGTTCGACCAGCGCGCTGAAGGGGACCCCCAGCGCGACCCCCAGCGCCCAGATCGTCTCCACGCTCGGGTTCCCGCTCGCCGCCTCCAGCTGGGACAGCGTGGACTTCGCGATGCCCGCGCGCTTGGCCAGCTCGGACAGGGACAGCCCGGTGCGGGCGCGCTCGCGCTTGAGTGACGCGGCGATCCACTCCATCGGGAGCCGGTCGGGTGCCTCGGCCATGGTCGTTCGCTCCATCGGTACGATCGTTCGGCTTGACGGACAGGGCGTCCGCTGTCCATTGTAGAAAACATGCGTTCGCTGCTTCGAACACCCGAGACCGGCTCGCTGGTCCGGGACAGCTCCCTGGTCTGGCTGGCCGGCGGCATCGTCGGCGCGTCCTTCGGTGCGGTCTCCGTGGCGGGCGGGCTGCCGGTGTGGGTGCCGGTGCTGATGTCGCTGGTGGTGTACGCGGGGTCGGCCCAGTTCAGCGCGGTCGGGGTGCTGCTCGCCGGGGGCGGGCCGCTGGCCGCCGCGGCCACCGGACTGCTGCTCAACACCCGCACGGCGGCCTTCAGTCTGGCCGTCGCCGACATCATCGGTACCGGTCGCACGACCCGTTTTCTCGGTGCGCATCTGGTCACCGACGAGACGGTCGCCTTCGCCCTCGCCCAGCCCGATCCGGAACGGCGGCGCAGGGCGTTCTGGATCTCCGGGCTCGGCCTGTTCGCCGTGTGGAACACGGGCGTGCTGGCGGGCGCGCTCGCCGGAAGCGCGCTGGGCGACACCGCCCGTTACGGCCTCGACGCCGCCTTCCCGGCCGTCCTGGTGGCCCTGGTCCTGCCCGCCCTGCGGGCCGACGCGGCGGTACGGCGCTGCGCCCTGCTCGGCGCCGCCCTGGCCCTGGCCGTCACGCCGGCGGTGCCGGCCGGGGTGCCGGTACTGCTCGCGCTCGCCGGGCTGTTCCTGCACCGCCGTCCCGCGGAGGCCGCCGTATGAACGCCACGGTGGCCGTGATCCTGGCCCTCGCGGTCGGCACCTACGCCTTCCGTCTGGTGGGCCCCCTGCTGCACGGCCGGGTGACGGTCCCGGCCCGGGTGCAGGAGCTGGCGTCGGCGGGGGCGGTCGTCCTGCTCGTCGCGCTGCTGGCCACTGGCGCCCTGACCGAGGGCGGCGGCTTCGCGGGCTGGGCCCGGCCGGCCGGGGTGCTGGCGGGCGGGGTTCTGGCCTGGCGGCGGGCGCCCTTCGCGGTGGTGGTTCTGGGCGCGGCGGCCACCACGGCGGTGCTGCGGCTGGCGGGGGTGGCATGACGCAGGGCTGTCGGACCCCCGGCCACGGTCCCTGCGCGTAACGGCCGCCCACACGGCTCCCGGCACGACCGCCGCCCCCACCACCCCCGGCCCGAACGGCGGCTGACCGTCCGGTGTCGTCTCCTGGCACTCGAGCATCCACACCCCTGTGGAGCGACTGCCGGCGCTCTTCGCCGAGTTTCGCCGGGTCCTGGCGCCCGACGGCCATCTCCTGCTCGCCTTCCGGCCCGGCGTGCACACCCGCCGCCTGGACCGCCCCCTGGGCCACCCGGTGGCGCTGGACTTCCACCCGGGGCCGGTCCGGGCAGCTCGCCGAGCCGCTCGCGGACGCCGGCTTCGTCCTCGGCTCCCGGACGGTGCGCGAGCCCGCGAGCACCTCGGCGAACCGACCCCGCACGCCCGTCTGTTCGCGCGGAATCCCGCCTGGGGCCCGTCTTTCGGATCTTGCCGGGGTCGGGCAGACGGCGCAGCCGCTCCGAGCCGGTCTGATCCGGAAGAAAGGCCCTGGTCCCGGGCCTCCCGGGCGGTTGAAACCAGGAGTACCGGTGGACCGACCCGGTCCGGGAACCAGCGGGGACGGCATGGGGATCGCGGCCCAAGAGCATCGGCAGCGGCGTCGGGGAGAGGCCCGGCGACCGGATCACGATCCGTCTCTTCCTGGGGGTTAGTCCTATGCGCACCATCGCTCTGCGTACGAAGACGGTGCTGGCCGCGCTCGCCGGCTCGGGCGTTCTGGCGCTCGGCGCCGCAGCGACCGTTCCGTCGACCGGTGTGCAGGACACCCTGGTGCACATCGCCCCCGGCCTCTCGGGACATCAGGCGCCCTCCGGACCGGCTCTGGCGGACGACCGCGACCCGATGGCCGTCCACTTCTGACCGTTGCGCATCCCACGGACCGCGCACCGCGCATCGGCGGCACCGGCCGGGCTCACACCCCGTCGGTGCCGTCCCGTATGAGCGCTCGCACGAGCGCCGGCACCCATGGGTTCCGCCGCTCACGAGTCGGCCGCCTACGGGCGACGCCCCGCCTCCGTCACTCCCATCGAGTCGTACAGGGTCTCGGCCGCCAGCAGGTGCCGGCGTGCCGCCGGTTCGTCGCCCAGCACCCCCGCCGCCTCCGCCATGCCGTGCAGGGCCCGGGCGATCTCGATGCGGTAGCCGAGGCGGGAGGCCAGCTCGTGGGCGCGGCGGTGCAGTTCCATCGCCCGGTCCGGCGCGCCGCCGCGCAGGTGGACCAGCCCCACCACGTTCGCGACGGTCGCCTGGCGCAGAACGGTGCCCTCGGCGGAGACCAGGTCCAGAGCCCGCTCGGCGTGTTCCGCGGCCGAACGCACCTCGCCGAGGCGCTGGCAGACCCGGGCCCAGTGCGCGAGGACGAAGGCGACGTTCCCGGGCTGGCGGGACTCGTCGCACAGTTCGAGGGCCTGGGACAGACAGGCACGCGCCCGCTCGTCTTCGCCGCTGCCGAGGTGGGCCAGGGCCAGCCAGGCCAGTGAGGAGATCTCGTGGTTGCGCTCGCCGAGGCGGCGGTTCAGCTCGGTGGCCCGCGCCGCGTGCCGTACGCCCTCGGCGTAGTGCCCCGCCCAGGTCTGCACCGTGCTGAGGTTGACCAGCGCCTCAGCCTCCGCACGGGTCGTGCCGGACTCCCGGTGCAGTGCGATGCCCTGGGTCAGGTGCCGCCGGGCCTCGTCGAAGTTGCCGAGGGCCCCGTGCAGCAGCCCGAGCACGTCGATGCAGAACGCCTCGGTGCGCGGATCATTGCTGCCGACCAGCTCCAGGGCCTCCTGCGCGGTGGTGATGCCGTCGTGGAAGTTGCCGAGCCACCAGTGCCCCACGGCCAGGTTGGACAGGCTGAGTCTCAGCAGCACCGGGTCGCCGAGCTGCCGGCAGGCGGCGACCGCGATCGTGTTGACGACCCGGAACTCCTCGTAGTGTCCGCGCAGGTGGAGGTAGAACAGCACATTGCGGGCGAGGAGGGCGGCGGTGCGGTGCAGGCCCTCGGCACCCGCCTGCGTGACGGCCGCGAGCAGCGCGTCGTGTTCCCGGTCGAACCAGCGCAGCGCTCGCTCCTCCCCGTCCAGCCGGGGCAGTTCGGACGCTATCCGCTCGACCGGTTCGCCGAAGCGCTCACGCCCGGGGAAGAGCATCTCGCAGGCATGGTCCGTGGCCAGCGTGTAGTACGCCACCAGCCGCTCGACGGCGGCGACCTCGTCGTCCTCCGCCTCCCGCACGCTCATCGCGTAGGTCCGCACCAGATCGTGGAACCCGTACAGCCCCGCCTCGTGCTGTTCCAGCAGATGGGCGTCGAGCAGGTTCTCCAGGGTGTCCTCGGCGTCGTGGACGTCGGTGCCGAGCAGCGCGGCGGCCGAGTGGACGTCGATGGCGCTGCCGGGGTGCAGGCCGAGCAGCCGGAACGCGACGCGCCGGTCCTCCTCCATCGCCTGGTACGACAGCCTGAGCGTGGCCTCGACGCTGCGTTCCCCGGCGCTCAGTTCGCGCAGCCGCCGGGTCTCGTCGGCGAGCCGGTCGACCAGGTACTGGACGGTCCAGCGGGGCCGGTTGCGCAGCCGGGCGGTGGTGATGCGCAGGGCGAGGGGCAGGCCGCAGCACAGCCGGGTGAGGTGGGCGACGGCCTGGGGTTCGGCGGCGGTGCGGTCGGTGCCCAGCATGCGGGTGAGCAGGGTGGTGCTGTCGTCGGCCGAGAGCAGGCCTAGGGAGAGCCACTCGGCGCCGTCGAGTTCGAGCATGCGGACCCGGCTGGTGAGGATGGCCAGGCAGTCCTCGGAGGCGGGCAGCAGGGGCCGTATCTGGGCGGCGTCGGCGGCGTTGTCGAGGAGGAGCAGGAGCTTTCGCTGGGCGGAAACGGTTCTCCAGAGGGTGGTACGCCGCTCCAGGTCGTCCGGTATCCGGTCGTCCGGAATGCCGACGGTGCGCAGCAGGGAGTGCAGGACCGCCCCCGGCTCCTGTGCCTTCTCACCGGGGCTGAAACCGCGCAGGTCGACGAAGAGCTGCCCGTCGGGGTAGTCGGCGGCGAGCAGATGGGCGGCGTGCACGGCGAGGGCGGTCTTGCCGCTGCCGCCCATGCCGTCCACGCCGACGATCCGGGTGCTGCCGCCGGCCGGATCCCGGCCCACCTCCAGCAGCCGCGCCAGCTCCTCGTCCCGGCCGGTGAAGTCCGGCAGGTCGTACGGCAGGGTGCAGGGCGCGGGCTCGGACCGGTCCGGCTGCACGAGCGGGGCCGGTACGAGGAGGGCGGCACGGTCGGACACGGACTGTGGCACACGGGGCGCCACCTCGGGGCTGTCGCGCAGGATGGCCTCGTACAGCCGGGTCAGCTCGGCGCCCGGGTCGATGCCCAGTTCCTCCACGAGCAGTTCCCGCACCCGGCCGAACTCCTCCAGTGCCTCCGCCTGCCGGCCCGCCCGGTACAGGGCCAGCATCAGCCGTCCGCGCAGGGTCTCCCGCAGCGGGTGCGCGGTCACCAACTCGCGTAGAGCGCCGATGAGCTCGGTCGACTGCCCGAGTTCGAGCTGCAGCTCGAAGTACTGCTCGGCGACCGCCATGTGCCGTTCCTCGAGAGCGGCGGAGGCCGCGGAGATCACCGCGCCGCCGGTGTCGGCCATCACCGGGCCGCGCCACAGGTCCAGACAGGACCGCAGATGCCCGACGGCCTCGGCGGGCCGCCCGGCGGCCACCGCCTGCCGTGCCTCGGCCGAGCGCCGGCCGAACTCGTGCAGGTCCAGCTGGTCCTCCGCCAGGACGGCCCGGTATCCGGCGCCGTCGGTGACGATCAGTGAGCCGCCGCCCGGGATGCGGGTGCGCAGCGCGGCGACGGCCTTGCGGATCTGGTGGCCGGCGGTCTGCGGCGGTTCGTCGTCCCAGGCGGCGGCCACCAGCCGGGACACCGGCACCATCCGCCCGGGCTCCAATAAGAGCGTGACGAGGACGCGTTCCTGGGTGGGACTGCCGAGCCTCAGCCGGTGTTCGCCGTGCCAGCCTTCCAACGAGCCGAGGATGTTGAAGCGCACGACAGGCCGACCGGATGCCGCCGACTCCACGAACCCGTCCCCCCGCCCCGTCGCGTTGCCCAGCCCGAGATGTTCGGGACAATCCTAGGTTGTACCCCGAACAAGCCACGCTGGAAGGTAACTTCACGTTACCCGCGGTGCGCCTCGGTTCGCGCCCAAAACTAACCCTTTTCACGCGAGCTGGAGGAGGGTGGAGCGCACATCGGCGGCCAGGGCCGGGTCATGGCAGAGAATGGCGCTCTCCACCTGGCGCAGCGCGGGGGATGGCTGGATTCCGAGCTCGTCGTCGAGGTGCCGGCGCATCCGGCGGAAGACGTCGAGGGCGTCGGCCTGCCGTCCCGAGCAGTACAGGGCGATCATCAGCTGCTCGCAGAAGCGCTCGCGCAGCGGGTGGTTGGTGTGTGCCTCGGCCAACTCCGCGAGCACCGACGCATGGTGGCCGACGCGCAGCTCGGCGTCGAAGCGCAGCTCCATGGCCCGCATCCGGTACTCCTCGTAGCGGGCGCCCGCCAGTTGACACAGCGTTCCGCCGGCGAACCCGCCGAAGACGGGGCCGCGCCACAGCGCGAGCGCGTCGCCGAGCAGCCGCGCGGTGCGGGCCGCGTCGTCCGGCGCGGCCGACTCGGCCTGACGTACGGCCCTGACGAACTCGCCCGCGTCCAGTTCTCCGTCGGCCACGACGAGCCGGTAGCCGGAGGGGTGAATGGTCACCCGGGGCCCGCCGCGGCCCGGCTCCAGGCTGCGCAGTTTGCGGCGCAGCCGGCTGACGTGGGCCTGCAGGGCGTTGGCCTGGTTGTCCGGTACGGCCTCGCCCCACATCTCCTCGACCAGGCTCTCCCCGGACACCGGCTGACCCTCACTGATCAGCAGGGTCTGCACCAGGGTGCGCTGCAGGTCGCCGGAGATCTCCGCAGGACCGGACACGGCACGGATCTGCAGTGCCCCGAGGATCGAGAACTTCAGCATCCTGACTCCGCCTCCCGTTGATGTCGCTGGCGTCGTCGTCCTTCTTCCGGCGACGTATCAACAGTGCGGTCACCCCGTACCGGATCGTTCCCGATCCGTTCCCGGTCAGGGGTCAGAGGTCCTCGCCGACCACCATCGCCCGCAGGGAGGCCACCCGCCGCGCCGCGCCCTCGGGCGAGTCGGCGTGCACGACGAGGTGTCCCGGGCGCAGCGCACCGGGCGGCGAGACGTGCCGGACGTGCGGCAGTATCCCCACCTCGGTGCTCTTCATCCGCCACGGCGGGCTCAGCAGGGCGGCGGCGGCGAACCGGTTCGGGCGCACCGCGTCGACCAGCCGTCCGGCGAGCACCTCGATGGCCGCTGCCGCGAGGTCGAACCCGCCGGCCACCTTGACCAGTTCCGGCACCGGGTCGTCCCCGAGTCCCGCCCGGCAGCCGGTGATCACCGGGCCGCGCGGGGTGACGGCGACGCTCGTGTGGGCCGGGCCGTACTGGTATCCGGTCAGATCCAGCAGCGCGGTCACCACGGCGCGCACCTCGGCGGCCGTGTCGTCGGTGAGCGGGGCCGGGTGGAGCAGACCGTAGGGGGTCAGGGCGGTGATCCCGACGGCCTGGTGCATCCCGTGCACGCTCAGCGTCTCCACGGTCAGCCGCAGGTCAACGCCTTTCACCTGGGTGCCGCCGGGCGAGAGCCGGTTGTCGCGGACCAGGCGTTGCACGGCCGCG
Organism: Streptomyces sp. NPDC044061; assembly: GCF_056434305.1. NCBI lineage: Bacteria > Bacillati > Actinomycetota > Actinomycetes > Kitasatosporales > Streptomycetaceae > Streptomyces > Streptomyces sp. NPDC044061. The sequence continues at coordinate 119,987 of NZ_JBWKFL010000015.1, read as the reverse complement.
GGGTCGGACAGCACCCTGAGGGCGCGGGCGGGGTTGACGCACAGTCCGGCCTCGGCGGCTTCCCGAAGCGGTGCGCGCAGCGCCGACTCGTCCGTGGCGTCGACCCGGACCGAGCGCACTTGGACACCTGCGTGCGCGGCCTCGCGAAGGAGGCGCTGGTCCGGGTTGAGCAGGAAGATCCGGCGGACGTCGTTGTCTTCTTTCATACCTCTGCTCGTGATGACGGAGTCGGCGAGGGTGGAAAGGCAGGCTACGAGGGGGCGTTCCCGATCCGGTCCCGGCCGGGTCCCGAGGTGGAGGCGTTCGCCCAAGACGCTCACTTCTTCCGCGTGGGTCACAAGCCGGTGGACGGCGGTATCCCTCCTACGCTACCCGCTCCCCGGCACTTGCCGCGGGCGGATTCACGGCAAATACAGAACAGCCGGTTTACCCCTCTGTCCGGCTGTTTCGGCCCATCGGGAACGACGCGAAACGTTCGGCGACGGTGTCCAAGAAGGCCCGGGCCGGCGACTGGGGGGAGCGGGTGTCGGCCGGCTCAGCGGTCGTAGAGGCTCTCCACCTCCGGTGCGAAGTCGCGCATGATCTGCTGCCGCCTGAGCTTCATCGAGGGGGTCAGATGGCCTGCCTGCTCGGTGAAGTCCACCGGCAGTACGGCAAACCGGCGGATGGACTCGGGCCGGGACACCAGCCTGTTGGCCTCGTCCATCGCCCGCTGCAGCACGGCGGCCAACTCCGGGTCCGCGACGAGCAGTTCCGGCGGCACCGGGTGCTTGCCGTTCATCTGGCGCCAGTGGGTGATGCCGTCCGGGTCGAGGGTGACGAGGGCGGCGACGTAGGGGCGGCCGTCGCCGACGAGCATGCACTGGGAGATCAGCGGGTGCTGGCGCAGCCAGTTCTCCATCGGAGCGGGCGCCACCGACTTGCCGCCCGCCGTGATCAGCAGCTCCTTCTTGCGGCCGGTGATGGTCAGATAGCCCTCGTCGTCCAGTTCGCCGAGGTCGCCGGTGGGCAGCCAGCCGTCCCGGGTCGCGGGCACGACTCCGCCCGCCTGCGGGTCCCAGTAGCCGCGCAGCACATGTTCGCCGGCGAGCAGGATCTCGCCGTCCGCCGCGATCCGCACCCGGGTGCCGGGCAGCGGCCAGCCGACCGTGCCGAGGCGGGGCTTGAGCGGCGGGGTGACCGTCGAGGCGCCGGTGGTCTCCGTCAGGCCGTAGCCCTCGAAGATCTCGATGCCGGCGCCGGCGTAGAAGGCGGCCAGGCGGCGGCCGAGCGGGGAGCCGCCGCAGATGGCGTACTTGACCCTGCCGCCCATGGCGTTGCGGATGCGCCGGTAGACGAGCGGGTCGTAGAACGAACGGGTCGTCCTCAGAGCTCGGTTGGGGCCACTGCCGGTGCCGGTCTGGTGGGCCTCCAGCGCCTCGCCGTACCGCACGGCCACCTGGGTCGCCCGGTCGAACGCGGCCACCCGGCCACCCGCCTCCGCCTTGGCACGCGCGGAGTTGAAGACCTTCTCCAGGATGTACGGGATGGTCAGCAGGCAGGTCGGCCGGAAGGCGGCGAGGTCGGCCAGCAGGTCCTCCGCCTTCAGGCTGGGCGCGTGCCCGAGCCGGACCCTGGCGCGCACGCACGCGATCGCGACCATCCGTCCGAAGACGTGGGACATCGGCAGGAACAGCAGCACCGAGACGTCCTCGCTCGACTTCGCCTTGAAGATCGGGTGGAGGAGTTCGATGGCGTTGTCGACCTCGGCGAAGAAGTTGCCGTGCGAGAGGGCGCAGCCCTTGGGGCGGCCGGTGGTGCCCGAGGTGTAGATGAGCGTGGCGAGGGTGTCCGGGCCGAGCATGCCCCGGCGTACGCCCACTTCCCCGTCCGGCACCTGGGCGCCCAGCTCGCCCAGCCGTTCCACATGTCCCTTCTCCATCACCCACAGGTGCCTGAGGTCCGGCATGCGCTCCAGCTCGGGGCCGATGGCGGCGGCCTGGCCGGCGGTCTCGGTCACCAGGGCGACCGCCCCGGAGTCGTGCAGGATCCAACGGGTCTGGAAGACGGAGGACGTGGGGTAGATGGGGACCGTGACGAGGCCGGCCGCCCAGGCGGCGAAGTCGAGCAGGGTCCACTCGTACGTCGTGCGGGCCATCACGGCGATACGGTCGCCGGGCACCATCCCCTCCGCGATCAGCCCCTTCGCCACCGCGAGGACCTGCTCGGCGAAGTCCGCCGCGGTCACGTCCGTCCAGCGGCCGTCGTCCAGTCTGCGGCTGAGCACGGCCGCGCGTGGGTCCGCCTCGGCGTTGTCGAAGGGCAGGTCGGCGAGCGAGCCGTGCCGCACCGTGGCGGCGAAGGGCGGTACGTACGCCTCCCGTACGGCGCCGTCCAGCCGGCGGGTCTCGGGTTCCACGAGGACCGGGCGGCCGTCGTAGTCGGTGGCCGAGACGGTGGCGCCGGAGGAGACGGGGACGTTCGGGTACGGGGTGGACACGGGCGGCTCCTCGGGCGTGCAGCGGTGCACTTCTTGCTGCATGACGTACGTGCCTCGGGCGCCGAGGCGTTCATCGGCAGTGGTCCGCGGACAGGGGTTACCGCCGGTCAGGCAGGTGATCGTACGAGGCTGCTGTGGGGGGCTTGTGCGGGTTCGGGAATGGTCCGGAGCCGGGGATGTGCAGCCTCAGGGGTTATGTGAGGGGTGCTCAGTTCCGCTCCAGGATCGCCGTCACACCCTGGCCTCCCGCCGCGCAGACGGAGATCAACCCCCTGCTCGGGCCCTCCCGTTCCGACAGCAGCTTGGCGAGGGTGGCGACGATCCTCGCCCCGGTCGCCGCGAAGGGGTGCCCCGTGGCCAGGGAAGACCCGGCCACGTTCAGCCGGGCCCGGTCCACCGGCACCAGCCCGCGTTTCTCCCAGGCCGCGAGCGTGGCCAGGACCTGGGAGGCGAAGGCCTCGTGGATCTCGATCAGGTCGAAGTCGGCCAGGTCCAGGCCCGTGCGCTCCAGCAGGCGCGGGACCGCGTACGCCGGTGCCATGAGAAGCCCGTCCTCGCCGTCCGCCACGTCACCGTGCACGAAGTCCACGGCCGCCGTCTCGTACGCCGTCAGGTGGGCGAGGGGTTCCAGACCCCGTGCCCGCGCCCACTCCTCGCTCGCCAGCAGGACCACCGCGGCCCCGTCCGTGAGCGGTGTCGAATTGCCCGCCGTCATGGTCGGCCCGGGGTCCCGCACGCCGAACACCGGCTTCAGCGCGGCCAGTTTCTCCGGCGTGGAGTCCGGACGCAGGTTCTGGTCCCGCTCCAGTCCCCGGAAGGGGATCACGAGATCCTCGAAGAAGCCCCGTTCGTAGGCCGCCGCCAGCCGCCGGTGGCTCGTCGCCGCCAGTTCGTCCTGCGCCTCGCGGGTGACGCCCCAAGCCCGTGCCGTGACCGCCGCGTGCTCACCCATCGACAACCCGGTGCGCGGCTCGGCGTTGCGCGGGACGTCGGGGACGAGATGCCCCGGACGCACCTTCGCCAGCGCCTTCAGGCGGGCACCGGCGGACTTGGCCCGCCTCGCCTCCAACAGGATGCGGCGCAGCCGGTCGTTTACCCCGAGCGGCGCGTCGCTCGCGGTGTCGGCGCCGCCCGCCACCGCCGACTCGGTCTGCCCGAGGGCGATCTTGTTGGCGGCGGCGACGACGGCCTGGAGCCCGGTGCCGCAGGCCTGCTGGATGTCGTAGGCGGGGGTGCGCGGGTCCAGCCGCGAGCCGAGGACGGTCTCGCGGGCCAGGTTGAAGTCCCGGCTGTGCTTGAGGACCGCACCGGCGACGAACTCCCCGACGGAGCCCGGCTCCTGGAGCCCGTACCGCTCGGTCAGGCCGTCCAGGGCCGCCGTGAGCATCTCCTGGTTGGAAGCGGTGGCGTAGGGGCCGTCGGAGCGGGCGAACGGGATGCGCGTGCCGCCGATCACCGCCACCCGCCGGACCCGGGCGGGCTCGGCGGCCCGAGGGTGCTCAAGGGGACTCATCTCGACCTGCTCCTCACCGGTGACATAGCCTTACCTCCGGTAACCTTACTCCAGAGTAAGCACTTCGTACCGAGTCGCGTGGGAGTTGGACATGGCCGACCGCTACCTGAGCTTCACCGGCACGGCACCCGGCCGTTTCCTCACCCGGCGCCTGGGCCTGCCCCAGCCGGCCGGACTGAGCCGCTGGTCGGCCGAAGCGCCCTCCCCGAAGGGTGAGTTGCATCAGGTCACCGCCGGGACGTCGGCCCTCGATCTCGCCCCCGTGCTCGCCCGCACCGGCCTCACCCCGGGCGGCAATGTCCCCGCAGCCGTCGTCCTGGACGCCACCGGCGTACGGGACGTCGGCGCCCTCGCCGAGGTGCACGCGGCCCTGCACCCCGTCGTGGGCTCCGTCGCCCCGAGCGGCCGGGTCCTGGTGCTGGGCGCCCCGCTCGACCCCGCCGACCACCACCAGAGCGCCGCCCAGCAGGCCCTGGAGGGCTTCACCCGCTCGCTCGGCAAGGAGATCGGCCGGGGCAGGACCGTCAACCTGGTCCGGCTGACCGACGCGACCGCCGCCGAGTCCACCCTGCGCTTCCTGCTCTCCCCCAGGTCCGCCTACGTCAGCGGGCAGGTGATCGAGGTCGGTACCGGCACGATCCCCGCACCCGCCGACCGGGAGCGGCCACTCGCCGGGCGCACCGCCCTGGTCACCGGTGCCGCGCGCGGCATCGGGGAGGCCGTCGCCGAGACGCTGGCCCGGGACGGCGCCCATGTCGTCGTCCTCGACGTGCCCGCGGCGGAGGCGGACGCCCGCCGGGTCGCCGAACGGCTCGGCGGCACCGTTCTCCCCCTCGACATCACCGCCGACGACGCGGGCTCGCGGATCGCCGCCGCCCTCCCCGACGGCCTGGACGTCCTGATCCACAACGCGGGCATCACCCGCGACCGCCGCCTGGTCAACATGCCCGCCGACCGGTGGAGTTCGGTCCTGGAGGTGAACCTCGGCAGCGTGCTGCGCACCACCGACGCCCTCCTCGCCAAGGGCGCCCTCCGCTCCGGCGGCCGGGTCGTGGCCACCGCCTCCATCGCCGGACTCGCGGGCAACGCGGGCCAGACCAACTACGGTGCGAGCAAGGCCGGTGTCGTGGGCCTCGTACGGTCCCTCGCGCCGCGCGCGCTCGCCGAGCACGGGGTGACCGTCAACGCGGTCGCGCCCGGCTTCATCGAGACGAAGATGACCGCGGCGGTCCCGCTGTTCATCCGGGAGGCCGGCCGCCGGATGAACTCCCTCGCACAGGGTGGGCTGCCGATCGACGTCGCCGAGACCACGGCCTGGCTCGCCCACCCGGCCTCCGGGGCGGTCAACGGCCAGGTCGTCCGCGTCTGCGGCCAGAGCCTGCTGGGGGCGTGATGACCGCCGTCACCCTGGCCTCCGCGCCCGCGCTGGCCCCGCTGCTGGCCCGGGGCGCCCTGCGCTCCCCCTTCAAGCGCCCCGCGCCGGACGCGGACTTCCCGCGCACCCGTCTGGTGCTGCCCGGCCTGCGCGTCGACCTGGCCCGGCTGGCCGCCTACGAGCGGGTGTGCGGCTTCGCCACCGGCGCGGTCGACGGCGAGGACGCGCTGCCCGTCACCTACCCGCACGTCCTCGGCTTCCCGCTGGCCATGCGCCTGATGAGCGGCCCGGACTTCCCACTGCCGCTGCTCGGCCTGGTCCACACCTCGATCGAGATCGTCCGCCGCACCGCCCTGCCGGCCGCCGGGCAGTACGAACTCGCCGTCCACGTCGACGGACTGGCCCCGCACCGGCGCGGAACCGAGGCCACGGTGGTCACGGAGCTGCGGGCCGGCGGGGACCTCGTATGGGAGTCGCGCAGCACCTATCTGGCCCGGCACCGGACCGCCGCCGCCCCCGGGGAGCCCCGGCAGGAGCGGCCACCGGTCCCGCTGCCCGTGGTGGCCGAGTGGCGGATCGCCGAGGACGTCGGCCGCCGGTACGGCGCCGCGTCGGGGGACCGCAACCCCATCCATCTGCACCCCTTCACCGCGCGTCTCTTCGGCTTCCCGCGCGCCATCGCGCACGGCATGTGGACGGTGGCCCGCTGCCTGGCCGCCCACGGCACGAACGGCTCCGCCGTGGTGCGGGCCGAGTTCCGGGCGCCCGTGCTGTTGCCCGGGACGGTGACCTACGGGGCGGACGGCGCCGGGCGCTTCTCCCTGCGGGGCTCGGACGGGAGGCTTCACCTGTCCGGCGAGGTGCGTCCGCCGGCCGGCACGGCTCGGGGGTAGCGCCGTTCAGAGGTCACGCCGTTGCCGGGTTGCGGGTGCGTGGGGGTTGTTCACGCAGTTCCCCGCGCCCATGGAGCACGCTGCGGCTCGCCTGTCCAAGGGGCGCGGGTAACGGCGCGACCAGCCACGAACCGCCCGCACCGGACGCGCGGGGCACCCCTACGGTGCTAGGCCTCTGCCGTCGGCGGGGTCCACACCTGGCCCTCCATCAGGTTGGCCAGGCCGGCCCAGGCGAAGTTCATCAGGGTGGCCGCCGCCTGCCGGGCCGTGACACCGGGAGTGGCGTTCGCCCAGGCGGCGAGGGACTCGGCGGCGCCGACCAGGGCCTCGGCGAGCCCGGCGACCTCGTGCTCGGGCAGGTCGGGGTCCCGGTGCGCCTCGCGCGCGGCGGCCGCGATCAGCTGGGTCACGAACGCGACGATCTCCTCGCGCATCGCGGTGACCTCGGCGGCGAAGGTCTCACCGTGCGTGCGGGCCTGGAGGTGCAGCACGGACCAGCCGTCGGGGTGCTCGGCGGTGTGCGCGAAGAAGGCCTGGAGCCCGTCCCACAGCTGACGGTCGGCGGGCAGGTCACGGCGGACACCGGTGCGGACGGCCTCCGTCAGGGCGGTGGCCTCGCGGCGGATGCAGGCCGTGAAGAGGTCTTCCTTCGAGTTGAGGTACAGATAGACCAACGGCTTGGAGACGCCGGCGAGTTCCGCTATCTCGTCCATCGAGGCAGCCATGTAGCCGCGTTGGCCGAAGATCTGTACGGCGGCGTCGAGCATCTGCTGCTCACGGACCGCCCTCGGCATCCGTTTGGTCTTCACGGCACCCATGGGGCAAGCCTATTGGGCCCTCGGGTCAGGAAGGCTGGCCCTGCGCCCGTGCGGTGTCGTCGGCACCGTCCTCCTGGCTGCGGTTGGCCTCCAGGTTGGCCTTCATCCGGTCGACCTTGCCGACGATCCGCTCGGAGGCCCGGTCCCGCTCCTTGCGCAGCACCACCCAGCTGATCGGCGCCGAGAGGACCATGGCCAGCAGCAGGACCCAGAGGCCGTTGGAGTTGCCGAAGCCGCGCGGGAAGATGCCGGAGTAGACGGCTCCCCAGACGACCACGAGACAGCCGGCGAAGATGCCGAGGCGCATCAGCGTGTAGCGGAGCATCTCAATCCACTCGTCCGATTCCAAAAAGGGTCAACGTCCAGTGAAGCACGCCTCGTGGGCGATCATGCAGCGGGGTCAGTGGAGCGGCAGCAGCATGAAGACGTCGTCGCGGTCGTCGTCGGGGGCGACCCGGATGGCGCCGGGCACCCGGCCGACCTCCTTGTAGCCGCAGGAGGCGTAGAACCGCTCCAGACCGAGCCCGCCCCGGCAGGTCAGCCGTATCGCCTCGATCCCCTCGGTGCCGCGGGCCGCGTCGGCCGCGGCGGCGAGCAGGTCACGGCCGTAGCCCCTGCCCTGGTGCTTCGGGTGGACCATCACCGTGTACAGCCACAGCCAGTGGGTCATCAGCCGGTGCGTGTTGCGCGTGAGGAAGGCGGCGGCGGCCGGTTCGCCGCGCTCGTCCCGCCCGACGAGCAGCCGGGTGCGGCCCTCGGCCATCTGCACCATGTGCCGCACCAGCTCCGGCCGGATGTCCTCGCGCGTCACCGGGGGGACGAAGCCCACGGCACCGCCCGCTTCGGAGACGTCCGCCCACAGGTCGAGTATGCCGTCGCGCAGGGCAGGGGTGACGGCGGGGTCAAGCGTGAAGGTAAGGGGCATGGACGGATGGTATCCATTACTCGAGCGCTGGTGCAGTCACCTTTGCCCGAGCGCTCGCTCAGCCACCTTCAGGTCCGACAGCAGCCCCTGGTACGCCTGCTCACGGTCGTCCGCCCGCAGCACGGCCGAGGGATGCACGGTGGGCACCAGGCGCTCCGTCCGCCCGTGGATCTCCCGCTCCAGTACGGTCCCGCGCACCTGCGTGACCCGGAACGACGACCCGAGCAGCGCCTTGCCGGCGGTGGCGCCGAGCACCACGATCAGCTCGGGCTCGACGATCGCCAGCTCGGCCGCGAGCCAGGGGCCGCACGCGGTCGTCTCCCGCAGGCTCGGTGCCTTGTGGATCCGGCGCTTGCGGGGCTCGGCCTGCGTGAACTTGAAGTGCTTGACCGCGTTGGTGACGTACGTGTCCGCCGGGTCGATGCCGGCCTCCGCGAGGGCTCGGTCGAGCAGCTTCCCGGCGGGGCCGACGAACGGCTTGCCCTGACGGTCCTCCTGGTCGCCGGGCTGTTCGCCGACGAGCATGACCCGGGCGTCCGCCGCACCCTGCCCGAACACGGTCTGGGTGGCGGCCTCGTGCAGGGGGCAGCCACGGCAGCCCGCGGCGGCTTCGCGGAGGGCGGTGAGACCGCCGTGCTCCGGTACGAAGGGCTCCGCCGTGTAGTCCTCTTCGGGGGACTTCGTGGTGGCCATGCCGGCCGGGTACCCCTCGTCCGCGGCGGCGAACGAAGGGGTGTCCCGGCAGGCCGGGGGTCAGGGGGCGGAGCCCCCTGGGGTCACACCCGCATCGGCTGGGGCGACTCGCGGCGCAGGGGGTCCGGGCCGTCGTACTCGCGGATGATCTCGTAGCGGGTGTTGCGCTCCACCGGGCGGAAGCCGGCGTCGCGGATCAGGTCGAGCAGGTCCTCGCGGGTCAGCTTGTTCGGGGTGCCGTAGTTGTCCGCGTCGTGCGTGATCTTGTACTCGACCACCGAGCCGTCCATGTCGTCGGCGCCGTGCTGGAGGGCGAGCTGGGCCGTCTGCACGCCGTGCATGACCCAGAAGACCTTCACGTGCGGCACGTTGTCGAAGAGGAGACGGGAGACGGCGAAGGTCTTCAGCGCCTCGGCACCGGTCGCCATCTGCGTGCGCGCCTGCAGCCGGTTGCGGATCTTGCCGTCCTTCATGTCCACGAAGTCGTGCTGGTAGCGCAGCGGGATGAAGACCTGGAAGCCGCCGGTCTCGTCCTGCAGCTCACGCAGCCGCAGCACGTGGTCCACGCGGTGGCGGGGCTCCTCGATGTGGCCGTAGAGCATGGTGCACGGGGTCTTCAGACCCTTCTCGTGCGCCAGCCGGTGAATCCTGGACCAGTCCTCCCAGTGGGTCCGGTGGTCCACGATGTGCTGCCGGACCTCCCAGTCGAAGATCTCGGCGCCGCCGCCGGTGAGGGACTCGAGCCCGGCGTCGATCAGCTCGTCGAGGATCTCGGAGGCCGACAGGCCCGAGATGGTCTCGAAGTGGTGGATCTCGGTGGCCGTGAAGGCCTTGAGCGAGACGTTCGGCAGGGCGGCCTTCAGCTCCCGCAGCGAGCGCGGGTAGTAGCGCCACGGCAGGTTCGGGTGCAGGCCGTTGACGATGTGCAGCTCGGTGAGGTTCTCCGACTCCATCGCCTTGGCGAGCTTGACGGCCTCCTCGATGCGCATCGTGTACGCGTCCTTCTCGCCCGGCTTGCGCTGGAAGGAGCAGTAGGCACAGGAGGCCGTGCACACGTTCGTCATGTTGAGGTGCCGGTTGACGTTGAAGTGCACGACGTCACCGTTCTTGCGGGTGCGCACCTCGTGCGCGAGGCCGCCGAGCCACGCCAGGTCGTCCGACTCGTACAGCGCGATGCCGTCCTCGCGGGTCAGCCGCTCACCGGAGCGGACCTTCTCCTCCAGCTCGCGCTTGAGCCCGACGTCCATGCCTTCACCTTTCTCCGACAGCCCGACCAACGGTATCCCTAGACCTCTTCGGGCAACTCCCCGACCCGGTTCTCCCACTTCGTGGACAGCACGATCGTGGTACGGGTGCGGGAGACGCCCTTGGTGCCGCTCAGCCGCCGGATGATCTTCTCCAGCCCGTCCACGTCCGTCGCCCGCACCTTGAGCATGAAGGAGTCGTCCCCGGCGATGAACCAGCAGTCCTCGATCTCCGGCAGGTCCCGCACCCGCTGCGCCACGTCCTCGTGGTCGGCGGCGTCGGAGAGCGAGATGCCGATCAGGGCGGTCACACCGAGGCCGAGGGAGGCCGCGTTCACGGTGGCGCGGTAGCCGGTGATGACACCGGCCGCCTCCAGCCGGTTGATGCGGTCGGTGACGCTGGGCCCCGACAGACCGACGAGGCGCCCCAGCTCCGCGTAGGAGGCCCGCCCGTTCTCCCTCAGGGCCTGGATGAGCTGCCTGTCCACCGCGTCCATGCGATCGAAGCCTTCCCCTGGAATGTTCTGAAGTTCCTGAAGTGATGCCTGAGGTAATGCCTGAGGTGATGAGAGGTCCTGCGACCTGCCGGGCTACCGGCTCTCCGTGCCGCCGCCCAGTTCGCCCTTCCAGCGCCGGTACAGACCGTGCCCGATGCCCGCCGCGTCCAGCACCCGCCCGGCGACGAAGTCCACCAGATCCTGGATGTGGGTGGCGCCCGCGTAGAAGGCGGGCGAGGCCGGCACCACGCTCGCCCCCGCGTCGTCGAGCGCGACGAGGTGCCGCAGGGTCTGCCCGTTCAGGGGGGTCTCCCGTACGGCGACGACCAGCGGCCGGTGCTCCTTCAGTGTGACGCTCGCGGCGCGCTGGAGCAGGTCCTTGGAGAGCCCGAGGGCGACACCGGCGACACAGGCCGTGGAGGCCGGGACGATCAGCATGCCCTTCACCGGGTACGACCCCGAGGACGGACCCGCGGCGAGGTCCCCCGCGCTCCAGTACCGGACCCCGCTGACGTCCGCGTCGAAGGTCCCGGGTTTTCCGTCGGCCCCCCGGCCCAGCCATTCCCGCAGGTCCTCCTGCCAGTGGGCGTCCCGGAACGAGATCCCCGTCTCGTCCAGCAACGTCAGCCGCGAGGCCCGGCTGACCACCAGGTCGACCGCCTCGCCCGCGTCCAGCAGCGCCCGCAGCACGGCAGCCGCATACGGCGTACCGGAAGCTCCGGACACCCCCACGATCCAAGGCACGCGCTGCGTTTCTCCTGCGTTCACACCTTGAGCGTACCGGCGAGACGCACGCCGCTCAGGCCGGGTCCGGCGCCCGGGGACAACCAGGGACCTCTCTTCCGGATCTTGCCGGGGACGCGGGGCCCGGCACGCACATCCGCCGTGTCGTCGTCACTCGCCGACTCCCCCACGCTCGGCTTCGCTCGCGCGGGGGCACCCCCATCGCGTCGACTCCCTCCTCCGCCTTGCAACTGCACGCACCGGACCCCGCTCGGGCCGGACAGCAGGCGCCGTGGCTCGGGGCCGGCCAGATCCGGAAGAAAGGTCCTAGCTAGATCGTCAGACCCCGAACGAGCAGATCGAGCAGGGCGCACACGAACAGGGCAATGCCGATGAATCCGTTGACGCTGAAGAACGCCCTGTTCAGGCGGGACAGGTCGTGGGGGCGGACGATGCGGTGTTCGTAGACGAAGGCGCCCGCGACGATCAGCAGGCCCAGCCAGAAGAAGGCGCCTGCACCCGTGGAAACCCCGTACCAGACGAACAGGGCCGTCGTCACCGTGTGGCAGGCGCGGGCGCCCCGGATCGCGGCCGGGATGCCGAAGCGGGCCGGGACCGACATGACGCCGATCTCGCGGTCGGTCTCCACGTCCTGGCAGGCGTAGATCAGGTCGAAGCCGCCGATCCAGATGCCGACGGCGAGGCCGAGGATCACCGCGTCCCAGGACCACCTGCCCGAGATGGCGAGCCAGCCGCCCACCGGGCCCATGGCCTGGGCGAGGCCCAGGATGGCCTGCGGGAAGTTCGTGAACCGTTTGCCGTACGGGTAGACGACCATCGGGATCACCGCGATGGGGGCCAGGGCCAGGCAGAGGGGGTTCAGCAGCGCCGCCGCGCCCAGGAAGACCACCAGGGCGATCAGGGCGCCGGTCCAGGCGTGCTTCACCGACATCGCGCCCGTCACCAGTTCCCGGTGTGCCGTGCGCGGGTTACGGGCGTCGATCTCGCGGTCGATGATCCGGTTGACCGCCATGGCGAACGTACGCAGGCCCACCATGCAGATCGTGACCAGCAGCAGCCGGCCCCAGTGGATGTTCCGGTCCCACTGGTGCATCGCGGTCAGCGAGGCGATGTAGGCGAAGGGGAGCGCGAAGACCGAGTGCTCGATCATCACCAGGCGCAGGAACGCCTTGGTGCGTCCCGGCCGCGGAAGTGCCGCGGAGGCGCTGCTCACAGGCCGTACTCCTTCCAGCGGCGGTCCACCAGGGCCGCCGTAGAGGGGTCGGAGAGGACCATGTCCGGCCAGCCCCCGTCCCTGGTGTAGCCCTCCTCGGGCCACTTCTTCGTGGCGTCGATCCCGGCCTTGCCGCCCCAGAACTGCTGGTAGGAGGCGTGGTCGAGATGGTCGACGGGGCCTTCGACGACCGTGAGGTCGCGGGCGTAGTCCGTGTTGCCGAGGGCCCGCCAGGCGACCTCGTGCAGATCGTGGACGTCGCAGTCGGCGTCCACGACCACGATCAGCTTGGTCAGGGACATCATGTGTGCCCCCCAGATCGCGTGCATCACCTTCTGGGCGTGCTTCGGGTACTTCTTGTCGATGGAGACGATCGCGCAGTTGTGGAAACCGCCGGCCTCGGGCAGGTGGTAGTCCACGATGTCCGGGACGATGATCTTCAGCAGGGGCAGGAAGAAGCGCTCGGTGGCCCGGCCCAGCGGCCCGTCCTCGGTGGGCGGCCGGCCGACCACGATCGACTGGAGCAGCGGGCGCTTGCGCATCGTCACGCAGTCGATCCTCAGGGCCGGGAACGGCTCCTGCGGGGTGTAGAAGCCGGTGTGGTCGCCGAAGGGGCCCTCCGGGAGCATCTCGCCCGGCTCCAGCCAGCCCTCCAGGACGACCTCGGCGTTCGCGGGTACCTGCAGCGGGACGGTCTTGCAGTCGACCATCTCGATCCGCTTGCCCGCGATGAACCCCGCGAAGAGGTACTCGTCGATGTCCCCGGGCAGCGGGGCGGTGGAGGCGTACGTCACGGCGGGCGGGCAGCCGAAGGCGACGGCGACGGGCAGGCGCTCGCCTCGCCGGGCCGCCACCTGGTAGTGGTTCCGGCTGTCCTTGTGGATCTGCCAGTGCATGCCGATGGTGCGCCGGTCGTGCCGCTGCAGGCGGTACAGGCCGAGGTTGCGGATGCCGGTCTCGGGGTCCTTGGTGTGGGTGAGCCCGAGGTTGAAGAAGGAGCCGCCGTCCTGGGGCCAGGTGAAGAGCGCCGGGAGCCGGTCGAGGTCCACCTCGTCCCCGTGCAGGACGACCTCCTGCACGGGCGCTTCCTTCACCTTCCTCGGCGGCACGTGCGTCATCGCGCCGAGCTTGCCGAAGGCCTCGCGGACGCCCACGAAGCCGTGCGGCAGCTCCGGCCGCAGCAGCCCGCCGATCTTCTCGGAGATCTCGCCGTACGACTTCAGGCCCAGCGACTTCAGCAGCCGCCGGTCGGTCCCGAAGACGTTCATCGCGAGGGGCATCGCCGAGCCCTTCACGTTCTCGAAGAGCAGCGCCGGTCCACCGGACTTCTGCACCCGGTCGACGATCTCCCCGACCTCCAGATACGGATCGACCTCGGCCTTGATGCGCTTGAGGTCCCCTTCGCGCTCCAGCGCCCGCAGCAGGGAGCGAAGATCGTCGTAAGCCATGTGTCCCAGTATCGGCCACCCGATAACCTGGGCCGGTCACCGGGGCCGACTCACACCGCGGGGGGATCGTTCGCCCATGCTCAGGTATCTGCCGTTCCTGCTGGTCCTGGCGCTGTGGATCTACGCCTTCGTGGACTGCCTGAACACCCCGGAGGAAGAGGTGCGCCACCTGCCGAAGGTGGTGTGGGTGCTCATCGTCCTGCTCTTCGGCGAGGTGCTGGTGGGCCCGGTCGCCTGGCTGATCACCGGCAAGGTGCGGCACTCCCCCACTGGGGGTACCCCCTCCGGGGGAGGCTCCACTCCCTCCGAGTGGCATCGCGACACCGCGGCCCGCTGGGTCGCCCCCGACGACAACCCCGAGTTCCTCAAATCCCTCGACGAGGACGACCGCGGGGACCGCTGACGCATGGAACTCCGGCTGCTCGTCACGTTCGAGAAGGTCGCCACGGTGCTGAGCTTCACCCGGGCCGCGGCCGAGCTGTCGTACGCGCAGTCCAGCGTGACCGGTCAGATCCGCACCCTGGAGTCCTCCCTCGGCGTGGAGCTGTTCGACCGGCTCGGCAGCCGCATCCGGCTCACCGAGGCGGGCGAGCGGCTGCTGCCCTACGCCCGGCGGATCATCGAGCTGGCCGAGGAGGCCCGGGCGGCGGTCACCGGCGCCGAGGAGCCGTCCGGCACGCTGACCGTCGGCACCATGGAGTCCCTGACCTCCTACCGGCTGCCCCCGCTGCTGGAGTACATCCACCACCGCCACCCCGGGGTGCGGCTCGCCCTGCGCACCACCATCGGCGACGAGACCCGGCGGGCCCTGCGGGAGGGGACGTACGACGTCGGTTTCCTGATGGAGGAGGAGACGGAGCACCCGGGCCTGGAGAGCGCGGTGCTCGCGGTGGAGCCGCTGGCGCTGGTCGCGGGTCCCGGGCACGCGATGGCCGGCCGGCCGGTCGAGACGGCCGACCTGACCGGGCAGCCGCTACTGGCCACCGAGCCGGGCTGCGCCTACCGGGACCTGTTCGAGCGGGAGCTGACCGCGCTGAAGCCCGTGGAGTTCATGGAGTTCGGCACGATCGAGGCCACCAAGCGCGCGGCGGCGGCCGGCCTCGGGATCGCGCTGCTGCCCGAGGTGACGGTCGCCGCCGAACTCGCGGAGGGCACCCTCGTACGGCTCGGCTGGGAGCCGCCGTTCACACTTCGCACGCAGCTGGCGTGGCGGTCCGGGAAGCGGCTCCCGGCGCATGCCCGGCTGTTCGTGGAGCGGGCCCGGCAGCTGGTTTCCGAGCAAGGGTGACCTTGAGGCTCGCGGTGACGATGAGCGGCACGCCGAGCGCCTGGACCAGCCCGATGTGGTGGCCGTAGACCGCCCAGTCCATCACCATCGCCACGGCCGGGTAGACGAAGGCGAGGACGGCGATCTTCGAGGTGGGCAGCTGGGCGTAGGCCGCGTA
This sequence comes from Streptomyces sp. NPDC044061, assembly GCF_056434305.1. NCBI lineage: Bacteria > Bacillati > Actinomycetota > Actinomycetes > Kitasatosporales > Streptomycetaceae > Streptomyces > Streptomyces sp. NPDC044061. The sequence goes on along the minus strand of NZ_JBWKFL010000015.1, from coordinate 104,700 downwards.
CATCAGGACGTACATCACGCCGGTGTGCAGGAGGCCGAGCCCGGCCAGCCAGCCCCAGTCCCAGCCCGTGCCCCGCATGGCGCCGAAGTCCGCGAAGGGCAGCAGCAGCGGGATGCCGACCAGGACCTGCACCAGGGCGATCAGATGCGGGCGTACGCCGCTGATCCGCTTGGTGACCAGGGTGGACAGGCCGTACAGAAGCGCGGCGAGCAGCGCCTGGCCGATGCCGGTGAGGTACGCCCCGCCACCGGTGAAGTCGGCGGGGGTCACGCCGGAGACCAGGATCAGCCCGGCGAAGGCGACCGCGATCCAGCCGACCCTGGCCGCGGTGAGCCGTTCGCGGAACAGCAGGGCGCCGAGGAGGACCACGTAGAAGGGCTGCGTGTGGTAGACGACGGTGGCCACGGAGATGGACGTGTTCTCGTAGGACTGGAAGAGCAGCACCCAGTTGAAGACGATGAACACCCCGCCGAGGACGGCGAGTGAGAACGTGCGGCGGGTGAAGCCGTGGTCGCGCAGCCGGCCCCGGGCGGCGACGTAGCCGCCGAGGGCGAGGGCGCCGAACAGGACGCGGAAGAAGACGACGTCGAAGGGCGGGGCGCCGGACTCGACGACGAAGACGCCGAGGGTGCCGGACAGCATCATCGCGGTGGTCAGCTGGGCCGTGCCCTCGTGATCTGGGGTCATGACGCGAAGCTACGAAGCCGCGCCGGTGCCGGTCCACGGGCCACTGGGGCGTCCTGCCGATGGCCCCATCGGCCACGCCGATGACGGCAGGTCAGACAGCCGGGTCCGGGGTGCGCAGCACGAGGTCGAGCAGCCCCGGGAAGCGCGCGTCGAACTCCGTCCGGCGCAGCCGGTTCACTCTCCTCGCCCCCTCGTCGCGCTGCTCCACGAGACCTGCCCCGCGCAGCACCGCGAAGTGGTGGCTGAGGGCCGCCTTCCCGACCGGCACGTCGAAACTGCCGCAGCTGCGGGCCCAGTCGGCGGATCCGGCCAGCTCCCTGACCAGGGTGAGGCGCACGGGGTCGGCGAGCGCCGCGAGCGCGGCGAGGACCGTCACTTCGTCCGGATGGGTGTGCTCCGGGGCTGCCCGGTGACCGCTCACGGCCATGCCGTCCTCCTGCCCCGCGTTTTACGCTTGCCGAGTGTTCGATGAAAACCATACACTTCCGAGTGTTCGCTTTTCGTTGAACACTTCTCCGAGTCCGGGGGTACGGCATGCGCGCAGTGGAGTTCCAGCAGTACGGCGGTCCCGAGGTGCTGAAGGCGGTGACGGCCGAGGTGCCCGAGCCCGGCCCAGGTCAGGTGAGCGTCGACGTGGCCTACACGGGCGTGAACTTCGCCGACCTGAAGGCGCGGACGGAGGGCTACCGGGTGCCTCAACTGCCTTACGTCCCGGGCCTGGAGGTCTCCGGCCGGGTCCGCGCGCTCGGCGCGGGCGTCACCGGCCTGAGCGTCGGTCAGGAGGTCGCGGCGCTGACGGAGGGCGGGGCGTACGCGGAGGTGGCCGTGGCCGACGCGACGACCGTCTTCCCGGTCCCGGCGGGCGTGGACCTGCGCACGGCGGCCACGCTGCCGACGGTCCTGCCGACGGCGTACGCCCTCGTCCACACCGTCGGCAGGCTCCAGCCGGGCGAGTCGGTCCTCGTCCAGGGCGCGGCGGGCGGAGTGGGCACGGTGGTGGGCCAGTTGGCGCGGGCGGCGGGCGCCGGGACGGTGTACGGCGTGGTGTCCTCGGCGGCGAAGGCGGCCCACGCCAAGGAGCACGGCTACGACGAGGTGTTCGCCGGCTCCTTCCAGGAGCCCGTACGGCAGGCGACCGGCGGCCGGGGCGTCGACCTGGTCCTGGACCCCGTCGGCGGCGACACCCTGCGCGCCGGCCTCGCCTCCCTGGCCCCCTTCGGCCGCCTGGTCTCCTTCGGCAACGCCAGTTCGGCCGAACCGTGGAGCGTGGGCCAGCCCGAGCTGTACCCGCTCGGCGTCTCGGTCGCCGGCTTCTCCATCCTGACCCTCGCGAAGACCGCCCCGGCCGAGCTGCGCCGGCTGACCGAGCGCGCCTTCGCCCACGCGGTCGACGGCACGGTGTCCCTGCCGGTGACGGCCGAGTTCCCCCTGGAGGAAGCGGCGGAGGCACACCGGCTGATGGGGGCGCGCACCAGCACCGGGAAGCTGCTGCTGCGCGTGGGGGCGTAGGCGTGGCCCTGCGGCCAGACTTTGACGCGCCTCGGGGGGAGCCGTGGCGGTCCCCCCGGGACGCGCCGCCCGAGCCGCCCGAGGAGCGCCACGGGCGCCTCAGCGCAGCCTGGACGACGACAGGATCGACAGGAGGTGGGCCGGGACCATCACCCAGGTGATGACGGCCAGGGCGACCAGCACCCAGCGCGTCACGTCCACCCCGCCCGTGACCGTGTCCCCGATCGCCGCCACGAGCACGACCAGGGACGCCTCGATGCCGTTGGTCACGCGGTGGATCTTGAAGGCCGCCGCCAGCCGCCGCACGATGGCGACACCCTGCGAACGCGGCCGGGTCGACTCGTCGTCGGCCACCCCGAGCCCGCGCCGGGCCCGGGCCACGTCCACCAGGTCGGTGGAGGCCTTCAGCAGGACGACGCCGAGCGCGGTGGCGAGGCCGAGCGAGAGCGGGCCGCCGAGGCCGTTCTCCGCCGCCCGGAACCCGATGCCCACCATCAGCGCCGCGTCGGCCAGGTACGCCCCGAGCCGGTCCACGTAGATGCCCGTCGCGCTGTTCTGCCCCTTCCAGCGGGCGACCTCGCCGTCCACGCAGTCGAAGAGCAGGAAGAGCTGCATGAGGACGACGGCGAGCACGGCCCCGGTGAGACCGGGGACCAGCAGCGCCGCGCCGGAGGCCACCCCGCACGCCACCATGGTCCAGGTCAGCTGGTCCGGGGTGACGGGAGTGCGCACCAGCTGCCGGGTGAACCGCAGCGACACCCTGCGCATGTACAGCCGGCCCGCCCAGTGCTCCCCGTTGCGGCTGGCCAGCTTGGCGTGCGGCTGGCAGACCTCCCGCAGCTCCTCCAGAACCGGGGCAGCGACCATGGGCGTTTCCCTCCCGCGTGAAGTGATCGGGCCAGGCTACAGAGGCGGTTCGCACCGCCCGCGGGCGGGCGCCGCGCGTTGCCCCGGTGCTCTGCCGGGGGAACAGTGAAGGCATGGACCAGGAACAGGCCCGCGCCTGGCTCGCCACCGCCGTCTCCGAGGCCCGCGCCGGACTCGCCGAGGGCGGCATACCGATCGGCGCCGCCCTCTACGGCCCCGACGGCACCCTGCTCGGCCGCGGCCGCAACCGCAGGGTCCAGGACGACGACCCCGCCACGCACGCGGAGACGGCCGCCTTCCGGGCGGCGGGACGGCAGTCCACGTACCGCGGCACGACCATGGTGACCACCCTCTCCCCCTGCTGGTACTGCAGCGGCCTGGTCCGCCAGTTCGGCATCTCCCGCGTGGTGGTCGGCGAGGCCACCACCTTCCACGGCGGCCACGACTGGCTCGCCGGACACGGCGTGGAGATCGTGCTCCTCGACGACCCCGGGTGCGTCGGGCTGATGCGCGACTTCATCAGGAACAACCCGGCTCTGTGGAATGAGGACATCGGTGAGTAGTCCACGGATTCCGACCATCGACCTCGGCCCCTGGCTGTCCGGCGACACCGGGGCCCGTGCCGCGCTGGCCCGTACCGTCGACCGGGCCCTGCAGACCGCCGGCTTCCTGCTGGTCACCGGGCACGGCGTGGATCGCGGGCTGCGGGACGCCGTCCGCGAGGCCGCGCGGCGGTTCTTCCTGCTGCCCGTCGAGACCAAGCAGGCCTACGCGGCCAAGGTCGGCGGGCGCGGGTGGCTGGGCCCCGGCGCCGAGGCCAACGCCTACGCGGAGGGCACCGAGACCCCACCCGACCTCAAGGAGTCGCTGACCTTCGCGACGCACGAGCCCTTCGAGGACCCGGCCGTCAACGCCGAGTGGTACGCGCCCAACGTGTGGCCCGCCGAGGCCCCCGGACTGCGGCCGCTGTGCGAGGAGTACCTCGCGCGGATGGCCGGCCTGGAGAAGGAGCTGCTGTCGCTGCTGGCGTACGCCCTCGGGGTCGAACCCGACTTCTTCTCCCGGCACATGGACCATCCGACGTACGGCTTCAACATCAACTGGTACCCGGGGACCGAGGTCGTCGGCGAACCCGAGCCCGGCCAGTTCCGGATCGGGCCGCACTCCGACTTCGGCACCGTGACCATCCTCGACCGGCAGGCGGGCAAGGGCGGTCTGCAGGTCTACACGGACCCCGCGTCCGGAGGCGTCGGCTGGGAGGACGCTCCCTACGACCCGGCGGCCCTCACCATCAACATCGGTGACCTGCTGGCCCGCTGGACCGGCGACCGGTGGCGGTCGGGTCGGCACCGGGTGCTGCCACCGCCCGCCGACGCGCCCGCCGAGGAGCTGATGTCCCTCGTCTACTTCGGCGAGTGCACCCCGGGCACGCTGGTGGAGTCCCTGCCGGCGCCGGTGGGCCGGGTCGCGTACCCGCCGGTCGACTCGCACGTCTACCTGCGCGAGAAGCTGGACTCGATCACCGTCGGCTGATTCCCGTCCCGATCGCAGTCGGCCGGACCCCGCCCCGATCACCGTCGGTTATTCACTTCCGCGTTCGGCCCGCCATCCGTTCCGTTGAAATGCCCTGGGCGGGCATGTCCCGGCCGCGTCCGACGGCATTGCCTTGAAGGGGCCCCATTCAGGGGCCCCTTCTGCGATCGGAGACGCGTGCGAATCACTGACATCCAGCGCTGCGAGGTCCGGCCGGGACGGCTCGTCGAGTGGACGCTGAGCCCGGAGACCGTCGCGAAGGCGACGGGACTGCCGGAGGACTCCCGGCCGCCGGCCTACATCCAGGAGTCGCACATCAGGACGGCCCGGTCCGTACGCGACGGGGGGCTGTTCGTGCCGACCTGGCTGGGCACGGCCTTCGACCTTCCCGGCCGGGTCGACCTCGACGTGCTCCAGGAGGCGCTGCGGGCCTGGACGGTGCGGCACGAGACGCTGCGCAGCGGCTTCCGCTGGACCGGTGACTCGGGCGACGACCTGCGCAGGTTCACACTGGACGCCGGTGACGTGTCCCTGCGCAGGGACACGGTCGGGGACTTCCACGACCCGGGCGCCCTGGCCCGGCACCTCGAGGGCCGGTTCGACGCCGTCGCGGACGCCCTGCGCTGGCCGAACCTCATCTACGCAGCGGTCGTCCGGGACGACTCGACCAGCGTGTACATGGCCTTCGACCACAGCAACGTCGACGCCTACTCCCTGCACGGCATCCCCGCCGAGATCCACGAGCTGTACGCGGCAGGCCTGGAGGGGCGCGGGCCCGTGGTGCGGACGCCGGCCGCCAGTTACGTCGACTTCTGCGAGCTGGAACGGGCGGACGCGGACCGCATCGGCGACGACCACGACATCGTCGCCCGCTGGCGGGAGTTCATCCGGCGGTGCGACGGCACGCTGCCGAGCTTCCCCGTCGACCTCGGGCTCGAGCCCGGTGGCCCGCTGCCCCCGCAGAAGATGATCTGCGAGCCGCTCACGGACGCGGCCACGGCCGCCGCGTTCGAGGCGTACTGCCGGCCCTGCGGCGGCAGCCTGGTCGGTCTGCTCGCGGCCACCGGCCTGATCGTGCAGGAACTCGGCGGGCAGTCCGTGTACCGGACGGTCGTGCCGTTCCACACCCGGGTGAAGTCCCGGTGGTCCGACTCGGTGGGCTGGTACGTGGGCGGCGCCCCGATCGAGGTGCCCCTGCCCGGCACCGCCGACCTGCCGGGCACCCTGCGGGCGGTGCGCACCGAGCTGCAGGCCAACCGGGCGCTCGCCCGGATGCCGCTGGCCCGGGTGCTGAAGCTGCTCGGCACGGACTTCCGGCCGACCTCCCCGGACCTGTACTCGATCGTCTCCTTCGTGGACGCCCGCGGCATCCCCGGCGCCGCTCAGTGGGCCGGGCAGCGGGCGTACGGGCTGCTGCGGGTGTCCTACGGCGACCAGGTGTGCGTCTGGGTCAACCGGCTGCACGACGGCCTGTGGCTGGCCGGCCGCTACCCGGACACCGACGTGGCGGCCAAGAACATGCGGCTGTACGTGGAGCGGCTGAGGGATCTGATCGCGGCGACGGCTTCGTGACCCAACGGTCATCACTGACCCTGGTCCGAAGCAACTCCCCCTTTCTACACTGCTGTTGAGGGGGGAATGCGGTGCACAGACGGTTGCACGGGCGCGGAGCGCTGTTCGACGTCGATCCGGCCGGTCTTGCTCCCCGGCTCGTGGGCCTGCGCCCCCACCAGCACCGAAGTCATCCGTTCGAGCACCCGGGCGAGCTGCCCTTCGTGGTGCTCACCGGCGCCCGCGGTCTGGGCAAGAGCGCGGTGCTCGGCGAGCTGCGGAACGCCTACAAGGGGCACACGCCGGTCGCGCTGATCGACTGCGCGGAGGAGCAGTTCGCGGGGTCGCCGGCGGACCGGCCGGCCGAGTCGTGGTCGCCGGTGGCGCAGGCGCTGCTGCTGGTCGCCGAGCAGCTGGCGGAGCCGGTGACGGGCGCCGGGCGGATCACCTTCCCGCGGCTGATGTCCGGCCTGGTGGCCGTGGCCGCGAGCGGCTGGGGCGACGCCGACTCGGAGCGGATCCGCCGGGAGGTCGAGCGGATCCTGCTGCTGAACGAGAGCGGCTCGTGGATCAGCGGGCTGGCCGGGCGCTGGGCCGGGAGGGTGGCGGCCAAGGTGGTGGCCGCGGCCACCGGCACCGGGCCGCTGCTGTCGGGCGCGATCGAGGCGACCCTGGAGTCCGTCGCCGAGGGCTTCACCAGCCGGCGGCACCAGAAGGCGTCGGTGTGGTACCGGGCGTATCCGAACGCGGGCGGGCACGCCCAGCGCGGCCTGATCCTGCTGTCGGGGCACTTCCGGGCGGGCGGCTCCTCCCGGGAGCACGCCGAGCGGTATCTGGTGCGGGCGCTGCTGGCCGACCTGACGGAGGCCTACGCGGGGGTGCTGCCGCGCATGCAGCGGCTCGGCCGGCCGCTGGCGCTGATCGACAACGTGCAGACCGCGCCGGGTCCCGGGCTCGTGGAGGCCGTGCTGCGCGACCGCGCCGAGGGCATCGCGGACCAGATGGTGTTCGTCGCGGCCCGGCGCGGCGAGGGCCGCCAGGAGCTGCGCAGCGCGGTCCGGCGGGCGCTGCCCGAGGTGGCCCGGCGCAGCGGCTGGACACCGGACCCGGCGCCCTCCTCCCGGGCGCTGCTGGTGGCGCTGCCCCCGCTCAGCGCGGACGACGCCCTGCACATCGTGGGCGCCGTCTGCGACGACACCCCGGTACCGCCCCGGCTCCCGCACGCCACACACCGGTTGACGGGCGGCAATCCGCTGGGCATCGTCCTGCTCGCCGAGTCCGCGGCGCAGAACCTACCCGGGACGTCCTCGCTGGGCGGGCTGCTCACGGCGGACGTACGGCCCGCCGAGGACCTGCCGGCCGCGCCCGCCTACCGGGCGCTGCTGGACCGGCTGGTGCCCGCCGAGCACCTGGACGAGCTGACCGTGCTGGCCGCCGCCCACGACCACGACTCGGCCTGCGCGCTGGCCACGGCCCTGCTCCCGGACACCTTCGGCCCGGCGGACGTACGGGCCCTGCGGACGCGGCTGACCGAGGAGGGGCTGGCGAGCGTGCCGGGCCAGTTCGTGGGCGACCCCTTCGTCCGCACCCTGCTGCTGCTGAGGCTGCATCTACGGGACGCCGACCACGCCTCCTGGCGCACGGCGCACGAGACGCTGATCGCGCACTACACCGAGCCCGGGCAGGCGCGTTACCGGCTCCATCACGAACTGGCCCTCGGCAGTACGGAGTCGGCGGTCGCCCACCTGCGCGACACCTTCCACAGGCTGGAAACCCGGGCCTGGCTGCGCACCCTGCGCTTCGTCGCGTCCGCGCCCTGGTTCCACGCGCACGACGCCGACGGCCGGGACTTCACCGGTCACGGCGACCGACGGGCCTCGGTCGCGCTCGGCCGCACGGACGCGGAGCAGGAGCCGCCCGAGGGCGTGGACGCCGTCCTGCACCTGCGCGTACGGCGGTCGCTGCACGCGGTGTGGCAGCTGGGCGATCCGCTGGTGCTGCCCGACCCGAAGGTGGGCGACCGGCTCCGCTTCGAGCTGGAGCAGCTGTCCAACCTGCGGCCCGCGGGCAACGCGCTGCTGTGGCGGGCCTCCCGGGACTGGCCGGCGGCGGCGCTCACCGGGCGTCCGATGGACGGCCCCGACGACGCCGACGACATCGACGACCCCGAAGACACGGACGGCGGCCCGGACGGCGGGAGCGGGGAGGCGTGATGGCGCGCAGGGGCATGGGCACTTGGGCGCGCGAGAGCGTGTGGGAGATCCCGCTGCGCCGCTATCTGGCGCTGCTGATCTCGGCGGTTCTGGTGGCCGGGCTGGTGTTCGCGGTGCGGGCCCTCACGCACGAGGACCGGTCCTGCGCGCCCGGGGTGGCCCGGCCGGAGGGCAGTGACGAGTGCGTGGGTGTGGCGACGGGCTCGTACGACTTCGGGCGCGCCCAGCTGCGGCCGGCGGTCCGGGCCATCGCGCGGGAGAACGGCCGTCTGAGGAAGGGGACCTACGTCACGGTGGCGCTGATGCTGCCGTACACCTCCACCTCCCGGACCAGTCTGAACGACATCCAGCACCAGTTGCAGGGCGCCTACCTCGCGCAGTACCAGGCCAACCACGACTCCAACGGGGAGGCGCCGGCGATCCGGCTGGTGCTCGCCAATCCGGGCGCGACCGGGGACCACTGGCGGCAGACGGTGGACCGGCTGACGCGGATGACGACGAGCGCGGACCGGCTGCGGGCGGTCGCCGGCATCGGGCAGAGCACCGACAACAACAAGAAGGCCGTAGGCGAACTGACCCGGCGCGGGATCCCGGTGGTCGGCTCCTCCATCACCGCCGACGACCTGGCCAACGGGCAGCACGGCAAGGACCCGTATCCGGGTCTCGCCCGGGTGTCGCCGACCAACACGGACGAGGCACGTGCGCTGGCGTCCTTCGCCAAGGTGAGCGCGGGCAAGGCGCTGCTGGTGTACGACAAGCCCGGCGACCCGTACACGCGGACGCTGCAGGAGTCGTTCGCGGCCCTGATCAAGGGCTCTCCGTACGAGCCGCAGCCGTTCACGCCGCCCGCCGACCGCAGCGAGGAGGGCACGACCGCGAACACCTTCCGGCAGATCACCCATCTGGTGTGCGACACGAGCCGGGAGACCGACACGATCCTGTTCGCGGGACGGCACACGCAGCTGCGGCAGTTCATCAACGCGCTGGGCGGGCGCGGCTGCCAGGACCGGAAGTTCACCGTGCTGACCGGCGACGAGGCCTCGTACCTGACCCACGAGAGCAACCTGGACCGCGCCGCCCTGCGCCACCACCTCTCCGTCCGCTACACCTCCCTCGCCCACCCGGACGCCTGGGTCAGGGACCCGGCGCGGACGGGCGGCTCGGCGGCGGACTTCGGGACGCTGCGCGAGCTGCTGACGGCCGCCGGGCGGGAGCCGGCCGGCCCGATCGGTCCGGTCGCCCTGGACGACGGCCAGCTGATCATCGGATACGACGCGCTGCGGCTGGCCGTGCACGGCATCCGGGAGGCGGTACCGGACGGGCGGGACCTCCCGGCGCTCGCGGACGTCGGCCTGCAGTGGCCGCAGGTGAAGGGCTCGCTGCGGGTGAGCGGAGCGAGCGGCTGGATCTGCCTGGACGTGCACGGCAACCCGTACGACAAGGCCGTGCCGATCGTGGAGCTGACCCCGGAGGGCGGCTCCCGGTTCGTGCGGATCGCCTGGCCGGAGGGGAAGCCACCCGCGAAGGAGTGCCTGCCGCCGTCCTAGGTGAACTGCCCGGGCAGGGGCTGCGTGGGCTCCTGGCCGGGGAGCGACTGCGGGGGCTCCTGGCCTGGAACGGGCTGCGAGGGCTCCGGCTCGGGAAGGGGCTTCCCGGGTTCGAGGCGTGCGATCAGCCGGTCGAACCGGGTGCGCCAGCCGGACTCGGACTCCCCCTCGCCCTGGAACTCGTGGGTGAAGCGCAGCACGCTTGCGTCGTCCTCGCCCCGTTCCAGATGGAACCGGATCCGGCCGCCGCCCTCCACGGTGTACTCGGCGACGCGGTCCACGTCCCACGCCGTGACCCGCCCCGTGCCCAGGTCACGCAGGGTGACCACGCCGTCGAGGCGGGGCTCCAGAACGTCGACGGCGGTGAACCATTCCCCGAGCCCCTCGGGGGTGGCCACCGCCGCCCAGACGTCCTCCATGCTCCGCGGGATCCGCACCAGGAAGTGGAGTATGTGCGTGTTCCCGTGCGTCTGGCTGATGCCCTGTTCGATGGAACCGCTCATGACACCAGTGTCACCGACCGGGCAATCACACGCCCGCGTAGGAGTGCTTGCCGCTCACGAAGATGTTGACGCCGTAGTAGTTGAACAGCCAGCAACCGAAGGCGATCATCGCCAGGTAGGCGGCCTTGCGGCCCTTCCAGCCGGCCGTGGCGCGCGCGTGCAGGTAGCAGGCGTAGGCGATCCAGGTGATGAAGGACCAGGTCTCCTTGGGGTCCCAGTTCCAGTAGCGGCCCCAGGCGTCGCCCGCCCAGATCGCGCCCGCGATGATCGTGAACGTCCACAGCGGGAAGACGGCCGCGTTGACGCGGTAGGCGAACTTGTCCAGGGAGGCGGAGGCGGGCAGGCGCTCCAGGACGGAGGTCGCGAAGCTGCCGGGCTTGCCGCCGCTGACGAGCTTGTTCTCGTAGGAGTCCTTGAACAGGTACAGGATCGTGGCGACCGCGCCCACGTAGAAGACCGCGCCGCAGAAGATCGCGGTGGAGACGTGGATGTACAGCCAGTACGAGTGCAGGGCGGGCACCAGCTGGTCGCTGGCGGTGTACAGCACGGTGACCGCGAGGCCGAGGTCGAGCAGGACCGTGGTGATCAGGAACAGCCCGAGCCAGCGCACGTTCTTCTTCAGTGCCAGCAGCCCGAGGTACACACCGACCGCGACCGTGGAGAAGGTGATGTTGAACTCGTACATGTTGCCCCACGGCGCCCGCTCCACGGAGGCCGCGCGGGAGACCACCCCGGCCAGCTCCACCAGGAACGCGAGCGCGGTGAGGGAGATGGCGATGCGCCCGTAGAGGTCGCCCTGCTCGTCGCCGCCGTGCGCGCCGGGCCCGTCCGGCACGTCCCGGGCGCCGGACGCGGAGCGCACGACGACCTTGGGCCGCTCCAGCACGGCGGTCCCGCCGGCCTGCTTCACGGTGACGGCCGGCCCCGCCTGCTGGGCGCTCCGGCCGGTCAGCGCGGCGGCCGTGCGGCCGACCTTGCTGCGGCTGCCGAAGAGCCATTCCATGATGTACGCGAAGAAGGCCAGGGTGTAGACGGCCATCGAGGAGTAGATCAGCGTGTTGCTGATGCTCGCCAGGTGCTCGTTGGTCGCGGCGGCGAGGTCGGTTGCGGCGGCGAGAGTCACTTCTCAGCCCCTTCGGCAGGTACGGCTTGGGGGTCGGGGGATGCTTCCTTGGACGCTGGGGGGTCGTCGGGGTCGGGAGCCCCCGGCGCCTGGTCGTAGAGGATTCCGGCGAGGTCGCCCAGCTCCTCGGGCACCTTGGCGGACTCGCTGCGGCCGAGCCCGGCCATCTCGACCACCGTGACGCCGTCGACGCCGCGCACCGCCCGGACCCACACGCGGCGGCGCTGGATGAACAGGGAGGCGGCCAGGCCGAAGATCGCGACGAGGGCGCCGCCGAGCGCCCAGCCGCTGCCGGGCTCCTGCACGATCTCGAAGCCCGCCCACTCCTTGACGTCCTTGTCGAAGGTGATGGACCCGGCGCCGTTCGGCAGGGTGAGGGTGTCGCCCGGCTTGAGCAGCTTCTTCAGCAGCTGGCCCTTGGCGTCCTTGAAGGCCTTCATGTGCTTCGTGTCCAGCTGGTACACGTTCTGCGACACGCCCGCGTCGACGCCCAGGTCGCCGTGGTAGGCGTTCACGGCGAGCAGCGGGTTCACCAGCGACGGGAACCGCGAGAGCATGGTGCCGCTCTGCGGGTCGAAGGTCGGCACGAAGAAGGCCTGGAAGCCGAGCTGGTCCTTCTGGCCCTTGGCGTCGCGGTAGCCGTCCATCACCTTGATGACGCCGTTGGAGGTGACGTTGCCGTCGAGCGGCAGCAGCGGTACGGCGTCGTGGTAGACGACCTCGCCCTTGCCGTCCCGGACGGTGACGACGGGGGCGTAGCCGTGGCTGACCAAGTAGACCTTCGAGTCGCCGATCTCCAGCGGCTTGTTGACCTTGACGGTGGCCGGCTTCCCCTTGCCGTACGCGCCCTCTCTGTACTTGATCTTCGCCTCGAAGGTGCGCGGGGTACCCCGGTTGGGCCCGCTGACCTCGTAAGTGGCCTTGAAGTCCTTGAGGTCGAAGCTGAACGGCACCAGGTCGTCGTTCTGGAACAGGCTGCCGGACTTGAAGTCGTCGTACAGCGGCAGTGCGTTGGAGAAGCCGTCGCCCTCGACCATCAGCTTGGTGCCGTCCGACTTGTACAGCTGACCCGAGGCGAAGGCGACCAGCAGGACGATCAGCGCGATGTGGAAGGCCAGGTTGCCCAGCTCCCGCACATAGCCCTTCTCGGCGGCGACCGCGTCACCGGCGACGTGGGCGCGGAAGCGGCGCTTCTTCAGCAGCGCGAGGGCGACCTCGCGGACCTGCTCCGGCTCGGCGGTGGTGCGCCAGGTGGTGTAGGCGGGCAGCCGGGTCAGCCGCTTGGGGGCGCCCGGCGGGCGGCCGCGCAGCTGGCCGACGAACTGCCAGGTGCGCGGGACGATGCAGCCGATCAGGGAGACGAAGAGCAGGATGTAGATCGCGGAGAACCACACCGAGCTGTAGACGTGGAACAGGCCGAGCTTGTCGTAGACCGGCGCGAGCGTCCGGTGGGCCTTGCGGAACTCGTCGACCTTGTTCAGGTCGGCGCCGGTCTGCGGGATGAGCGAGCCGGGGATCGCGCCGAGGGAGAGCAGCAGGAGCAGGAGCAGCGCGACCCGCATGGAGGTCAGCTGCCGCCAGAACCAGCGGACCCAGCCGACCAGGCCGATGCCCGGCGCGGCCGTGGTCTCCTCCCGCGGGGCGGTGGACAGCTGGGAGCCGGCCGCCCCCAGGTCCTCCTGGTCCTGGCTCTTGTCCGTTTCGGTGTTGCTCATCGAGTCAGATCCCCACACTGAAGCCGTCGGACCAGGTCTGCATCTGCTGCACCAGACTGTCCCAGGCCCCGGTCAGCAGCAGCACACCGGTCAGGATCATCATCGTGCCGCCGATGCGCATCACCCAGACATAGTGGCGCTTGACCCAGCCGAAGGCACCGAGCGCCTTGCGGAAGGCCACCGCGGCGAGCACGAAGGGCACGCCGAGGCCGATGCAGTAGGCGGTCATCAGCAGGGAGCCGCGCCCGGCGCTCGACTCGTGCATGGCGAGGAAGTTGACCGCCCCGAGGGTGGGGCCGATGCAGGGCGTCCAGCCGATGCCGAACAGGGCACCGAGTACGGGCGCGCCCACCAGTCCGGTCGCCGGCCGCTTGTGGAAGCGGAACTCGCGCTGGGTGAGCCAGGGCATGAGCCCCATGAAGAAGGCGCCCATGACGATCATGAGCACGCCGAGCACCTTGGACAGGGTGTCCTTGTACTCCTGCAGGTTCGAGCCGAAGTAGCCGAACAGGGCCCCGCCGGAGATGAACACGGCCGAGAAGCCGAGCACGAACAGGGCGGCTCCGGTGACCATCCGCCCCCGCCTGGTCTCCGCCAGATCGGTGCCGGCGACCCCGGTGACGTAGGAGAGGTAACCGGGGACCAGCGGCAGCACGCAGGGCGAGAAGAACGAGACGAGCCCGCCGAGCAGGGCGACCGGCAGGGCGATCAGCAGCGCGCCGTTCTTCACGGTCTGGTTCTCCGCGGCCAGCGTCACGAGTGCGCTCACGTCACTTCTCCGCGAGGACCGGCTCGAGCATCTTCAGCAGGGCCGTGTCGTCGAGCGCCTCCAGCGCCCGCGCGGCGACCTTCCCGTCCTTGTCGATGATGAGCGTGGAGGGGATCAGCTGCGGGTTGAGCGTGCCCTTCTTGAAGCGGAGCATCAGCCTTCCCGTCGGGTCGTACAGGCTCGGGTAGGCGATCCCGTGCTCCTTCTCGAAGGCGAGCGCGGGGGTGGTGCTGCTGTCGCGGGTGTTGATGCCGACGAACTGCACGCCCTTGTTCTCGTACGCCTTGGAGACCTTGGCGAAGTACTGGGCCTCTTCCCGGCAGGGCCCACACCACGAGCCCCAGACGTTGATGACGACGACCTTGCCCTTGTAGTCGGCGACGTCCAGGGTCTTGCCATCGATGGTCTTGCCGGACAGGTCGGGCGCCGCGGCCCGCTTGCCCACGGGGGCGGTGTCGATGCCGTTGTTGCCGGTGACGAAGTTGGTGTTGCCGCCTCCGCCGGAGGTGCCGCCGTTACCGCACGCGGACAGGGTCAGGGCCGCGACAGCGGCCATGGCGCTGAGCAGGACGGCGCGGCTACGGGTACTCATGTGAAAAGTTTCGCATGCCTGTTCCGGGGATCTCGCGCACCCCCCTGCCGGGCGGAAAACCGCATTTCAGGCGGTATTTAAGCCGGACATTTCGGGCATCTGCTCACGCGGCGTCGGAGGAGGCCGACTTGCTGTCCCGCAGGAAGTCCTTCCAGCCCCCGGCGGGCCGCTGCCCGACCTCCAGCGTGCGCAGCTTCGCGAGCACCTCCGGCTTCTGGACGTCCATCCAGTCGACGAACTGCCGGAAGGAGACCATGCGTACGTCCGCGCCCTTCTCCTTCTCCCGGGCCATGTGCTTGAAGGCCTCCTCGACGGAGTCCATGTAGATGCCGCCGTTCCACTGCTCGAAGTGGTTGCCTATGAAGAACGGCGCCCGGTTTGTCGTGTATGCCCGCTCGAATCCCTGGATATAGGCCTGCGCGGACTGCTTCCGCCAGCCCGGGTAGTTGTAGGCGGGCGCCTTGGTCGAGTTCACGGACTGGTTGGCGAGCATGTTGTAGTCCATGGACAGGACCTCGAAGGAACGTCCGGGAAAAGGTATCTGCTGCAACGGGAGGTCCCAGATCCCCGTTCGCTCGACCGGCCACACCTGACGGCCACCCGGCGAGGAGGCGTCGTAGCGCCAGCCCAGCTCACGGGCTGTGGGCAGCAGGTTGTTCTGGCCGAGCAGACAGGGCGTACGGCCGCCGACCAGTTCCTTGTCGTAGTCGAACGGCAGCGCGGGCAGATCGGTCCAGCCGGTGTTGGTCCGCCACTGCTTCACGAAGGACTTGGCCTGCTGGATCTCGCTCCTCCACTGCTGCGGGGTCCAGTTGCCGACCGTGCCGGTCCCGGCGCAGAAGTGCCCGTTGAAGTGCGTGCCGATCTCGTGGCCCTCCAGCCAGGCCCGGCGGACGTTGGCCAGCGTCGCCTTGATGTGCTCGTCGGTGAGGTAGCCGATGTCGGAGGCGCCGCGCGGGTTGTTCGGCGGCTCGTACAGCCGCTTCTTCGACTCGGGCAGCAGATAGAGGCCCGAGAGGAAGAAGGTCATGCTCGCGCCGTGCTCCTTGGCCAGGTCCAGGAAGCGCGGGAAGAGACCGTTGCCGACCTCGCCGGCCCCGTCCCAGGAGAAGATCACGAACTGCGGCGGGGTCTGCCCCGGCTCCAGCGCCTCGGGCTTGGCGGGCTGGTGCGGCTGCCTGCCGGTGAAGGAGGTGGAGCCGTCACCGATGGGCCGGGCGGGGTGCGCACTGCTCCCGCCGCCGTGCCTGGGCCGCGCCTTGCGGGAACCGTCCGGGTGCCCGCCACCGTCCGAGGACTTGAGACTCCCGCAGCCGACGAGACCGGCCGCGGCCGCCGCGCCCGCGCCGAGGCCGAGCATTCCCCTCCGGGAGAGGTTGCGGGAGAAGGTGCGCATGAGATCCCCGATTCGTCGCGCCTGCTGGTGGTCACCCAGTCAGAGGACGCGACGATCGGGGAGGTTCCTTCGATTCTTATGTTTTTCGTAACGGAACCGGCAAAAGTGCCCTAAGGCCTTTCGGACGGGCCGTCAGCAGTGGCCGTTACGCGCCGAATGCCTTGCTCTTGCCCTTCACCGGCTTGGCACCGGCGCGGAGATGAGTGGGCACCAGGTCGATGGCGGGCTCGCTGTAGCCGACGGACACGATCTTGTCACCGAGGTAGGTGAAGGTCGTCAGTGAGGCGAGCGTGCACTGCCGCTTGCGCGGGTCGTGCCACAGCCGCCGCTTCTCGACGTACGACCGCACGATCCAGATCGGCAGCTGATGGCTGACCAGCACCGCCTCGTGCCCGCGCGCCTGGTCCTTGGCCGCGTTCAGCGCGCCCATCATCCGTACGACCTGGTCGACGTACGGCTCGCCCCAGGACGGCCGGAACGGGTTGACGAGGTGCTTCCAGTTGTCGGGCTTGCGCAGGGCGCCGTCCCCGACCCCGAAGGTCTTGCCCTGGAAGACGTTGTCCGCCTCGATCAGCCGCTCGTCGGTGGCGAGGTCCAGCCCGTGCGCCTTGGCGACCGGGGTGGCGGTCTCCTGCGCCCGCTCCAGCGGCGAGGCGACCACATGGGTCACATCCCGCGCGGAGAGGTGCTCGGCGACCCGGTCGGCCATCTGCCGGCCCAGCTCGGAGAGGTGGTAGCCGGGCAGCCGCCCGTACAGGATCCCGTCGGGGTTGGCGACCTCGCCGTGCCGCATGAGGTGGACGACGGTGACGTCCTTGCTTACGGGGTTCTCGGGGCTCTCGGGGTTGCTGCTCATGCTGCCGTGGCCTCCGCGGCCGCTCGGGCCGCCGCCGGGAGGGCGTCGGCGATCTTCTGGATGGCCCGCTCGTCGTGGGCCGTGGACACGAACCAGGACTCGAAGGACGACGGCGGCAGATAGACGCCGTTCGACAGCAGCGAGTGGAAGAAGGCGGTGAAGCGGAACGACTCCTGGCGCTTGGCGTCCTCGTAGTTGCGCACCTGCCGGTCGGTGAAGAACACGGAGAACATGTTGGAGGCGGTCTGCAGCCGGTGCGCGACGCCCTCCTTGCTCAGCGCCTCGCTGACGAGCGTCCGGATCTGCTCCGACACGGCGTTCACCGTGTCGTACGCGGCGTCGTCGAGAAGCCGCAGCTGGGCGAGCCCGGCGGCGGTGGCGACCGGGTTCCCGGAGAGGGTGCCGGCCTGGTAGACGGGCCCGGCGGGAGCGAGGTGGGCCATCACGTCGGCCCGCCCGCCGAAGGCGGCGGCGGGGAACCCGCCGCCCATGACCTTGCCGAAGGTCATGAGGTCGGGCGTGACCCCGTCGACCCCGAACCATCCGGACCGGCTGGTGCGGAACCCGGTCATGACCTCGTCGGAGATGAAGAGGGCGCCGTTCTTGGAGCAGGCGTCCTTCAGCCCCTGGTTGAAACCGGGGTCCGGCGGCACGACGCCCATGTTGCCGGGCGAGGCCTCGGTGATGACACAGGCGATCTCGCCCGGGTGCCGGTGGAAGGCCTCCTGCACGGCTTCGAGGTCGTTGTACGGCAGCACGATCGTGTCGCCCGCCTGGGCGCCGGTGACGCCGGGCGTATCGGGCAGCGCGAAGGTCGCCACGCCACTGCCCGCCGCCGCGAGCAGCGAGTCCACGTGCCCGTGGTAGCAGCCGGCGAACTTGATCACCTTGGACCGCCGGGTGAACCCGCGGGCGAGCCGGATGGCAGACATGGTCGCCTCGGTGCCGCTGCTGACCAGCCGCACCTGCTCGACCGGCGCCACCCGGGCGACGATCTCCTCGGCGAGCGCGACCTCGCCCTCACCGGGCGTGCCGAAGGACGTACCGCGGGCGACGGCCTCCTGGACGGCGGCGATGACCTCGGGGTGCGAGTGCCCGAGGATCATCGGTCCCCAGGAGCAGACGAGGTCGACGTACTCCCGCCCGTCGGCGTCGGTGAGGTACGGTCCCGTGCCGGAGACCATGAACCGGGGCGTGCCGCCGACAGCGCGGAAGGCGCGCACCGGGGAGTTCACGCCGCCCGGTGTGACGGCGGACGCACGGTCGAAGAGCGCCTGCGACGCGGGCGCTTCATAGGGATGGGGCAGTTCGCTCATGGCACTCATGACGTGCGACTTCTCCGACTTCTCGGCAGTCCGATTGCGTGGTGACCTCCTCAGGGTAGGCCGCGGCTCGCTCGGCGAGCGGCCGACCTCGGGGTCACGGCCGCGCCATCTGTAAGACTGAGACCTGATACACACAGCTCATACGGCACGTAGTGATCAGTGACCGGGAAGCTCCCGCGGACTGGTGTTTCACCGCACGTTTCGGCGAGCGGCCGTGGGGGAGGTCACTGACACGATGATCGGGTTGCGCGGCGGGGGCCACGCGTCCTAGAAAAGCAGTCGGGTGGAGATATGCATCGCGGTGGCGGACTGGGCGAGGGGACTGATGACCTGGGTCCTCGGCGTGCCCGGCGGGGAAGGCACCGACGCGACGCGGAGGAATCGACCGAAACACGTCAGACTGACGCACGTCAGGCACAGGGTGTACCGAGTGAGCCCGAGCGGTACGACCGGCAGGTCGACCGGCAGCTGGAGAGCCAGCTGGACCGGCCGACCGAGCGCCGGCTCGACCACCGGGCCGACCGCCTCCGGGCGGGGAGCAGGAATGGTGGTCGGGTGGGGGTGACGTACAAATACTTCGGCGCGCCGGACGGCGCGACCGCGGCCCGCGTCCCCATCTCGATGCGTCCCGAGGAACTCGGCGGCGACGAGCTGGGCATGAACGGCATGTTCACCAAGATCAAGCCGGAGACGATGGCGGCGATGGTGCTGACCGGCATCCAGGGTGTGCCCCTGCACAAGGTGCCCCCGCTGGAGCTGGTGGTCCTGCACCCCGACTACGCGGTCGTCAAGCTCCCCACGACGGTCGTCGACCCCCTGCGCGGCATCGGCGAGGAGGCGGTGGGCGCGGCGGCCTTCATCTGGTCGACGGTCCCCGACCGCGGCGGCCCGCGGGACGCGTTCAACGTGTACCAGTTGCTGCACGAGTGGCAGGACTTCTCGCATCGGCTGCATGAGGCGGGGCATCAGCCTTATTGCCTTGTGTGGCCCTGAGCTGGGGTTTCCTGGGGTTTGGGCGGGACTCGGGTTCCGCCCTCGCCAGTGCCCGAGAGGGAGCCTGCACTGGCCTCAGCTGCGCACCGATCGGCCGACGAAGGGGGACGCCGCCCGTGGCTCAGCCGAACACCGACGACCGGCCCAAAGCCCTCCCGCCGGCACTCGAATCCATGACCCTGCTGGTCGCCGCCGTCATCGTCCACGACAAGGCCACCAACCGCGTCGTACTCCTCCGACGCGGCGAGAACGCCAAGTTCGCTCAGGGCATGTGGGACCTCCCCGTCGGCAAGAGCGAACCCGGCGAGCCGATCACCGAAACCGCCGTACGTGAGTTGTACGAGGAGACCGGCCTGACCGTGAAGCCGGACTCCCTGAAGATCGCTCACATCATTCACGGCGCGTGGGGCGTGGAAGCTCCCAACGGTTTCCTCACTGTCGTCTTCGCCGCCAACGAGTGGACCGGCGAACCGGAAAACCGCGAACCGTGCAAGCACGCCCAAGTCTGCTGGGTTGATGCCGGCGCCGTCCCGGAGGAGTTCGTCGACACCAGCGGCAGCGCTCTCCACCGGTATCTCACGGGCGGGCCGCAGGTCTCATCGCACGGCTGGAAGTAGGGGCTGCTGCGGCGTCGATGTGTCCGGAAAGGCCGCGAGGAGCGGGCAGGCCTCGCGGAGGGCTACCCCGAGCTCGAGCAGCCCGGCAGGACGCTGTCGGTCACGTCACGGGCCCGGCGGCGACCGGCAGGTCTGCCAGGCGCCATTCCAGCATTCCGTCGTCGAGGCGGATCGCTCGGCGTCCGTGATCGGTGAGCAGTCGTACGGCGTCGTAGGCGAGGACGCAGTACTCGCCGCGGCAGTACACGACGATCTCCGTGTCGTCCGGCAGCTCGTTGATCCGGTCGGTGAGTTCCTCGACCGGGATGGAGACGGCGCCCGGGATGTGCCCGGCGCGGTACTCCTCCACCGGCCGCACGTCGAGCACCACCACGTCTCCCGCCGCCACGCGGGCGCGCAGCTCTTCGCGGCTGACCTCCGCCGCGTCGTCCTCGCCGAGGTAGGCGTCCCGGGCCGCGGGTACGGCGGCCTGGTGGCGCTCGGCGACCTTGCGCAGCAGCGCGAACAGCTGGGCCACGTCGGCACCGGCGAGCCGGTAGTGGATGCGCACGCCCTCGCGGCGGGTGGCGACGAACCCGGCCTGCTTCAGGGTCTGCAGATGTGCCGACGCCGTCGTCAGGTTCAGCCCCGCCGCCTTGGCCAGGGCGTCCACCGTCCGCTCGCCCTGGGCCAGCAGATCGAGCAGTTCAAGTCGCTTTCCGCTGGCCAGCGCCTTGCCGCTGGCCGCGAACGCGTCGTACAGCTGCGCCTTCGCCCCCGCCGTGGTGCTTCCCGCCATGCCATCCTCCATAAATCCATGGAATAGTGTAAGCGAAGGCGGGAGCCAGAACCACGTGCCCTCGCATCCGAATCCTGGAGGATCCGATGGGCTTCGCCGACGACCCCCTGATACCCCTGGTCGACACCGGACTCGGCAACAGCGCCTACCTCGTCGATCTCGGCGACGGCCGTGCCCTGGCCGTGGACGCGAGCCGCGACCTGCGCGCACTGCGGGGAGCGGCGAAGCGGCGCGGGCTGTCCGTGGCGTACGCGGCGGACACCCACCTGCACGCGGACTTCCTGTCCGGCGCCGTACAGCTCGCCCACGACGACGGGGCGACGGTGCTGGCCTCCGCCGCCGGACATCGCGCCTTCCCGCACCGCGGTCTGGCAGACGGCGACGAGGTCGGCCTGGGCGGTCTGACCCTGCGGGCCCTGGCCACTCCCGGCCACACGGACGAGCACCTCTCCTTCCTTCTCCTGGACGGCGACCGTGAACTCGGGATCTTCACCGGTGGCTCGCTGATCGTGGACTCCGCCGCCCGCCCCGACCTTCTCGGTGCCGACCGCACCGAGGACATGGCCCGCGCCCAGTACAGCTCGCTGAAGCGGCTCGCCGCCCTGCCGGACGACGTGGCGGTGTGGCCCACCCATGGAGCGGGATCGTTCTGCTCGGCCCCGCCCGGCACCGAGCGCACCTCCACCATCGGCGCGCAGAAGCGGTCCAACCCGCTGCTGGCCGCCCCGGACGAGGACTCCTTCGTACGCCGGCTGCTGGCCGGCCTGGGCAGCTACCCGGACTACTTCGACCGGCTCGCCGAGGCCAACCGCCGCGGCCCGCGCATCCTGACCGGCGCCCCGCCGCTGCCCGGCCTCACCGCCGAGCAGCTCAGGTCCCTGCTCGCCGACGGCGGGCACGTGGTGGACGTCCGGCCGGCGGCCGACTACGCGGCAGGCCACATCCCGGGATCCCTGTCCATCCCGCTGCGCGATCAGTTCGCGACCTGGCTGGGCTGGCTCCTGCCCGAGACCGCCCCGGTCGCCTTCGTCACGAACGACGACCAGGACCCGCACGAGATCGTCTGGCAGGCGTACAAGATCGGCTACGAGCGCCTCGCCGGACGCCTCACCGGCGGCATGGCCGCCTGGCTCGCCGACGGGAACCGGCAGACCCCCACCCGGTTCGTCACCGCCGCCCGCGCCGGGAACCGCCCCTACCTGGACGTACGGCAGGAAGCCGAGTTCGCCGCCGGGCACGTCCCCGCCGCCGTACACATCGAGCTCGGGTGCCTCGCCGCCCGCGCCGTGGATGCCCCCGCGAGGCCGGTCGTGGCCTGCGGCCACGGCGAGCGGGCCATGACGGCCGCCAGCCTCCTCGAACGCGCGGGTCACACCGACATCGCCGTCCTCGACGGCGGACCGGCCGACTACGCCGCCGCCCACGGTCAGCGGCTCACCCAGGGCACCGAAGGCGCCGGCGCGTGAACACCACTCCCGCCACCACCACACCGACCGACGTGTCCGGGCGACCCGTCCGCCTCGGCCTGCGGGAGAACTGGCTTCAGTTCACCCTGCTCGTCGTCGTCAACATCTGCGTCGGCGCCCTGGTCGGCCTGGAACGCACCACCGTCCCCCTGATCGGTGTCCGTGTCTTCGGCCTGGCCAGCGACCTGGCCGTCTTCTCCTTCATCATCGCCTTCGGCGTCACCAAGGCACTGACCAACCTCGCCGCGGGCGCCCTGACCGCCCGCTTCCGGCGCAAGCGGCTTCTCGTCACCGGCTGGCTGATCGGCATACCCGTCCCCTTCGCCCTCGCCTGGGCGCCGTCCTGGGGCTGGATCGTCGCCGCGAACGTCCTGCTCGGCCTCAACCAGGGCCTGACCTGGTCGATGACCGTCAACATGAAGATCGACCTCGTCGGGCCCGCCCGCCGAGGGCTGGCCACCGGCCTCAACGAGGCCGCCGGCTACACCGCCGTGGGCGCCACCGCCCTGCTCACCGGTTACCTCGCCACCACCCACGGCCTGCGCCCCGTCCCCGAACTCATCGGTGTCGTCTTCGTCGCCGCCGGACTCGCCCTGTCCCTCGTCGTCCGCGACACCGCCGCCCACGTCGCCCTCGAACTGGCCCAGCACGCCAGGCCCCTGCCCACCGACGCGGACACCGGCCTGCCGGCCACCTTCGCCCGCACCTCCTGGCGCGACCGCAACCTGCGCGGCGCCAGCCAGGCCGGGCTGGTCAACAACCTCAACGACGGCCTGACCTGGGGCGTCTTCCCGCTCCTGTTCACCGACCACGGCCTGGGCCTGGCCGCCGTCGGTCTGATCAAGGGCCTCTACCCGATCCTGTGGGGCCTCGGCCAGACGTACACCGGCCACCTCTCCGACCGCATCGGCCGCAAACCTCTCATCGTCCACGGCATGCTCGTCCAGGCCGTCGGCTTCGTCCTCGCCCTCGCTCTCCTCGGCCGCCCCCTGCTCGCCGGGATCCTCTCCGCGGTGTTCCTGGGCATCGGCACCGCCATGGTCTACCCGGCCCTCATCGCCTCCGTCTCCGACCACGCCCACCCCGCCTGGCGCGCGAACGCCCTGGGCACCTACCGCTTCTGGCGCGACATCGGTTACGCGGCCGGCGCCCTCGTGGCCGGCGTCCTCGCCGACACCCTCGGACTGAACGCCACCGTCATCGCGGCCGCCGTCCTCACCGCCGCCTCGGGACTTCTCGCGGCCCGCTGGCTCACCGACTGAACCGGGAGTCCCGCCGGCCGAGCGGCCCGGCGTGACGTCGGCACGTGAGGACCGAGTGGCCCATCTTCCCGGGCGAAGGGCCCTGGCACGGGGCCTCGGCCCGGAGGGACGATGAGGTATGGGGGAGCCTCCCGGGAGGTGAGTTCTGGTGATGTACT
Organism: Streptomyces sp. NPDC044061; assembly: GCF_056434305.1. NCBI lineage: Bacteria > Bacillati > Actinomycetota > Actinomycetes > Kitasatosporales > Streptomycetaceae > Streptomyces > Streptomyces sp. NPDC044061. Next base: position 81,240 of record NZ_JBWKFL010000015.1, on the reverse strand, counting down.
GGAACGGCGGCTGGGCCTGGATGTCGTTCATGCCACTGCTGTGGATCGCGCTGATCGGGCTGGTGGTCTGGGCCGTGATCCGTCTGACGCGGCACCCCTCTGGCCGGGACGACGGCACGTACCGCGGGTGGGCTCCCGGAGAGACGCCCAGGGAGACACCCGAGGAGATCCTCGACCGCCGCTTCGCCTCGGGTGAGATCGACGCGGACGCCTACCACGAGGCGCGCAAGCATCTCGCCACCCATCGGCCGGGGCCGAGGTGAACCGGCGACTGCGCGGCCGCTGGGTGCCGCTGACCGTGCTGGTCGGTGCGCTGGCCGCGCTGATCGCCTCCGTCGCGTGGGTGGCGGGCAGCGGCTTCGAGACGTCCGGCCCCACCGCGGTGACGCGTGCCCAGGTCCGCGGCGCACCGGTGCACGGCCTGGCCGACGCCGGCCGCGCCGCAGGGCGCTTCGCAGACCGGTGGAAGCTTCATGTCGGCGAGGTCATGCGGTTCAGCGACAACTACTACGCGGAACTCCTCGACGCCCACGGCAGGCACGCCACAGAAGTCCTCGTCGAGCCGGACTCGGGCCGCGTCCACCTGGAGTACGGGCCGGCCATGATGTGGAACACGGTCTACGGCATGATGCCCGCCCGCGCCCCGAGCGGTGCTGCGGCCATCGGGCCCGACCGTGCCGTCCGGATCGCCGACCAGTGGCTGCGCGACCACCGTCCCGGGCTGCGCGCCGCCGAGCCGGATGCCTTTCCCGGCTACTACACCCTGCACACCCTGCGCGACGGTCGCATCGTCGGCATGCTCTCGGTCAACGCGACCACCGGAGACGTCTGGTACCACACCTGGCACGGCCGCTTCCTGGAGATGCGGGAAGGACCCGACCACACATGACCGGGCCGAACAGAACGGCGCGGCGACATCCGCCCCCCTCTCCCGGCGTCGGCCCTGTCGTACCGCCCGGCCCCGATCTGCCCGGTTCATGAACTTCGGGGCCCGTACGCCCGTATCCGCTGTAGAGGACTTCTCACGGCACACGCGGACGAACCGGGCCGCTCGTGAGTGGGCCTCGAAGGGGATGAGCCACATGGCGATCTCGGCTCACACGACCCGTACGGCACTCGGCACGACGGCGGCGGCCTTCTGTGCCGCTCTCGCCCTGGCCGCCTGCTCGAACGGGAGCGGCGGCCACGCGAGCGGCACGCCCACGGGGCAGACGGTCTCGGGGACCCGGGTGACGGTCACCGAGACCGAGTACGGGCTGAAGCTCTCCCGGACGTCGTTCACGCCGGGCACCTACACCTTCGTCTCCCACAACGCCGGCAAGATCACGCACGCCCTGTCCGTCGACGGACCCGGCGTGGAGGACGCCCGGACCAAGGACATCCCGCAGGGGCAGCAGGCGATGCTGACGGTGCACCTCAAGAAGGGCACGTACGACGTCTACTGCCCGGTCGACAGCCACAAGCAGCTCGGCATGGACCAGCACATCCACGTCGGCTGACACCGCCGTCCGGGGTACCCGTCGCCGCGCCCGCGTGTGTCCCCGACCGGCGGCGGCGGAGTGTGCGCACCGTGGGACCCATGGAACTGGGACCACGGTGAGGGAAGATGATCGTTTCGGTGGTGTCGATGCCCGGCGGGACCACCACGCGTACGGGCCTGGCGGAGGCCCGTGAACGTCTCGCCGCGTCCGACTTCCTGCTCGTCGACGTCCGGCTGCCCGGCGAGCCGGACGCCGAGGCGGGTCCGGTCGTCGCCGGGCTCGGCCTGGAGTCCGAGTGCCCGCCCTGGTTCGGCCGGGCGGGTGAACCTGCGCGGGCCCAGTTCCTCGGGGACCGGGCCGGTTTCGTCGTACCCGTCGTCGAGGGCGGCCGAGTCGTCCACGTCCATGTCCTGGTGACGGAACGGCACCTGGTCGCGTTCCGCCGGGGGCCGGCCGAGCCGGTGGAGAGCCTCGTCGCCCGGCTGGAGGAGGAGCACCCCGCCGACACCGCGGCCGTGCTGTTCCTGCTGCTGGAAGGGGCCCTGGACACCTTCCGCCGGGCCGCGGTGGCGGACCTGCTGGTGGTGGAGGAACTCGAGGACGAGATGTTCGAGCGACGGCACCCCCAGCAGGTCTACCGCCTGTCCCGGCTGCGGCGGCGTGCCGCCCTCCTGCACCACTTCCTCCTGCCCTACCTCCAGGCGACGGACGAGATCTTCATGCGCAGGCTGCTGAACCGCGACTTCCCGGAGGAGCGCCAACGGCTCGCCCGGCAGTTCCAGCACACCGGCCGGCTGGTGCTCACCGACATCCAGTCCCTGCAGGAGGCCACCCGACGAGCCTTCGCCAGCTACTCCTCCCTCGTCTCGGGCGAGCAGAACGGCGTCATCAACCGGCTGGCCATCGTGTCGACGATCTTCCTGCCGCTGACGTTCCTGACCGGCTACTTCGGCATGAACTTCAGCTACCTCACGGACGAGATGGAGAGCAAGGTCGTCTTCTGGCTGTTCGCCGTCGCGTTGCAGGTCGGGGTCCTGGGGCTCGCCCTGTACGTGCTGCACCGCACCCACATCTGGCGACGGCTCCGGGACGACGAGGGCGTGCGGGACTCGTGAGCGCGGGGATACGCCCGTCCGTCAGTCGGGGGCGATGGAGAAGCTCTGCCAGAGTCCGGTGGACCTGACCACCTCGCCCTGCCCCTGTATGTCCAGGTAGACGCTCTCCTGGCCCTTCGGTTCGGTGCAGTCGGGTGTCGTGTACAGGAGGAGGCTGCTCTGCGTGAAGTTGTCGACGTGGGTCACGCCCTCGCGGAAGCTGTGACACCCGTGGACCGACGGGTTCGTGAAGGACTGCACGGGTCTGACGCCGTTACGGGCCGTGACCTGGCCGGACGCCTGGTCCTGGCAGGCGGTCAGCGCGACGCCGAACAACGCGATACCGGCGAGGGCGGCCAGCGGCCGTGAAGCGCGCATCGGTCCTCCTGTGCCCGTACGGAGAGCTGGCTGGGACATGGTCCCGCCAACCACTATCCGCCAGAGCGGTCGCGGACGCCCGGCGAGCCGCGCGCGCTGTGTGATGCCGGGCGATAGTGGTGATGTACGAGTGTTCCGCCGTGCCCTCAGGGAGGCCTCTTGGCCGGACCGGACGGGGGTTCGCGGGTGGTCGTCGTCATGGGCGTCTCGGCATCCGGCAAGTCCGCCGTCGGAGCGCGGCTCGCGGACCGGCTCGGCGTGCCGTTCCTGGAGGGCGACGACCTCCACTCCGCGGCGAACCGCGCCAAGATGGCGTCCGGACACCCCCTGGACGACGCCGACAGGCGGCCCTGGCTGGCCGCGCTCACGGAGTGGATCCGGACCACCGCGTCGAGCGGGCACGGGGGCGTCGCCGCGTGCTCCGCGCTCAAGCGCGCGTACCGCGACGAGTTCCGGCGCACCGGAGCGGAGGTGTGGTTCGTGTACCTGGCTCTCGACCGCGAGGTGGCCGCGCGGCGCATCGCCCGCCGGAGGGGGCACTTCATGCCGCCGGCGCTGCTCGACTCCCAGTACGCCGCTCTGGATCCGCTGCACCCCGACGAGCCGGGCGTCACCATCGACGCGTCCGGCGCCCCGGAGCAGGTCCTGACGGCCGCGCTGCACGCCGTGTGCGGGCCGGACCGCTAGCGGGCGCCTCCCGGGAGGTCTCGGATGGATCTGATCCACTTCCGCATGGTGATGCCGTCGGCGCTCACCCCGTCGGCCGTCGACCTGCTGGCCTCGCACGATCGCGTCCTGAACCTCGTGGTCTCACGGGCGGCCCACGTCCCGGACGGCGACGCGCTCGAGTGCGACGTGGTGAAGGGCGCCGCGAACGGCGTGCTGGGGGACCTGCGCGAGCTGGGCGTCGACCGCGCGGGGTCGATCGCCGTCGACGACGTCGACATGATGTTCTCGCGCCACGCCGAGCGGATCGAGGCCGAGCAGCCGAACGTGCTCGTCGACACGCCGCTGTGGGCCGCGGTCGAGGCCCACATCCGGGCTTCCGGGACCTACCCGCCGTCCTTCTTCCTGTTCCTGGTCATCGCCGGGCTCATCGGTTCGGTCGGCATCATGACGAACTCTCAGATCCTCATCGTGGCGGCCATGGTGGTCGGCCCGGAGTACAACGCGATCACCAGCGTGGCGCTCGGCCTCGACCGCCGCAACCGGCGCAGGGTCCGGGAGGGGACGCGCGCCCTGACGGCCGGGTTCCTGCTGGCCATCGCGGTCACGCTGGGTTTCGCGGCGCTGGTGCGGGCCTTCGGCCTGCAGTCCACGGCCTTCGAGCTCGGTCTGCGGCCCGTCTCCCACCTCATCGACACGCCGGACTTCCTCTCCGTCGCCGTCGCCGTCCTCGCCGGCGTCGTCGGAATCGTCTCGCTCACCGAGGCACGCGGCAGCGCCCTCCTCGGGGTCTTCATCTCCGTGACCACCATCCCCGCCGCCTCGGACATGGCCGTCTCGCTCGCCTTCTCCGACTGGCACCAGGCATGGGGCTCGCTGCTCCAACTGCTGGTCAACGTGGTCGTGCTCGTGATCGTCGGGGTGCTCACCCTGCGTCTGCAACGCCGCCTCTGGCGCCGCGCCGCCCGCCGTGCCGACGCACGGCGCTAGCGGATGGAGCCCGGTCACCGGCCCGGCCTGTGCACCTCGCGCGGACCCGGTCCGACGGGCCGGTGCACGACGTCCGGCTTACGCTGATCGGAGGTGGTGCATTCGGGTGAAACGGGCGAAACGCACTCCGAAGGGGGCGCCTCCATGGACGACTACCCGCTGATCGAGAACCACGGTCTGATCGGCGATCTGCAGACCTCGGCGCTGGTGACCACCGACGGGGTGATCGACTGGTTCTGCGCCCCGCGGTTCGACTCGCCGAGTGTGTTCGGAGCGCTTCTGGACACGGACAAGGGCGGGCACTGCACGGTTCGGCCGGCGCACGCGACGTATGCCACCAAGCAGTTGTACCTCCCCGACACGGCGATCCTGGTGACCCGGTTCATGACGGAGGCGGGAGCCGGTGAGGTACTCGACTTCATGCCCGTGACCGGTACGACGGTCACGTCCCGCCACCGGGTGGTCCGCCTGGTCCGCTGTGTGCGCGGCAGCATGACGTTCCAGGTGGAGATCGCCCCGCGGTTCGACTACGGGCGCAGCGCACACGAGTTGCACCTCACCCAGCACGGAGCGGTCTTCGCCGCGGAGGACGGCACGGAACTCACCGTGCACCCCATCCGCGAACCGGAGGACGAGCGGCTCCTGGACGTTCTCACGGACCGGGATGCCGACCTGCACCTCTCGCTGACGCTGCAGGCCGGCCAGCAGCGCGGGCTGATTCTGGAGGTGGGTGCCGAGGGGCCGCCCGCGGAGGTCCGCCGCGACGAACACCAACGGCTCTTCGACGAGACCAGGGCGTTCTGGCGCTCCTGGCTCGCGCAGTCGCGCTACACCGGGCGCTGGCGGGAGATGGTCGAGCGTTCCGCGATCACGCTGAAGCTCATGACCTTCGCCCCCAGCGGCGCCGTGGTGGCCGCTCCGACGGCGGCTCTCCCGGAGCAGCTGGGCGGCGAACGCAACTGGGACTACCGCTTCACCTGGATCCGTGACGCGTCCTTCTCCGTGTACGCCCTGCTGGGACTGGGATTCACGGAGGAGGCCCGGGCGTTCATCATCTGGCTGAGCGACCGGGTCAAGGAGCGGGTCGGCAGCGAGGGGAACACGGGCCCGCTCAACATCATGTACAAGGTCGACGGCTCCTCCGACCTGAACGAGCTGATCCTCGACAACTGGGAGGGGTACGCGGGTTCCGCGCCGGTGCGGATCGGCAACGGCGCCGCGACGCAGCTCCAGCTGGACATCTACGGCGAGGCGATGGACAGCATCTACTTCGCGCACCGGCACGGTTTCGAGGTCGGGTACGGGGGATGGACCTCGCTGCGGACGGACCTGGAATGGCTGGCCGACCACTGGGACCAGGCCGAGGAGGGCATCTGGGAGACCCGCGGCGGCCGCCAGGACTTCACGTACGGCCGGGTGATGACGTGGGTGGCGTTCGACCGCGCTCTGCGACTCGCCGACGCGAAAGGATGGCCGTCGGCGGCCGGACGCTGGCGCACCGAGCGGGACGCCGTCTACGAGCAGGTCATGGCCAAGGGCTGGAGCGAGGAGCGTGGGGCCTTCGTCCAGCACTACGGCAGTGAGGTGCTGGACTCCTCGCTGCTGCGCATGGCGACGGTCGGATTCCTCACCCCCGGGGATCCGATGTGGGCCTCGACCCTCGACGCCATGGAGCAGGAACTGGTCAGCGACAGCCTCGTCTACCGCTACAACCCCTCGGCCTCGCCCGACGGCCTGCGCGGCTCGGAGGGCACCTTCTCGCTGTGCACCTTCATGTACGTCGACGCCCTGGCGCGCGCGGGACGGACCGACAGGGCACGGCTGGTCTTCGAGAAGATGATGGGGTACGCCAACCATCTGGGCCTGTACTCGGAGGAGATCGACCCGACGGGCCGTCAACTGGGCAACTTCCCACAGGCGTTCACCCATCTCGCCCTCATCGACTCGGCCCTGACCCTGAACGAGGCCCTCGACCGGCGGTAGTCCGCGAGGTCAGCCCTCGTCACCCGCCCCCGTCTTCCGCAGGTCGGTGTCGCTGAGCCCCTCCAGCTCACCGTGGGTGTCCAGCCAGTACAGCAGGGCGACCGCGGGGAAGACCAGGACGACGGCCACGAGGGTGACCAGGCCCAGCCAGCGGAGCGTGGTGTGCGCGCCCGCGCCGTCGGCCACGGTGAGCGAGGTCGGGATCAGGTACGGGCGCTGCGCCATCCCCCAGGCGATCACGGCCGAGGCGACCACGGCGACCGCCGCGACCCGCGACCAGGCCCCGGAGGATCGGATCAGCAGCACCGCGGTGGCACCTGTGGCCAGGGCCGCGAGGACGACGAAGACCAGTCCGACGCCGTGGGTGAGCCCGTGCCACACGTGCGGGGCGTCCTCGTGAGTGGCGAACAGCGTGATGACGGCGAGCGCGGCGATGACGGCGAGGGCGCCCAGCGCCCGCCGCCGGAAGTACCGGTCGAGGTCCGGCACGTCGAAGCGCCGGGCGTCCGCGGCGAGGAACACCGCCCCGAGCAGGGCCGTGGTCGCGACGGCGAGCAGCCCGAACAGGAGGGACGTGGGGTTTGCCCAGACGTCCGTCGACGCGGTCGTGGTCGCCGTCACCCGGCCCGAGGCCACTCCCCCGGCGGCGGCGCCCAGGAAGAACGGCGTCAGCAGCGAGGAGACGGCGAAGATCGCGCCGTACAGGCGCCGCCCGGCCAGCCGCTGGACGGGCCTGCGCAGCGCGAAGCCGGCGCCGCGCAGGACGATGCCCACGGCGGCCAGCGCCAGGGGCAGCCACAACGCCATGAACACCTGCTCGAACAGAACGGGGAAGCCCGTCCACATGACGACCAGCACGAAGATCAGCCAGACGTTGTTGACCTCCCAGACGGGCTCCATCGCCTGGTCGATCAGCCGGCGCGGGCGCTCGCCGCGTTCCGCACCGCCCGCCGTCAGGTCCCAGAACCCGGCTCCGTAGTCGGTGCCGCCGGCGCAGGCGTAGGCGGCGATCAGGAGCAGCAGGACGACTGCGATCACCCCGGCGATCACGGCCGGCTCCCGAGGGATCGCGGTCCGTACGGCGTGTCCGTCTCCGGTGTCTCCTTCGGCGGCCCGCCCGTCTCGTCCGCCTGCCGCCAGCGGGAGCGCATCTTCAGAAGGATCACCAGGAGCGACCCGAACACGAAGACGTACACCAGGACGACCAGGCCGAACATGGTCCACAGGCCGGCCGCGCGGGTCGCCGTCACCGCTTCCGCGACCCGCATGTTCTGGTACACGATCCACGGCTGGCGGCCCACCTCGGTGGTGATCCAGCCGCACTCCACGGCGACGACGGAGGCCACGCCGGCCACGGCCGCGCACCGGAAGAACCAGGGTGAGGCGGGCATCCTGCGGCGCAGCAGCCACATCGCGCCGTACCAGAGGGCGAGCAGCAACAGCGCGGAGCCGATGAAGACCATGGTGTCGAAGGTCCAGTGGACGATGGTGGCCTGGGTGGCCGTCGGCCGGTCGCTCGCCGGCACCGAGGTCATCCCGGTGACCTTGGTGTCGGGGCGGAAGCCGGCCAGGACGGAGTCGAGCTGCGGGATCCTGATCCCGCCGGAGATGGTCCCGTTCGGATGCAGCCGGCCGTACAGGTACTCCGGAACGTGGGTGTCGGTGTTCCAGACGATCTCCATCGCGGCGAACTTCACCGGCTGCTTGTGGAACACCTGCCGGGCGATGGAGTCGCCCAGCATGAACTGCACCGGTGTGCACACGGCGGCGAGCGTGAAGGGGATCGTGAAACCGAGCCGGTGGTACCGGTCGCGGCGGCCGCGCAGCCACCCCATGGCATAGACACCGGCCACGACGTAGCCGGCCGTCACGAACATCGCCATGACGAAGTGCCAGTACTCCGGGCCGAAGATGGGAGTGAAGATCGCCCTGCGGACGTCCACGTTCACGGGGTTGCCCGCGGAGTCGAGGGTGAAGCCCCGCGGTGTGTTCATCCACGAGTTGGCGGCCAGGATCCCGAAGGCGCCGAGCAGGGCGACGAACGGCAGCGGCAGCGCGAGCAGGAAGTGGGCGCGGGCGGGAAGCCGCCGCCAGCCGTACAGGTAGACGGCGATGAGCACGGCCTCCAGGAAGAAGCCCCACGCCTCGACACCGAAACCGAGGCCGAAGACATCTCCCCACCGGCCCATCATGCGCGGCCACAGCAGCCCGAACTCGAAGGACAGCACGGTCCCGGTGACGACACCGATCGCGAACTGCACCGCCATCACCGCCGACCACCGGCGGGCCAGCAGCAGGGCGGTGGCGTCGCCGCGGCGCAGCCCGTAGCCGTGCATGATCAGTGTGATCAGCGGCAGCGCCACGCCCAGCGGCACCAGGATGATGTGGGTCGCGAGGGTGAAGGCCATCATGGACCTGGCCGGGAGCATCTGCGGCGGCGCGTCCGCCAGCGACGTCATGAGGGTGTGCATACGGGTCTCCCCCGGGGCCGGCGAGAGTGAGGTGGGTCAGCCGCCGGTGGCGAAGCCGGGGAAGAGGGTCATCCCGCCGTCGACGTAGAGGGTGGCGCCCACGACGTAGTCCATGAGGTCGGAGGCGAGGCCGACGACGGCGTTGGCGATGTCCTCGGGGTCGCCGACCCGGTCGTAGGGGATCAGCTTCAACAGATCCTGCTCCGCCTGAGCGGTGTCCCACGCGCTGCGGTTGATGGGGGTCTTGATGGCCCCGGGGGCGACCGCGTTCACCCGGATCTTCTTCGGGGCGAGCTCCTGGGCGAGGGTCTCCATCATCATCTGCACGCCGCCCTTGGACGAGGCGTAGTTGACGTGGCCGGCCCACGGGATGATCTGGTGCACCGAGCTCATGCAGATGATCTTCCCGGCCGCGCGCGACACCTCCGGGACCACTCCACGGCGCAGGAACTCCTTGGTCGCCTCGCGGGCGCACAGGAACTGACCGGTGAGGTTGACGTCCAGGACCTTCCGCCACTGGGCGAGGGTCATCTCGGTGAACGGGGCGTCCCGCTGCAGTCCGGCGTTGGCGACCAGGATGTCGATGGTGCCGAACTCCTCGACCATCCGGTTCGTCATGGCGACGACCTGGTCCTCGTCGGACACGTCCGCCTCGTAGGCGGCGGCCCGCACCCCGAAGCCGGTGATCTCCTCGACCACCTTCTCCGCCTCCTCGCCGCCGGCCACGTAGTTCACCACGACATCGGCCCCGGCCCGGCCCAGGGCGACGGCCGTCGCCCTGCCGATTCCGGAGTTCGCGCCGGTGACCAGCGCCTTCTGGCCCTTCAACAGATGCGCGGGAATCACGCCCTGGGGTGCGCCCTCGGTGGAACTCACGATGCCTGCTCCTCCACTGCGTGCCCGGTTCGGCCGGGTCCACGACCCGGCGGTTCAGGCTCAGACAAACACCGCGGGGGAACGGCGGCATGTCGGGGCGGACCGCGTTGCGCTGCCCGACTGAGGATCTTCGCCCGGTCGGAGTCCGGGCCCCCGGCGCGGCGTCAGCCCAGCCGCTCCAGCAGGTGGTCGCCCACGCGCAGGGCGTTCGCGATGGCCGTCAGGGACGGATTGACCGCGCCGATGCTCGGGAAGAAGCTCGTGTCGACGACGTAGAGGTTGTCCAGGTCGTGGGCCTTGCAGTTGAGGTCCAGGGCCGAGGACGCCGGGTCGGCGCCGAAGCGCACCGTGCCCGCCTGATGTGCGGTGGCGCCGATCGGCATGCCCTTGTGCAGGTAGATGCTCCGGGACAGCAGCCGGTGCTCGTGCATGCCGAGATGGCCGAGCATGTGCTGCAGTTTGTGCCGCAGGCGCTGGAGTCCGGCGATGTTGTTGCCCTCGTCGAGGGTGAGCCGGATCCGGCCGTCGTCCTCCAGGGTCACCCGGTTCTCCGGCTGTGGCAGGTCTTCCCCGCACAGCCAGAAGTCGACGGCGTGGTGGGCGAGGACCTCGAAGGGCATGTCCGGCGACACCGCGCCGGCCCAGCGCGGGGCCTCGCCGTGGATCTGCTCGGCGTCGGACTTGCCGAGCATCTGGATCCCGCCGAGCGGGTGGTCCCAGTCGTCCGCGCCCAGGTACCAGTCGTGCAGGGCGAGGGTCTTCTGGAACTTGGTGTCGTTGGGCTCCTTCGAGACGGCCATCAGCGCGAGGTTGTTGTGGCGCATGTAGTGGCGGCCGACGACGTCCGAGCTGTTCGCCAGCCCGCGCGGGTGCCGCTCGTTCGCCGAGGCGAGCAGCAGGGCCGCGGAGTTGACCGCACCGCAGGCCACGACCACGACGTCCGCCGAGAAGCGGGCCTCCTCCTCGCCCGGGAGCTGGGCGACGACGGAGGTGACGCTGCGTCCGGTCGGATCGGTCTCGAGCCTCGTCACCCGGGCGTTGGTGACCATCTCCACGTTCGGATGCTCGAGGGCCGGCTCCACGCAGATCACCTGGGCGTCGGACTTGGCGCGCACCAGGCAGGGGAAGCCGTCCACCCGGTCGCAGCGGATGCAGGCGCTGGCGTGGGTGGCCCGGCCGTACTCGTCCTGGGTGAGGTTGACCCCGATCGGCAGGTGGAAGGGGTGCAGGCCCTGCTTCTCCAGGTCCTGGCTCAACTGCTCGATCCGCGGCTCGTGTTCGACCGGCGGACAGGCGTACTGCGCGCTGCACGGCCCTTCCCAGGGGTCCTCGCCGTGCCGTCCGTGCACCAGGTACAGGTGCTCCGCCTGGGTGTAGTACGGCTCCAGGTCCTCGTAGGCGAGGGGCCAGGCGGGAGAGACGCCGTCGTGGTGGCGCAGTTCGCCGAAGTCCTCGGGGCGCAGCCGGAACAGCGCCGCGCCGTAGAACTTGGTGTTGCCGCCGACGTAGTAGTTCACCTCGGGCGGGAACTCGTTGCCGTGCCGGTCGAGCCAGAACTCCGGGGCCCGGTACTTGGCCTTGACGAACACGGCCGTGGAGTCCCAGTTGTCGCGCTCGCGCCGCAGGTAGTCGCCGCGTTCGAGGATGAGCACCCGTTTGCCGGACGGGGCGAGGCGGTGGGCGAGGGTGCCACCGCCGGCGCCGGTGCCGATGACGATGACGTCGTAACGGGGCAGGGCATCCACGGCGACCACCGTCCTTGCTCGTGCGGTACGCGGCCGTTGCCGGCCTTCCCTCTTCGAACGTACGCGCCATGCCCGCGTGCGGCACCCGGAGCGGTGGGCCGCACGCGGGGGCGGTCACAGAACGGCGATCGGGTTCACCGGGGAGCCGGTGGCCGCCGGGAGCCGCAGCGGGGCGACCACGCACAGGAAGTGCCACCGGTCCTGCTGCTCGCACACCGGTACCAGTTCCTCGAAGTCCAGGTAGTCCATCAGATGCAGCCCCATGGCGTTGACGGCCAGCACGTGCACGGGGAACGGGACTTCTGCCACCGCGCTGGGCGCCGTGTCGTTGTTGCCGTCCGACCCCAGGGCGGACACCTCCCGCTCGCCCAGGAAGCTCATCGCCGTCGGATGCAGACCCGCCCGCGCCCCGGTCACGTCCCAGGCCCCGAGGGTCCGGCGCCGCAGCCGGTGCCCCACGCGCACGAACAGCAGATCGCCGGGGCCGACCGTGGTCCGCTGGGCGTTCTCGGCCGCGAGCAGGTCCTCGGCGGTCACGTCGTCGCCGGGTTCGAGCCACCGCACGCCCCGCAGACGCGGGACGTCCAGGAGGACACCGCGGCCGACGATGCCGTCACGCGCCAGGTCGAGGGTGAGCGCGCCGGCGCCCTCCGGTGTCACGGTGCTCGCCGGGACACCGCCGTACAGCCGGCCGTCGAAGATCACATGGCAGAGGGCGTCGAGGTGGCTGTCGACGTCCCCGTGCACGTTCATGGCGAACCGGTCCCGGGCGAACCGCAGTCCGTGGCCGCCGGTCTCCGAGTGCGTCGGTGCGGTCATCCGGTGGGAGGCGGGCTCGGGACTGTCCGGTCCGGGCCGGGTCTCGATCGGCGCCGCCAGCGACACCGAACGCCCGGCGCGGACCTCGGCGGCGGCCGCCACCACCCGCTCGGGCGTGAGCCGGTCCAGCGCGCCGCGCCGGTCGCCCGTGTCGTCCTCGGCCCGGTCCCGCAGCCGCTGGTACAGCTCCCGGAAGGCCGCCTCCGACAGGGGCCGCGGTGCCGTCCGGCGGGAGGGCGCGGGGTGCGGGTGCGAGGTCATCGGGCAGTCCTCCCGAGGAGTGGTCCTCAGCGCCCCCCTCCCGCTCATTGCAGCACCCGGCCGACGGCCCCGCACGTCCGGCGGGTGACCGCCGTTCGGGTGCCTGCGCGGCCCGGGCATCCCACCCGGCGTGCGGGTCACGGCCGCTCACCCTTCACTGGGAGGGACGGATCGTTCGAGGTCATGGGAGGCGCGGTATGGCAGGGCACTGGACACGGGGTGCGGCGGGCGCGGTGCTGGCCGCCGCCGTCGCCGTCGCGGCGGCCGGGTGCGGAGACAACTCGGGAAACACGTCCAGCAACGCCAGCAAGGCGGCCTCGGCGGCCGCGTCCGCCGCCTCCTCCCTCGCCTCCCGGGGCGGGGACGCGCTGGCCTCGGCCTCGGCGGAGGCCAAGAGCAAGCTGAGCGAGGTCAAGAACGGGGTGAACGCGAAGGACGACGTGTCGCTCGGCAGCGTCGCCATCGGCGGCGACGGCAAGGCGACCGCGAAGGTGACCGCGAAGAACACGGCCGATTCCGCCAAGTCCTTCGCCGTCCAGGTCAACTTCACGGACCCGAGCGGCAACCTGCTGGACGTGACCGTGGTGAAGGTCGGCAACGTGGCCGCGGGCGCCTCCGGCGACGGCACGGCCACCAGCCACCGCAAGCTGACCGGGGACGTGCGCGCGGCGGTCGGCACGGCCCTGCGCTACTGAGCCGGAGGCCAAGCCGCCGGCCGCCCCGGTCCAGCCGGGCGGCCGGCGGTTTCGCGTGCCGCCACGGTCGGGCGACCTCTGATTGGGCATCGCGGTCAGGCGTCGCGGTCGGGCATCGCGGTCGGGCATCGCGGTCAGGCGTCGCGGTCGGGCATCGCGGTCAGGCGTCGCTGCGGACCAGCCGGTACGCGGCCCCCGCCAGCGCGAGCGCCGTCCAGCCGAGGAAGACCAGCAGACCGGCCAGGGGGGCGAGGCTCGTGGAGTCGTGGGTCACGGCGAACATCGCCTGGCCCGCGTTGCTCGGCAGGTAGGGGCTGATGGCGTCCTGCCAGGAACTGGGCAGCAGGGAGGCCAGTCCGGGGATGAGCATCAGGGTGGCGACCAGGACCGAGATGCCGCCGGCCACCGACCGCAGCAGCGCGCCCAGGGCGGTGCCGATGACACCGACCAGGCCGAGGTAGAGCCCGGCGCCCAGCAGGCTCCGCACGACCCCCGCGTGGCCGAGGTCCATCGCGGCCGGGGTGCCGGAGACGATGCCGCTGCCGAACAGGAAGGCGGCGAACGCGCCGAGGGTGCCGACGACCAGGGCGACCAGCCCGTACACGGCCGCCTTGGACCACAGCACGGGCAGCCGGCGCGGTACGGCGGCCAGGGTCGAGCGGATCGTGCCGGTGGAGTACTCCCCGGCCGTGACCAGCACGCCGAGGACACCCAGGGCCAGCTGGGCGAAGTTGGTGCCGAACAGGCACAGGCTGACGGCCGTGGCCCGGGCGAACTCGGGGTTCATGCGGGGCGTGCCGGTCATGGACCTGTAGCGGCTCGCGGCGATGAGCCCGAAGACGACCAGGAACAGCAGGCCGAGGCCGAGGGTGATCCAGGTCGAGCGCACCGTCCAGAGCTTGGCCCACTCGGAGGACAGCACGCGCCGCCCGGTCACGCGGTAGGCGGGGCGCGCGGGTGTGGTGCGGGACGTCTCGGTGGCGGCGGTGAGGGCGCTCATGCCGTCCTCCCGGCGGTCTCGCGGGTGTCGGCGGCGGTGGTGGAGCCGTGGTACTCGACGGCGTCCCGGGTCAGGTCCATGAAGGCCTCCTCCAGGGAGACGGACCGCGAGGTCAGTTCGAACAGCGGGATTCCGTGCTCGGCGGCCCTCAGGCCGATCTCACGTGCGGTCAGGCCGGTCACCTGCAGCTCCTCGGAGCCGACGCGGCCGGTGACGTCGACACCCGGCCCGGCCAGCACCTCGCGCAGCCGCGCGGGGTCCTCGGTGGCCACCTTCACCGTGTCGCCGCCCGCCCGGCGGACCAGGGCGGCCACGGTGGTGTCGGCCAGCAGCCGCCCCCGTCCCACGACGATCAGGTGGTCCGCCACCAGCGCCACCTCGCTCATCAGGTGCGAGGAGACGAACACCGTGCGCCCCTCGGCCGCGAGCGAGGTCAGCAGGTTGCGGATCCAGAGCACGCCCTCCGGGTCGAGCCCGTTGACCGGTTCGTCCAGCATCACCGTCTGCGGATCGCCGAGCAGCGCCGCCGCGATGCCCAGTCGCTGGCCCATGCCGAGGGAGAAGGCACCGGCCCGTTTGCGCGCCACGCTGTCGAGACCGGCCAGCTCGATGACCTCGTCGACCCGGCGGCGCGGGATGCCGTGGGTGAGCGCCAGCGCCCTGAGGTGGTGGTGGGCCGAGCGGCCCGGGTGGACGGACTTCGCCTCCAGGAGTGCCCCGACCTCCTGCAGCGGTGCCCGGTGCCGGGCGTAGTGGCGGCCGTTCACGGTGACGGTGCCGCTGGTCGGCGCGTCGAGCCCGACGATCATCCGCATCGTCGTGGACTTGCCCGCGCCGTTGGGTCCCAGGAAGCCGGTCACGGTGCCCGGCCGCACGACGAAGTCCAGTCCGTCGACGGCCGTCTTCTCCCCGTACCGCTTGGTCAGCTGCCGTGCGTCGATCATGCGCGCCCTCTCTCTCGGACCGGGGCGTCCGTCGCGTCTGACGCCTCACCCGTAACGCTATGGTCCGAATAGTCCCGGTTTCGCGGTGTCGGGGGGCAGGCACGGCCAAGCGGGTGGTACGGCGGTCCTACGGCACGTCAGTCGAGCCACGGCGGCCCTGCGGCACCTCAGTCGAGCTGGAGGCGCTCGGCCAGCCCCCCCGAGGTGAACGCCGCCACCACGTCGTCCCGGTTCTCCGTGAAGTGGGCCCAGCTGTCGCAGTGGGCGGGCACGACCCGGCGGGCGTCGAGGATCCGCGCGGCGCTCGCGGTGCCGGCGCCGTCGAGGACGAGGAGGGCGTCGTCGAGGACGGGCAGGCGGGGGGCGCCGGCGAAGAGGACGGCGGTGTCGACGGGGGCGTACCGGTCGGCGATCTCCTGGACCAGTTCGAGGGAGGCGTTGTCGCCGCTGACGTAGACGGTCGGCAGGTCGGCGGAGGTCAGGACGAAGCCGGTGACCTCGCCGACGATCGGCTCGGAGCCCTTGGGTCCGTGCAGGGCGGGCGCACCGGTGACGGTGACGGTGCCGCCGTCGGGACGGGCCAGTTCGACGGACTCCCAGGGGGCGAGGGCCCGCGCGGTGCCGCCGACGCGCTCGGCGGCGCTCGGTGTGGTGAGGGTGCGGGGCACCTCGGCGAGCAGGGCGCGGCCGGAGTGGTCGAGGTTGTCGGCGTGCTGGTCGTGGGAGAGCAGGACGACGTCCACGGGGCCCAGCTCGGCCGGGGTGAGCCGGGGCGGTGCCGTCTTGGTGAGGACCCGGCCGCTGGGCGCGGGGTAGTCGCCGGGAGCGTCGAAGGTCGGGTCGGTGAGGAGGCGGAGGCCGCCGTACTCGATGAGGACGGTCGGGCCGCCGAGGACGCGGACGGGCACCCGCTCGTGTGTGGGGCCGGGGGTCGGGGCGGCAGCAGCCATGTCGGGCACCTCGGAATCGTCTCACGGTTGAATGAAGGTCTATCCGTGAGGTGACCGTAGTCGTTTCTCACGGATGGCCGCAAGCCGTACCATGAGACATATGAAGGGGTCCGTGA
Source organism: Streptomyces sp. NPDC044061 (assembly GCF_056434305.1). Classification (NCBI taxonomy): domain Bacteria; kingdom Bacillati; phylum Actinomycetota; class Actinomycetes; order Kitasatosporales; family Streptomycetaceae; genus Streptomyces; species Streptomyces sp. NPDC044061. Next base: position 64,771 of record NZ_JBWKFL010000015.1, on the reverse strand, counting down.
CCGACGAGCAGCCCGTGCCCCCCGCGCCGGGCGCGGAGCAGTACGCCGCCCTCGACCTCGCCAACAGCGCCGTCGCCCTGCCGGGCGGCCAGTTCACCGACCTCCTCGACACGCCCGCCGCGGCACAACGGTGGCTCGTGGACCACGGACTGGCCCCGGCCGACGCGGACCTGAGGGAGACCTGCGCGTCCCGGCTGCGGTCCCTGCGCGAGCAGATCCGCTCCCTGCTCGCCTCCCGGGTCGACGACCGGCCCGCCCCGGCCGGCGCCCTGGACGCCCTCAACGACGCGCTCACCCGCGCCCCCGCCGCCGCCCTGCTGCACTGGCACCCCGAGCACGGCCTGTACCGGGCGGCCGCCCATCCCACGACCCAGATCGTCGAGCACGCCCTGGCGACCCTCGCGGCCGACGCCGCCGAGCTGCTCACCGGCCCCGACGCCGACCGCCTCACCGCCTGCGCCTCACCGCCCTGCAACCGCTACCTGCTCCGGCACGGCCGCCGCCACTGGTGCTCGACCCGCTGCGGCGACCGCGCCCGCGCGGCCCGCGCCTACGCCCGCCGCAACGCACGGCGAACGACGGACTGAGCCGGCGAAAGCGTGGCCCCTGCACACACATCTCCCCCACCGAACTGACATGAACCGTTCACTCACGCGCTGTCTTCGGCGCCCGGGTCCGACAGCATCCGGCCATTGACTCTCCCCGCGCGGGGACCGCCGTTCCCGCCCATGTCGCCGCATGTCGCCTGGGGGGCCATACGTGCTGTCCGCGGTAAAGGGTTCCGGCAGAACGGAGCCCAGCAGATCCGAAGACCCGAAGGAACCCGAACGGCCATTGCCGCGAAAGGCGTTCGCCGCCCGAAGCCTCGGTGACCGGGTCTTCCGTCACCAGTTGACGGCCACCGGTGTCGTCGTCCTCGCGATCATGGCCGGGGTTGGCCTGTTTCTGCTGCTCCGGGCCGGACAGGCGCTGCGGGTCAGGGGGTTCGCCTTCCTCACGACCGCCGAATGGCAGCCGGACGTCCACCGGTTCGGCATCGCCGCCGTCCTCACCGGGACACTGCTCATCGCCGCCGTGGCCGTGACGATCTCCGTGCCACTGGCGGTGGGCACCGCCCTGTTCATCTCCGACGTGGCACCGCGCCCGCTGCGCCGGACGCTCGTGACCATGGTCGACCTGATGGCGGCCGTCCCGTCGGTGGTGTACGGGCTGTGGGGACTGTTCTTCCTGCAGCAGCACGTGATCGGGCTCTCGCGCTGGCTGTCCGACTGGTTCGGCTGGATCCCGTTCCTGAAGGTGGACGGCACGCAGCCCGGGGAGCCGCTGGCCTCCCAGAGCGTCTACACCGCCTCGACCTTCGTCGCCGGACTCGTCGTCGCCCTGATGGTGGCGCCGATCCAGTGCTCGGTGATGCGCGAGGTGTTCACCCAGGCCCCGGCCGGCGAGCGGGAGGGCGCGTACGCCCTCGGTGCGACCCGCTGGGGCATGATCCGCGCGGTCGTCCTGCCGTACGGCAAGGGCGGCATCATCGGCGGCACGATGCTCGGCCTCGGCCGGGCGCTCGGCGAGACCATCGCCGTCTACCTGATCATCTCGCCGGTCTTCACCATCCAGCCGCACATCCTGCAGACCGGCTCGAACTCCGTCTCCTCCCTGATCGCGCTGCACTACGGCGACGCGTCGACCTTCGGCATGTCGGCGCTGATGGCGGCGGGCCTGGCGCTGTTCCTGCTCACCCTGGCGGTCAACTTCACCGCCTCCTCGATCGTGGCCCGCTCCCGGTCCGGCGCACAGAGCGAGGCATGAGATGACCATCGTGGAAGAGACCGCCCCCGCGGTCGCGGCAGAGCCAGTCGAACTCCCCGACGTTCCGCGCCGCATCGGCGGCGCCACCCGCTCCCAGGTCCTCTCCCTGGTCGGCGCCGCCGCCTCGGGACTGTGCACCGCGGTGCTGCTCTTCGGGCAACTCGCGCCGTTCTCCGGTGCGTTGGGTTTCACCGTCACGGCCTATCTCGTCTTCCTGCTCGTCCACGGCGTGCTCACCGGCCTGGAGGAGGACGGGCAGGCGGTACGGGACCGGCTGATGACCGTCGTGCTGTGGAGCGCGGCCACGCTGCTGTTCTGCGCGCTCGCCCTGGTCGTCGGCTTCACCGCCTGGCGCGGCCGCGAGGCGCTGCCGCACGGCAACTTCTTCACCGAGGACATGCAGGCCGCCGGCCCGCTGGATCCGCTCACCCACGGCGGCATCGCGCACGCCGTGCTCGGCACCCTCACCATGATCACCATCGCCCTGCTGATCACGGTCCCGCTGGGCCTGGCCTGCGCGGTCTACCTCAACCAGATCCCGGGCCGCTTCTCCCGCTTCGTCCGGACGATCGTCGAGGCGATGACCGCGCTGCCCTCCATCGTGGCCGGCCTGATGGTGTACGCCACCTGGATCCTCGGGCTCGGCATGCAGAAGTCGGGGCTCGCGGCGGGCTTCGCGATCAGCGTGATGATGCTGCCGATCGTGATCCGGGCGGCGGACGTGGTGCTCCGCCTGGTGCCCGGCACGCTGACCGAGGCGGCGGAGGCGCTGGGCGCTCCGCGCTGGCGGACGGTGTGGCACGTGGTCCTGCCCACCGCGCGCTCGGGACTGGCCACGGCCGTCATCCTCGGCACCGCGCGCGGCATCGGCGAGACCTCCCCGGTGCTGCTCACGGCGGGCTTCACGGCCGCGCTCAACGCAGACCCGACCGACGGCCCGATGATCTCGCTCCCGCTGGCCGTCTTCAACTTCGTCAAGTCACCCCAGCCGACGATGATCGCCCGCGGTTTCGGCGCGGCAGCGGTGCTGATGGCCCTGGTCCTGGTCCTTTTCGCGCTGGCCCGCGTCATCGGCGGCCGCGGCCCGGGCCACCAGAGCAGACGCCGGGCGAGGAAGGCGGCGCGGGCTTCACGGCGCGACGCGGATCGCTTCGCGGACCTGCACGCCCCGGGCCTGACGCTGTTCGACGAGACGCCGCAGGACCGGCCCCCGGCAGCCGCCGGCGACGCCCCAGCCCCACAGGGGCCACCCGAACCCGACCACGAACGCCGCACGGATGGTGCGGGTGGTGCGGGTGGGAACCCATACCCGGCCGGAGGCCGGGTGCCCGCCCACGAACCCGCACCCGACAACGAAGGCAGCCTCTGATGCTCAGCCAACTCACCACCGCCCTACGACGGCTGGGCATCCTGGCCGCGTTGATGGGCATCCTCACGACGGCCACCCCGGCCGCCGCCGACACCTACACCCCCATCTCCGGCGCGGGCTCCACCTGGGCGGAGAACGCCGTCGACGAGTGGCGCAGAGCCGTCAACCAGTACGGCATGCGCATCAGCTACGCGGGCGCCGGCTCCTCCGACGGCCGCCGCCAGTTCCTCAGCGGCACGGTCGACTTCGCGGTCTCCGACATCCCCTTCCAGACCCACCCCACCGACGGATCGGCGGCCGAACGCCCCGCGGCGGGCAGCTACGCGTACATGCCCATCGTCGCCGGCGGCACCGTCTTCATGTACCACCTGACCGTCAACGGCAAGCGGGTCACCAACCTGCGTCTGTCCGGCGACGTCGTCACGAAGATCTTCACCGGGGTGGTCAAGAACTGGGACGACCCGGTGATCCGCGCCGACAACCCCGGCCTCCAGCTGCCCCACCGCACGATCGTCCCGGTCGTCCGCTCCGACGGCTCCGGTTCCACCGCCCAGTTCACGCTGTGGATGACCAACCAGCACAAGGCCCTCTGGCAGGCCTACTGCCGCAAGGTCGGCCGCTCGGGCGCCTGCGGCCAGACCTCGAACTACCCGACCGTCCCCGGGATGATCGCCCAGTCCGGCGACCTCGGCGTGGCCGGGTACGTCGCCCAGAACTACGGCGAGGGCGCGATCGGCTACGTCAACTACTCCTACGCGCTCAACGCGCACTATCCGGTCGCCAAGGTCCTCAACCACGCGGGCTACTACACCGAGCCGACCCCGCAGAACGTCGCGGTCTCGCTGCTCAAGGCGAGGATCAACACGAACAAGAACTCCCCGGACTACCTCACCCAGCAGCTCGACGGCGTCTACAACGACACCGACAGGCGCAACTACCCGCTGTCCAGCTACTCGTACATGATCCTGCCCCTGAAGGTGCGGGGCACCTTCAGCCAGGTCAAGGGGCGGACGCTGGGCGCGTTCTCGTACTACTTCATGTGCCAGGGCCAGCAGCAGGCGCCCAAGCTCGGCTACTCGCCACTGCCGATCAACCTGGTCCGGGCGGGCTTCGACCAGATCCGCCGGATCCCGGGCGTGCAGACGCGGAACATCGACATCAGGCGCTGCAACAACCCGACGTTCACTCCGAACGGCCACAACCGGCTCGCCGACACCGCGCCCTACCCGAAGCCCTGCGACAGGAAGGGCGCCCCGCCGTGCACCACGGGCAGCGGTGGCGCCAAGTCCGGTGACGGCGGCGGCGGTTCGGGCGGGGGCTCCGGGGCGGGCGATGCCACGGACGGCGGATCCACCGGCGGCGGAAACGGTACGGCGGGCACCGGTGGCGGCACTCCGTCCGTCGACCCGGACACCGGACAGACCCTCGCGCCGGGCGGCGGCTCGGCCGGCGCCTCGGGCGCCTCGGGCGCCGACAACACCGTCGCACTCGCCCAGCCGGTCGCCGTCGCCGCGGGCCACGGCTGGACCGGTACGCAGACCCTGATGCTGCTGGCCGCGTTCCTCGTGCTCGGGCTGGTCCTGCTGCCCTCGGTCGTCTCCCGCCTGGTGGGCGCCCGCTCCGGGGACGGCTCCACGGACGGAGCCGGCCGATGAGAGACAGCAGACTGCGCCGCGGCCTGGTCCGGCTGCTCGCCGGTGCCACCGTGGGCGCCCTCGCAGGCCTCGCGGTCGCCCAGGCGGCCCCCTCCGCGACAGCCGCCCCCGCGAGCTCGGCGGTCACCGTCTCCGGGCGGGGCGAGTTCAAGGACATGAAGTTCACGGTCGACCAGACGAGCCGTCTCACCAGCCAGGCGGTCAAGGTCTCCTGGCGCGGCGGCACCCCGACCACCTTCGCGGGCACGTGGTTCAACACCGACTTCGTGCAGATCATGCAGTGCTGGGGCGACGACGACCACACCGTCCCGGACAACCCGGGTCCGCCCCGCACCCAGTGCCAGTACGGCGCCTCCCCGACCACCGACCGGGGCAACTGGCCCGGCAACCAGCAGGACGACACCCGCCAGATCTTCTACAGCGCCGACCCCACCAACTACGGCCAGGACAACCGCTACGGGGCCGCCCAGCCCCCGGGCGTCCCGGGCGAGGTGCCGTTCAAGTCGGTCACCGGCGAGACGGTCACCACCAACACCCAGAACAACCGGTTCTTCAACCACAACACCACCAACGAGGTGGACTTCGCCCGCACCGGGGCCGGCGGCACGGGCGACGAGTACTTCGAGGTGCAGACCGCCAACGAGGCCCCGCACCTGGGCTGCGGCTCCCCGGTCACCCGCAACGGCGTCACCACGCCCCGCTCCTGCTGGCTGGTGATCGTCCCGCAGGGCCACCTAGACCTCGACGGAAAGCCGTACGCCGACCACAGCCAGGTCAACGCGGGCTCCCCGGTCTCCTCCACCAACTGGCAGAACCGCATCGCGATCCCGCTGCACTTCAACCAGGTGGGCAGCAACTGCCCGCTGGGCAGCGACGAACGCCCCACCACCGGCAGCGAGCTGGCCGCCGACGCCGTCACCAGCTGGCAGGCGGCACTGTGCCCGTCCGGCAAGGTGTACGGCTACACGGAACTCGGTGAGCCCGACACCCGCTCCCGGCTCGGCACCGACAAGACCTTCGGCCTCGGCTTCACCACCCGCGCCCTGGGCGCCGACGAGGGCACGTCGGCACCGTCCGGCACGACGACGTACGCGCCCGTGGCGCTGTCCGGAGCGGTCATCGGGTTCACGATCGAACGCAGACCCAAGGCCGGGGCACCCGAGGACATCAGGAGACTCGCGGGCACCAGGGTCGAGTCGGTCGAGCTGACGCCCCGGCTGGTCGCCAAGCTGCTCACCGAGTCGTACCGGAACTCCACCTGGGGTTCGGTGCTCGGCGACAAGGTGGCCCCCGGCTACCGCTGGGCGCGGAACAACCCGGCGGGCCTGGCGAGCGACCCCGAGTTCATCGACCTCAACCCCGAGTTCGCGTATCTCTCGGTCGCCGAGACCCCGGCCACCGACACCGACCTGCTCACCGCGCTCGGGCACAACGACAGCGCCCGCGCGGTGTGGCAGTGGATCCTCTCCGACAAGGAGGCCCGGCAGTTCCTGTCCGGTGTGCCCGACGACTGGGGCATGCGGGTCAACCCGTACTACAGCACCAACCTGGAACTGAACCCCTCCGGTTTCGCCTTCGACCCCTCGCACGTCGACGAGTACCCGAAGAGCGACCCCTGGTGCACGGTGCCGCCCGGCACGGACGCGCCCAAGACGGCCAGGCAGTGCATGACCGACTTCCACCCGTACGTCGACGACATGCACGCCGGCGCCCTCCACACCCGGCGCGCCGACACTCTGTGGAAATCGACCTGGGACCCGCTGTCCAACCCGCCCGCCTACAAGAGCCCCGGCCCGCAGACGGTCGGCTCCCGGTTCGTCGTCACCGTCACCGACGTGGCCTCCGCCGCCCGGTACGGCCTGCAGACGGCCAGGCTGCGCAACGCGGCGGGCAGGTTCGTCGCCCCCACCACGGCGGCCCTGACCGAGGCGGCCAGGAGCGCCTCCGGCAAGGACGTCGCCGAGATCACCCCGGCGAACGCCAAGGCGAAAGGCGCCTACCCGCTGGCCCAGCTGGTCTACGCGGCCGCACGGCCGGGCTGGCTGAAGGCGGACGCCCGCGCGGGCTACGCGGCGCTGCTGCGCTACGCGGCGGGCGCCGGTCAGGTCAGCGGCGCCGACCCGGGCCGGCTGCCCGCCGGCTACGCCCCGCTCTCGAGCGCCCTGCGCGAGCGGGCGACCAGGGCCGCCGACGCGCTCCTGCACTACAAGGCGCCGCCGTCCACCGGCGGCGACTCGGGCTCGGGTGGCACCGGCGGCGGCGGCTCCGGCGAGGGTTCGGGCGGCGCCGCGTCCGGCGGTGCGTCGGCGGCCGGCGGCACCGGAGCCGACGGCGGCGCGAGCGCATCGCCCAGCGCCCAGGCCTCGTACGACGGCGGCAAGGCCGTGGAGACCACGGCCGCCGGGACCACACCGGGCGACCCGGCCAACCCGCTGCGCTACGCCGTACCGGTCGGTGCCGCGCTGGGTGCGTTCGCCGGCGTCGGCGCGCCGTTCGCGGGCGGCGGCCGGTTGCGGCTGCCCCTGCGGGTGCCGCTGCCCGGCGGGCGCGCGGTGACCGTCGTACCGGCCTTCACCATGCCCGAGCGGCTGCGCAGGCGGCTGCCCTGAGGCCCTGAGACCGGGGCGCCCACACCTGGCGCCCCCACAGACGGCCGCCCGCCCCGAAAGGCAGTCGGGGCGGACGGCCCGTACCACCCTGCCAGATCCCCATCTCCCGCACCGACGCACTACCGTCAGGAGACTCTCGATGCGCAGAACGCGCTCTACGGCGGCGCTCGTCGCCGCCGCCGTGGTGGCCGGCGGCCTGGCTCTGGCGAGCCCGGCGCACGCCGACCCCACCCCCGCCGGAACCTTCCGCCAGTTGGTTGGCGTGGGCTCCGACACCACCCAGGACGTGCTCAACGCTCTGGCCGGCGACACGGTCAACGGAAAGAGCTACGCCGGTACGGCCGTGAAGTCGGCAGCCGGGGCGGGCATCGCCTCCTACGACGCGATCGAGCCCGGCACCGGCTCCACCACCTCGAACATCACCACCCGCTCGGGCGGCCCGTCCTTCCTGCGTCCCAACGGCTCCGGCAAGGGCCGCCTGGCCCTGAGCCAGGCGCTGACCGGCGACAAGTACCCGGACTCCTCCGGTGTCTCCATCAAGAACCAGGTCGACTTCGCCCGCTCCTCCAGCGGCCCCTCCACCTCCGGCACCGCGTTCACCTACATCCCGTTCGCCCGGGACGCGGTCGGCGTCGCGGTGAAGGGCTCGGCGCTCGGCAGCCTGACGGTGGACCAGCTGCACGACATCTACTCCGGTTCGCTCACGCAGGTGGACGGCCAGACCGTGCACCCGAAGATCCCGCAGAGCGGCTCGGGCACCCGCAAGTTCTTCCTGTCGGCGATCGGCCTGACCGACGCCACGATCTCCCCGAACATCCCGACGGTCCAGGAGAACCAGGCCGACGGCGCGCTGACCGAGGACGGCGCGCTGGTGCCGTTCTCCGTGGGCAGCTGGATCGCCCAGATCAACGGCGTCGCCCCCGACTACAGCAAGGCGGCGGCCGCGGCCGGCGGTCACCTGGCGGCCGTGCAGCTGCCCGGTGACAGCGGTGCCACCAGCCCGGTGACGACGGTGAACGGCAAGCTCGCCCCGGTCAACGCCTACTACGAGAACGCCACGTTCGGCCGTGACGTCTACAACGTCGTGCCGTCCCGGGCGATCGACCCGAACAGCATCTTCTTCGACAAGGACCTCTACGACGTCTTCGTGACCACCGGCGGCCACAGCGCCGCGCTGGCCTCGGACGCCGCCGAGGGCGTCATCGCCGGCTTCGGTTTCGTCAACGAGCCGTACAACGGCTCCATCAGCGTGAACAAGCACGCCAAGCTGGGCGGCCTGGAGGAGTCGGGCATCGACACCGCGACGCCCGCCGCGCCGACCCCGCTGAAGGCCACCCCGGGCGACGCGAGCCTGAAGCTGTCGTGGACCGCGCCGGCCCCCACCGGTCTGCCGCTCACCGACTACCGGGTGACGCTGACCGCCCCGGACGGCGCCGTCACGGTCAAGGACCTCCCGGCGAACACCACCTCGTACACCTTCAAGGGCCTGGCCAACGGCGGTTACACCGCCACGGTCGCCGGCGCCAACCTCAACGGCACCGGCGCCGCGGCCACCTGGTCCGGCTCGGTCAGGTTCGCGAGCACCACGACGGCCACCGCCGCGACCACCGCGTACGGCAGGACGCCGAAGGTCGCCGTCACCGTCGCCGGCTCGCACGGCGTGGCCCCCACCGGCAAGGTCACGGTGAAGGAGGGCAGCACGGTCCTCGGCACCGGCACCCTGGACGGCTCCGGCAAGGTCACCATCGGTCTGTCGAACCACCTCAAGGTCACCACGCACACGCTGAGCGTCTCCTACGCGGGCAACGCCAAGCTCAACGCCTCCGCCACGACGGCCACCCTGAAGATCACCAGGGCGACGCCGTCGGTCAGCTCCACCGCGCCCTCCTCCATCAGTCACACCGCCCACGCCAAGGTCACGGTGAAGGTCACCGCGACCGGCACCACCCCGGGTGGCACCGTGCGCGTCTACGAGGGCTCCAAGGTGCTCGCCACCGGCAAGCTGAGCGGCGGCAAGGTGACCATCACCCTGCCGAAGCTGAGCAAGGGCAAGCACGTCCTGCACGCCTTCTACGCGGGTTCGGCGACGGTCGCCGCCAAGTCCGGCGCCAACTTCACCATCAAGTCCACCTGACCCGCCGGCTGCCGGGGAGATCCTTCCCCATCTCCCCGGCAGCCGCCGATCCACCGAAGGAGGCGGGCCGCCGTGACCGTCGCCGTACCGACCACCCTCCGACCGGCCGCGCCGCACACCCGCGTCCGCGCCGCCGGTGCCGTCCGCCATCTGGCCCGCGGCGGTCTGCTCAGCCTCGCCGCCCTGCTGCTCGGCATCACCGCCCAGCTGCTGGTGGCCAGCGGCATCCAGCAGCACAGCGCGCAGCACGCCGCGTTCGACGAGCTGCGCGAACAGCTCGCCCTGGGCACCGCCCCGGTGTCCCAGACCGACCAGCAGGGCAGCCTGCTCGCGCCGGGCACCCCGGTCGCGCTCATCGACGTACCGAAGCTCGGCCTGAGCCAGGTGGTGCTGGAGGGCACCGACTCCGCCGTCCTGACCGACGGCCCCGGGCACCGCCGGGACACGCCGATGCCCGGGCAGTCCGGCACCAGTGTGCTGATGGGCCGGGCGGCCGCCTACGGCGGCCCGTTCGGGCATCTGTCCGGCCTCGCCGGGGGCGACACGTTCACCGTGACCACCGGCCAGGGCAGGGCCGCCTACCGGGTGATCGACGTGCGGCGGGCCGGCGACCCGGCGCCCGCCGCGCCCGCAGCGGGCAAGGGCCGTCTGGTGCTGGTCACCGCGACCGGTCCCCGTTTCATGCCGGCCGGTGTCCTGCGCGTCGACGCCGACCTGGTCTCCGCTCCCTTCCAGACCCCGGCGGCCGTGATCCGCTCCGGCACCCTGCCGGAGTCCGAACAGCCGCTGGCCCGCCCCTCCGGGACGCCCTGGCCGCTGGTGCTCTGGCTGCAGGCGCTGCTCCTCGCGGCCGTCGCCGCGGTGTGGACGTGGCACCGCTGGGGCCGCCACCAGACGTGGATCGTCTTCGCGCCGGTCGTCGCGGTGCTGGGCCTCCAGGTCGCCACGCGCACCACCGAGCTGCTCCCGAACCTGCTGTGACTCCCCGACCCGAGGTGGCCACCATGACCGACACCGTCGTACTGCCCGTCGCTGCCCCAGCCCCCGGCGCCGCGCCCGCCACCCTGGAGGCCCGCGCGGTCTCCGCCTGGTTCGGCGACCACCAGGTGCTCAGCCGGGTCTCGCTGACCATGCCCGCGGGCCGTGTGACGGCCCTGATCGGCCCCTCCGGCTGCGGCAAGTCGACCTTCCTGCGCACCCTGAACCGCATGCACGAGCTGATTCCGGGCGCGGCCTTCGGCGGCGAGGTGCTGTTCGAGGGCGAGGACGTCTACGCCCCCGAGCGCCGGCTGACCGACGCCCGCCGCCGGATCGGCATGGTCTTCCAGAAGCCCAACCCGTTCCCCGCGATGTCGATCTACGACAACGTGGTGGCGGGTCTGCGGCTGACGGGCACGCGGGCGGGCCGCCGCGAGAAGGACGAGCTGGTGGAGGAGTCGCTGTCCCGGGCGGGCCTGTGGAAGGAGGTCCGCGACCGGCTCCGGCAGCCCGGCGGCGCGCTGTCCGGCGGTCAGCAGCAGCGCCTGTGCATCGCCCGCGCGCTGGCCGTGCGGCCCCGGGTCCTGCTCATGGACGAGCCGTGCTCCGCGCTCGACCCCACCTCCACCCGCCGGGTCGAGGAGACCATCCACGAACTCGTGGGCCAGGTCACGATCGTGATCGTCACGCACAACATGCAGCAGGCGGCCCGCGTCTCCGACCAGTGCGCCTTCTTCCTCGCCGAGCAGGGCACCCCCGGCGGGATCGTCGAGCACGGCCCGACCGAGCAGATGTTCAACGAGCCGGTGGACCAGCGGACGGCGGACTACGTGGCGGGGCGGTTCGGCTGAGCCGGGCGCCGCCCGCGGCCCCCAGGGCGCTCAGCAGTACGGCGGCTGATTGGTGAGCGAGGACACGACCCGCATCCACACACCGAACAGCCGGTACAGCGACGGAAGTTCGCCGCTCGCCCGGACCGTCCGGCTGTCGTCGGCGGTGACCCCGGGTATGCCGAGCAGGGTCGCGGCGACCGAGGCGGACTGCCAGCGGACGGTGAGGGTGGCCTCTGCGGCGGCCGGCGGGCGCGACGGTACTCCGGCCAGCGCCCGCGCGACCCCCTCCTCGATGGCCGCGCGCGCCTCGTCCGCCGGACGCAGCTCGGCCGCGAACCGGTCGCGGGCGTACTTCACGGGGACGGTGACGACCGAGGCGTCCCACTGCGTCATCTCCGCGCACGCCGCGTCGTCACCCGTGAGGGCCACCACGGGGACGCCGAGGGCCGCCGCGGTGGCGTGGGCGAGGCCGATCTCCCCGACGGGGCGGCCGTCCAGCCAGATGTCCTCTATCTCGTGGCCCATGAAGCTGTGGCTGAGCACGCCCAGGGCGCCGGCCCGGGAGTGGTAGCCGACGCACAGCGCGGCGTCGTACTCGGCGCCGAGCCCCTCCAGCATGCCCAGTTGCTTGGGCTTGCCGCGGACCAGGCGGGCCGCCGGGTGCAGCGCCTCGGGCAGCAGGTTGCGCATCGGGCCGTGGGCGTCGTTCACGAGGATGTCGCTCGCGCCGGCCGCCAGCGCGCCGCGCACCGCCGCGTTCACGTCCTCGGCCATCATGGAGCGGCCCCGCTCGTAGTCCCGCCCGCCGGGCTGGACGTCGTCCGCGTCCACGAGCCCGGTGATGCCTTCCATGTCCACGCTGAGGTAGATACGCACGCCACTGACCCTAACTTGACCCTACGTACTGTAGGTTCCCAACCGCCAACGGCCACAAGTCTGTTCATCGGGGGACACCATGCAGGACATCCAAACGGAACCAGGCCCGGCGGCGCGGGCCGGTGTGCGCGGTCTCGCCCCTACGCTGACCGTGCTGGTCATCAGCCTCGTCGTCGCCGCCGTCGGCGTGTACGAGCTGTGCGGCTTCGGCCTGCACAGCCTCGACCGGCGCCCGCACCTGTTCAGCGACGGCCTGGCGACCGGTGGGGTGATCGTCGCCGTGGTGGCGGCCGGGGCGGCGGTGGGCAACCTGGCCTGGACGCTGGCGGCGGCCCGGCGCGGCGGCGAGGGCCGGGGATGAGATCCTGTGCGGCAGCCATGTGTACGGCCGTACACATGCGCGCTACCCTACGAGCTGTAGGGTCAGCGTTGCCCCGTCCCCTTCCCCAAGGTGCCCGTCACCATGCCCCCACAAGAGTCGAGCCAGGTCCCGCAGGTTCCCGCTCAGCGCACCCCCCGCGCCCGCATCCCCTTCCCGCCCGCCGCGGACGACCGGCTGCGCGAGCGGGTGGCGACCGCCACCGTCTGGTACCTGCGCCTGCAGGTGGTGCTCAACATCGCGGCGGTCGTCTCCCTGCCGTTCCGTGAGGAGGTGCACGAGCACAACGCGGGCGAGTTCTTCACGCCGTACCTGGCCACCGCGGGCCTGGGCTCGGCGGCCCTCGCCCTCTTCCTCGCGATCGTGATGCGCCGCCGCAAACGCGCCGCCTGGGTCTTCAACCTCCTCCTGGCCGGCCCGCTCTTCTCCCTCTACGTCCTCGCCCTCACCCGCGCCCCCTACCGCGAGCACCTCTTCAACTGGCTCTCGGCCACCCTCACCGGCCTGTTCGTGGCCGCCCTGCTGATCGGCCGGCGCGAGTTCGACGCCATCGGCGACCGCTCCAACCCGCGCCTCGCCCTCGCCGTCGGCACCGGCGGCACCCTGGTCAGCGCCGCCCTCGGCACGCTCCTGGTGCACGCGACCAACAAGCTCCCGGGTGCCACCCTCAAGGACGAGATCGCCTACACCCTGTTGCGCGGCATCAGCGTCGGCCCGCTCGCCGACCGGGTCGACGCCGTCCACGCCCCCCGCTGGGTGGACGTGATCGTCAACGTCGCGATCGCCGCGACCTTCCTGCTGGTGCTGTACGCCTGCTTCCGCGCCCCGCGCGGCGAATGCCTGCTGGCGCAGGAGGACGAGCGCAGGCTGCGCGCGCTGCTGGACCGTAACGGCGAACGCGACTCCCTCGGCTACTTCGCGCTGCGCCGCGACAAGGCCGTCATCTTCTCCCCCAGCGGCAAGGCGGCCGTCACCTACCGCGTCGTCGGCGGCGTCAGCCTGGCCTCCGGCGACCCCATCGGCGACCCCGAGGCCTGGCCCGGCGCCATCGACGCCTGGCTCGCCGAGGCCCGCAGGCACGCCTGGGCCCCGGCCGTCATGGGCGCGAGCGAGGAGGCCGGCACCATCTACGCGCGCCACGGCCTGGACGCCCTGGAACTCGGCGACGAGGCGATCGTGGATCTCGCCGACTTCACCCTCGAAGGCCGGGCCATGCGGGTCGTCCGCCAGGCCCACAACCGTGTCCGCCGGGCCGGTTACACGGTCCGCATCCGCCGCCACGAGGACATCCCCGACGAGGAGATGGACCTCCTCGTGGACCGCGCCGACCACTGGCGCGACGGCGCCACCGAGCGCGGCTTCTCCATGGCGCTCGGCCGCCTCGGCGACCCGGCCGACGGCCGCTGCGTGATGCTGGAGTGCCGGGACGCCGACGACGTCCCCCGCGCCCTGCTCAGCTTCGTGCCCTGGGGCGAGTACGGCCTCTCCCTCGACCTGATGCGCCGCGACCGCGCCTGCGAGAACGGCCTGATGGAGTACATGGTCGTGGAACTCCTCCTGCGTGCCGAGGAGTTGAACGTCCGCCGGGTGTCCCTGAACTTCGCGATGTTCCGCTCGGTCTTCGAGCGCGGCTCCCGCCTCGGCGCCGGGCCCGTGCTCCGCCTCTGGCGCTCGGTCCTCACCTTCTTCTCCCGCTGGTGGCAGATCGAGTCGCTGTACCGCGCGAACGCCAAGTACCGCCCGGTCTGGGAGCCGCGCTTCCTGCTCTTCGCCAAGAGCAGCGACATCCCGAGGATCGGCCTGGCCAGCGCCCGGGCGGAGGGCTTCCTGACCCCACCCGCCCTCCCCGCCTTCCCCCGCCGCAAACAGCCCATCACCCCGGCCCCCGCCTCGACGGCCCGGTGACCCCGGCGGCGCCCCTCAGCCTCCACCACGCGCGCCGCCACCACCGCTCCCCACGATCCCGCCGCCCACGGTGAACCCGATCACCGCCCCCCCTTCCCGCCGAACGGCGATCGGCGACCGGCGATCGGCGCCCCACCGTGCGCAATCGCCCCCTAAGGAGCGTGGAGAGCCCGAGCCCCGAGGCACGCAGAGACCGCACACCGACGGCACGCGCGCCGCCCCTCAGGCCCCACCACGCGCGCCGCCGCCACCGCTCCCCACGATCCCGCCGCCCACGGTGAACCCGATCACCGCCCCACCCCCTTCCCGCCGAACGGCGAACGGCGCCCCACCGTGCGCCATCGCGACCTCACGGACGATGGAGAGACCGAGCCCCGAGCCCGGCAGGGAACGCGCGTCGGCGGCGCGGTAGAAGCGGTCGAAGATGCGGATCAGGTCGCCCTCGGCGATGCCCGGGCCACGGTCCAGCACCTCGACGCGCACGGTGCCCGGCCGGGCCGGCCCGGTGATGTTGATCTCGATGGGCGCCTTGCCCTCCCGGTCGAACTTCGCCGCGTTCTCCACCAGGTTGGACATGGCCCGCTGCAGCATCCCGGGCCGCCCGTGGGTACGGGTGTCACCGCTCGTGCGCAGCACGACCTCCCGGCCGGTACGGCGCTTGGCCAGCCCCACCACGTCCTCGGCGAGGTCGGCGAGGTCCACCTGCTGCGGCGGCTCGCTGTCGGACTGCCCGGCCGCGAGGTCGACCAGCTCGTTGACCAGGTCGGTCAGCTCGCGGGCCTCCTGACCGAGGTCGGCGACGAGTTCCTCCCGGGTCGCCGGCGGAAGCTCGTCGATCCTGCGCAGCAGCGAGATGTTCGTACGCAGCGACGTCAGCGGCGTGCGCAGCTCGTGCCCGGCGTCCTGGACCAGCCGCCGCTGGTCCTCCTCCGACTGGGCGAGCCGGCCCAGCATCCGGTCGAAGGCGCGGCCGAGCCGGCCCACCTCGTCCAGGCCCGCGACGGGCACCTCGATGCCCAGCTGCCGGGTGCGGGCCACGTCCTCGGCGGCGGAGGTGAGGATCACCAGGCGCCTGGTGATCCGGCGGGCCAGCCACCATCCGAACAGTCCCGCGGCGACCACGACCGCCGCCATCAGGATCAGCGTCCGCTGCTGCAGCGCCCGCAGCAGGTCCTCGGTGTCGCTGAACTCCTGCGCGACCTGCACGGCGCCCTTGCCGTCGCCGAGCGAGACGGTGGCGATGCGGAAGAGGTCCTCGCCGACCCGGACGTCCTTGTGCTGGACCACTCTGCCGGCCGCCCGCGAGGTGGCCACGGCCCTGTCCCGGACGGTGACGGGCAGCACCGGGCTGCCGTGGTCGACGATCTCTCCCCGCGCGCCGAGCACCTGCACATCGGTACGGGCCGGCCGGACCAGATCATGGCCCGGCCGGGAGGAGGAGAAGTCCTCGGGGACCATCTCGTGCTGCCGCACCTCGTCCTGCACGTCCTGCACGACCTGCGTGAACACGGACTGCTGGTCGACCCGGACCAGGCGCGCCGCCGAGCCGTAGGACAGGATGCCGACGAGGATCGTCACGGCGGCGGTGACGGCCGCGAAGGACACCGCGAAGGTGGTACGCAGCGAGACCAGCTTGGGCCGGGGCCCCACCGGCAGCCGCCAGCGGCGGCTCATTAGTCTTCCCGCAGCACGTAACCCACGCCCCGGACGGTGTGGATCAGCTGCGGTGCGCCCGGCTCGTCGAGCTTGCGGCGCAGGTAGCCGACGTAGACGGCGAGGTTCTTCGAGCCGGGACCGAAGTCGTAGCCCCAGATGCGGTCGTAGATCGTGGAGTGGTCGAGGACGATCCCGGCGTTGCGCACCAGCAGCTCGAGCAGCTCGAACTCGGTGCGGGTCAGTTCCAGCTCGCGCCGGCCGCGCCAGGCCCGGCGTGCCTGCAGGTCCATCCGGATGCCGGCGGCCTCCACCTGCCGGTCGGAGACCTGCACGTCACGGGCGGCGTCGGCTCCGGAGACCGCCCCGCCGCCCGCCGGCACCGGGCTCGTACGCCGCAGCAGTGCCCGCAGCCGCGCGAAGACCTCCTCGACGTCGAACGGCTTGACCACGTAGTCGTCGGCGCCCGCGTCCAGGCCCGCGATGCGGTCGGCGGTCTCCACCAGCGCGGTGAGCATCAGGATCGGGGTGCGGTCGCCCTCGGCCCGGAGCACCCGGCAGACCTGGAGCCCGTCGATGCCCGGCATCATCACATCGAGCACCAGGACGTCCGGCGGGGTCTTGTGGGCCTGTGCCAGCGCTTCCACGCCGTCGGCCACCGCCGTCACCTCGTACCCCTCCAGCGTCAGGGCACGCTCCAGGGCATGACGGATGGCACGATCGTCTTCGGCGAGCAGCACAGTCTGGGGCACGTCCCCAGTCTGCCAAGGCCTCCGGCGGTTCGGCCGGGACGAGTGGGCCTACGATCACCCTTTTTACCCGCCTCTCACCGTCACAGGGACAACCGGAAGAGGCTTCCCCCCGTCTTCCCACAGCACCGGGCGACCGGCCGGGAGGCGGCCACCCACCCGCGACGGCGGCCCCTCGGCCGGCCGGGACGGACGGGCGGTGGGAAACCACCCGACCCTTCGGCCGGCCGGGACGGATGGGCGGGTGGGCGGGAAACCACTAGGACCGCAGCGCCGCCAGCTGCTCGGCGAAGGGCACGACACCCACGTCGGCCGGCCGAGCGGCCAACGGCATCAGCGCGGCCAGCTCCCCCGCCGCCCGCTCGACCCGCTCGGAGAGCCCCTCGGCGCCCCAGTCCTCCGAGGCCGCGTACACGGCCGTGGGGACGACCACCGCCCGCAGGTACGCGAACAGCGGCCGCAGCGCGTGTTCCAGCACCAGCGAGTGCCGGGCCGTGCCCCCGGTGGCGGCGACCAGCACCGGCTTGCCCGCCAGCGCGTCCTTGTCGAGCACGTCGAAGAACGACTTGAACAGCCCGCTGTAGGAGGCGCTGAACACGGGTGTGACCACGATCAGCCCGTCGGCGCCCGCCACCGCGTCCTGCGCGGCGGCGAGCCCCTTGCCGGGAAAGCCGTTGGTGAAGTTGTGCGCGATCTCGACCGCGAGGTCGCGCAGCTCGACCACCTGGATGTCCACCGGCGTCCGCCGGTCCACGGCCGCGGCCAGCCGGTCGCCCAGCAGCCGGGTGGAGGACGGGACGCTCAGTCCCGCCGAGACGACGACGAGCTTCATGCGACGGTCACTCCTTCCGAAGAGGCGGCGAGCAGGGAGGCGTGGGTGGGCGCCTCCGGCACGTTGGCCGGACGGCCGTTGGCGAACTCCTTGCGCAGCACCGGTACGACCTCCTCGCCGAGCATGTCGAGCTGCTCCAGCACGGTCTTCAGCGGCAGCCCCGCGTGGTCCATCAGGAACAGCTGGCGCTGGTAGTCGCCGGCGTACTCCCGGAAGGCCAGGGTCTTCTCGATCACCTGCTGCGGGGAGCCGACGGTCAGCGGGGTCTGCTCGGTGAAGTCCTCCAGCGAGGGCCCGTGCCCGTACACCGGCGCGTTGTCGAAGTACGGCCGGAACTCACGCACCGCGTCCTGCGAGTTCTTCCGCATGAACGCCTGGCCGCCGAGCCCGACGATCGCCTGCTCGGGCGTTCCGTGCCCGTAGTGCGCGAACCGCTTCCGGTAGAACTCGACCATCCGCTTGGTGTGGTCGGCCGGCCAGAAGATGTTGTTGTGGAAGAAGCCGTCGCCGTAGTACGCGGCCTGCTCGGCGATCTCCGGGGACCGGATGGAGCCGTGCCAGACGAACGGCGGCACGTCGTCCATCGGCCGCGGGGTGGAGGTGAAGCCCTGCAGCGGCGTGCGGAACTTGCCCTCCCAGTCGACGACGTCCTCGTCCCAGAGGCGGCGCAGCAGGGCGTAGTTCTCGACGGCGAGGTTGATGCCCTCGCGGATGTCCTTGCCGAACCAGGGGTAGACCGGCCCGGTGTTGCCGCGGCCCATCATCAGGTCCACCCGTCCGTCGGCCAGGTGCTGGAGCATCGCGAAGTCCTCCGCGATCTTCACCGGGTCGTTGGTGGTGATCAGGGTGGTGGAGGTGGAGAGGATCAGCCGCTCCGTCCGTGCCGCTATGTAGCCGAGCATCGTGGTCGGCGAGGACGGCACGAACGGCGGGTTGTGGTGCTCACCGGTGGCGAACACGTCGAGCCCGACCTCCTCGGCCTTGAGCGCGATGGCGACCATGGCCTTGATCCGCTCGCGCTCGGTCGGCGTACGCCCCGTGGTGGGGTCCGGCGTGACGTCGCCGACCGTGAAGATCCCGAACTGCATGGTGGCTCATCCTCCAGGTTGTTGACGGTTCAACTATATCCCTGGAACGGCAGCCGGGTCCGGGCTATTCCCCCTTGCCGGAGCGCCCTACGGCACGAGCACCAGGCGCCCCCGTACGCCGCCCTCCGCCAGCCGGGCATGCGCCTTGGCCGCCTCGGCCAGGGGGTAGGTCTCGGCCACCCGGAGGCTCAGCACACCCTCGTCCACCAGCCGGGCAAGCTCCGCCAGCCGCGCCCCGTCGGCGCTCACCGCCACGGCCGTGGTCCGCACCCCGCGCACGGATTCGGGCTGCCGGCCGGGCTGGGCACTGACGAAGACACCGCCGTCCCGCACCCACTCCAGCGCCGGCTCGCCGAGCATCGCCGCGTCCAGCACCGCGTCCACGCTCCCCGGCGCCACCCCGTCGGCCGTGAAGTCGGCGGCTCCCAGCGACCGCACCAGCTCCTCGTCGGCCGCCCGGGCGAGCCCGGTCACCGCGATCCCCCGGTGCGCGGCCAGCTGCACCGCGAACCCGCCGACCGCGCCCGCCGCACCGGTCACCAGCAGCGAGGCACCCGGCGCCGGCTCCAGCAGGTCCAGGGCCTGGACGGCGGTCAGCCCGTTCAGCGGCAGGGTGCCGGCGTGCACCGCGTCCACCGCGGCCGGCGCCTTGGCCACCGCGTCCGTGTCCACGACGACGTACTCGGCGTGCGCCCCCAGCGCATCGGCCACACCCGGCACCAGCGCGACCACCTCGTCGCCCACCTGCCAGGCGGCCGCCACGCCCACCGCGTCCACCGTCCCGGCGACGTCCCAGCCGAGCCCGATCGTCTTGCCCGCCCCACCGAAGAAGCCGGCCCGGACGTACAGGTCCACCGGGTTCAGCGACCCGGCCGCCACCTTGATCCGCACCTGCCGGGCTCCCGGCTCAGGCACCGCCACCTCGGCGATCTCCACGGCCTCCGGCCCGCCGAACGTCGTCACCACAGCAGCACGCATGTCAACTCTCCTATGAACAGAACCACTTGAGGGATTACGGCGGTTTCTCCGCCACAGCGGCAACCCTAGGAGAGCTACTATCCATCGGTAAGTAGTTACCTCGGAGTGCGTAGGTGTCCCGGAGGAGAGCCCCATGGCGACGATGACCGCGGCCCAGCGGCGCGAGCAGGCCCGTATCGACTACGACGCCTTCCTGCGCAGCTGCCCCACCAACCAGCTGCTCGGCCGCCTCAGCGACAAGTGGGTCGGCCTCGTCGTCGCCGCCCTGGTCCCCGCCCCCATGCGCTACAGCGACATCGGCCGCAAGGTCGCCGGTGTCAGCCCCAAGATGCTCACCCAGACCCTGCGCACCCTCGAACGCGACGGCCTCGTGACCCGCACCGTCACCCCGTCCGTCCCGGTCCGGGTCGACTACGAACTCACCCCGCTCGGCCGCAGCCTCGCCGCCCTGCTGACCGCCGTTAAGGAGTGGGCCGAAACCCACTTCGAGGAGGTACGGGAAGCCCGCGAGCGGTACGACGCGGAGAGCACAGAGAACGCGTAGAACGCGTAGAACGCGGGGAACGCGGGGAACGCGGGGAACGCGGAAAACCCGGCCTAGTCCTCGGGGCGCTCGCGCAACCGGGCGATCTGCTCCCCGCTGAACTCCACCGTGCGCTCCATGTGCCGGACGATCGTCGCCAGTTCGATGTCGTCCAGCTCGTCGAAGATCCTCGACCAGTCACCGGCCAGCGAGTCCCACATCCGCCCGAACTCGGCGATCTTCTCCGGCACGACCGCCACCAGCACCCGCCGCCGGTCCACCTCGTCGCGCCGCCGCACCACGTACCCCGCCCGCTCCAGCCGGTCCACCAGCCGGGTCGCCGACCCCGTCGTCAACCCGGTCAGCTCCGCGACCCGGCCCGTGGTGACAGGCTCCCGCTCCAGCGTGAGCAGGTTCAGACACTGCAGATCGGTGGGGTGCAGCCCGATCCGGTCGGCGACGGCCTGGTTGAACAGGGCGTACGACGCCATGTACCGCCGGGACACCACGGACAGCTCCGCCAGCAGCCCGGACCGCCCGGTCCCGTTCCCGGCCATGCCGCACTCCCCTTCGTCTGCGTGGTGCAGAGATCGTACGACGTCCCCGGCGTCTCAGAAGGCGTACGCGTCCCCGGTGTCGAGGACCAGCACGCTCAGCCGGTCGTTCGTCCGGTCCCTGTCCGCGACGCCCCCGTTCCAGGCGGTCTCCACCTCCAGCGTCACGTCCGACGGCTTCTCCCGCAGCCGCACCGACAGCCTGATCTGCTCACCCGACGCCTCGGCGGCCAGCTCGCCCGTCCCGCACACCACCGACCGCTCGTCCGTCCGCACACACCCGCCCGGCAGCTCCTGCCGGTCCGCCAGCGGCACCGACCAGCGCAGCAGCACGCTCGCGTCCGGCACCGCCGAGGGCCCGCCGTTGCTCGGAGTCAGCTGGACCTGCACCCGGTCCCCGTCCATCACGACACTCCCGTGAAAGGCCACATCCGCGTCCGTCTCGGGCCCGGAAGCGGCCCCGGCCGGCCCGGCGAGGCCCCCTGCCACCACCACGGCACCGCACGCACCCAGCACCCACGCCCTCATCCGCATGCCACCTCATCTCAGGCCTCTGTCCGGTGTGCCGTACGGATGTATGCCACGCGCGCCTGCCGACAGGCGCCCTCCAACAGGTGACACCACACCGGCGTGCGAAGCTGCGCCCATGCCGATCCTCCGCTCCGCCGCCCTCTTCGTGCTCGCCGCACTCTTCGAGATCGGCGGCGCCTGGCTGATCTGGCAGGGCGTACGCGAACACCGCGGCTGGCTGTGGATCACCGGCGGGGTCCTCGCCCTCGGCGCGTACGGCTTCGTCGCCACCTTTCAGCCGGACGCGCACTTCGGGCGCATCCTGGCCGCCTACGGCGGGATCTTCGTGGGCGGCTCGATCCTGTGGGGCGTGATCGCCGACGGCTACCGCCCCGACCGCTGGGACGTCACCGGAGCCCTGATCTGCCTCGCCGGCATGGCCGTGATCATGTGGGCGCCGAGGAACGGCGGCTGAGGCTCGCCTAGGCTGGACGAAGAGCCGACCACAGACGACCTCTCTCCCTCAGGAGCAGCCCATGGCCACCGCAGCCCCGTCCGCCGCCTCCCGCATCGCCGTCGTCACGGGTGCGAGCAGCGGCATCGGCGCCGCCACGGCCCGCGGACTCGCCGAGGCCGGTTACCGCGTCGTCCTCACGGCCCGTCGCAAGGACCGCATCGAGGCACTGGCCGAGGAACTCACCACGGCCGGCCATTCGGCGACGGCCTACCAGCTGGACGTGACCGACCGCGCGGCGGTGGACGAGTTCGCGACGGCCTTCAGGACGATCGGTGTCCTCGTCAACAACGCCGGCGGAGCGCTCGGCGCGGACCCCGTCGCCACCGGCGACCCGGCCGACTGGCGCACGATGTACGAGACGAACGTCATCGGCACCCTGAACATCACCCAGGCCCTGCTCCCGAAGCTGGAGGCGAGCGGCGACGGAGTCGTCGTCGTGGTGTCCTCCACGGCGGGCCACGGCACCTACGAGGGCGGCGGCGGCTACGTGGCCGCCAAGCACGGCGAGCACGTCCTCGCCGAGACCCTCCGCCTGGAGATCGTCGGCCGCCCGGTCCGGGTCGTCGAGATCGCGCCCGGCATGGTCAAGACCGACGAGTTCGCCCTGACCCGCTTCGGCGGCGACGCCGAGAAGGCCGCGAAGGTCTACGCGGGCGTGGCCGAGCCCCTCACCGCCGACGACGTGGCCGAGACGATCACCTGGGCGGTCACCCGCCCCAGCCACGTCAACGTGGACCTCCTGGTCCTCCGCCCGCGCGCCCAGGCCTCCAACACCAAGGTGCACCGGGAGCTGTGATGGCCGAGGACGACTCCCCGGAGAAACGCCGCCTGGCCCAGGAGACGAAGGACGCACGCCAGGTCTGGTACTTCCTGGCGTACTTCCTCTTCGGCATCCACTTCGTGGCATTCGTCATGATCTACGCCGTACGCCACGCGAAGTAGGCGGGGCCGAGCAGGTCGTCAGCCCTTCACGCAGACGACCTGCTTCAGCTTCGCCACGACCTCGACCAAGTCCCGCTGCTGGTCGATGACCTGGTCGATGGACTTGTACGCGCCCGGGATCTCGTCCACGACGCCGGAGTCCTTGCGGCACTCCACGCCCCGGGTCTGGTCCTCGAGGTCCTTTGTCGAGAATCGCTTCTTCGCCGCGTTACGGCTCATCCGCCGCCCCGCGCCGTGCGAGGCCGAGTTGAAGGCGTGCTCGTTGCCGAGACCCTTCACGATGTACGAGCCCGTGCCCATCGAGCCCGGGATGATCCCGTACTCCCCGGAGCCGGCCCGGATCGCGCCCTTGCGGGTGACCAGCAGGTCCATGCCCTCGTACCGCTCCTCGGCCACGTAGTTGTGGTGACAGGAGATCTCCGGCTCGAAGGTCGGCTTGGCCTTCTTGAACTCCTTGCGGATCACGTCCTTCAGGAGCGCCATCATGAGCGTGCGGTTGTACTTGGCGTACTCCTGTGCCCAGAACAGGTCGTTGCGGTAGGCCGCCATCTGCGGGGTCTCCGAGATGAAGACCGCGAGGTCGCGGTCGACCAGGCCCTGGTTGTGCGAGAGCTTCTGGGCCACGCCGATGTGGTGCTCGGCGAGTTCCTTGCCGATGTTGCGGGAGCCGGAGTGGAGCATCAGCCAGACCGAGCCGTCCGTGTCCGTGCACACCTCGACGAAATGGTTGCCGGATCCGAGCGTTCCCATCTGCTTCGTCGCACGTTCCTGACGGAATCTGACCGAGTCGGCGACCCCGTCGAACCGTCCCCAGAAGTCGTCCCACCCGGCGGTCGCCAGCCCATGGAAGTCCCCCGGGTCGACGGGATCCTCGTGCATGCCCCGCCCCACCGGAATCGCCTGCTCGATCTTCGACCGCAGCCGCGACAGGTCTCCGGGCAGGTCGTTCGCCGTCAGGGAAGTCCTGACCGCCGACATCCCGCAGCCGATGTCCACGCCCACCGCGGCGGGGCACACCGCCCCCTGCATCGCGATGACCGATCCGACCGTCGCGCCCTTTCCGTAGTGCACGTCCGGCATCACGGCCAGGCCCTTGATCCAGGGCAGGGTGGCCACGTTCTGGAGCTGGCGCAGGGCCACGTCCTCGACCGTCGCGGGGTCCGTCCACATCCGGATCGGGACCTTCGCGCCCGGCATCTCCACGTACGACATGTCTTCCTCATTCCCCCGGAAATGACGGCAAAAGGCTTAAGAGCAGCAAAACGCAAAAGTGGCGCCAAAGTCGACGAAAAGGGACGAGAGAACGGCATCCACGGCGGTGCGTGCGATACACATTGTCTCCAGGGGGCGCCCCGCTGCGGCAAGCGAATAACCAGCGGGGACCATGGACAACCGAGCGAACACAGACCGTCGAGAGGAGCCCGACCGTGCAGCGGAAGGCGTACGTAACCGGCATCGCCGCACTCCTCGCGGCCCTGCTGGCCGGCTGCACGAGCGGTTCGGGCGACGACAGCCCGACGGACAACGCCAACCCGGGCGACGCCGGTACGGCGACGGTGGCGGCCCAGCCCGGCAAGTACCGCAGCCTCCCGGAGCCCTGCGGCGCCGTCGACCACGACACCCTCGACTCGCTGCTGCCCGGCATCAAGCAGCTCACCGACCCGACCCAGCGGGACCGGGCCTACCAGGGCGAGGCCACGCTCACCTACAACACCGACCGCAAGGTGGGCTGCCACTGGAAGGTGGAGTCCGCGGACGCCACCGACCGTCTCTCGGTCGACTTCGAGCGCGTGGTCTCGTACGACAACGCGGTCAGCGACGACGACCAGGCGCAGAAGCTGTTCCAGGACATGGAGACGGCCGCCGACCTGCCCGAGCCGAGTTCGTCCACCGCCACCCCCTCGTCCGCCGGCTCCACCCCGACTCCCACGGCCACCGCGAGCGAGGCCTCGCCGTCCGCCTCGGAGGGTTCCGCGGATGCCTCGGGGAGTTCCGCCGGCGCCTCGGCGGGTTCCACGGGCGCCCCCGGTGCCCCTACGGCCGACCTTCAGCCCCGTGTGCTGGCCGGTCTCGGTGACGAGGCGTATCTGAACGACGAGCTGAACTCGTCCGGTTCGACCGCCGAACCGCGGACGGTGACTGTGGCGTTCCGCACGTCGAACGTCGTCGTCACCATCGAGTACGAGGAGCAGCCGACGGCCACCGGAACGGTCCCCGACAGCAAGGAAATGCAGGACAGGGCCCGAAACCTGGCCTCTCAACTGGCGGACACGCTGGGCGGATGAGGGCACCCGGGCGCCGTCCCGTCCGCCCCCGCAAAGCGGGGGAACGGAAACCGCACAGCTCCTTCACCGCGTACGGTGGCCCCGCAGGAACCCGCACGAACACCGAGCGTCATGAGTGAAGGAACCATGCAGCGAGCAGCCCAGCGAGACGACCGTGCCCAGACTCATCAGCGAGCCAAGCGCCTTCGCCGTGCTCTTGTCTGCGCGGCAGCCGTTCCCGCGGTGCTGATCACCGCGGCCTGCTCCTCGGATTCCGGCGACTCCCAGGGCAAGAGCGGCGACAGCGCGCAGCAGACCGCGGGCGGCGGTTCGTCGAAGCAGCCCTCGGCGAGCGCGTCCCCGACCGTGCAGGCGGCCGCGTACCGCAAGCTCCCGGAGCCGTGCGCGGTGCTGTCGAAGAAGACCCTGACCGACCTGGTGCCGAAGGGTGCCAAGTCGGGCAAGGAGGGCAGTTCCGACGATACGGCGACCCGTTCCTCCTGCTCATGGAGCAGCCTGGACAACAACGGCACCAAGGGCTCCCAGTTCCGCTGGCTGAACGTCTCCCTGCTGCGCTTCGACTCGGACGCGAACCGCGGTGCCGGTGAGAAGCAGGCGCACGCGTACTTCGCCCAGCAGGTCGGGGACGCGCAGAAGGTGTCCGGCGCGAAGAACACGAAGTCGCAGCCGGTCGCCGGGACCGGTGCGGAGGCGACGGCGGTGCGCTACGAGCTGAAGAAGAAGGAAGGCGCCTTCAAGCAGCAGACGGTGGTCGCCCGGGTCGAGAACGTGGTCGTCACGCTCGACTACAACGGGGCCGGTCTCGCGGGCGAGAAGACACCGAGCGCCGACGATCTGACGAAGGCGGCGGAGAAGGCGGTGAAGGAGGCGGTCGCGTCCGTCTCCTCCGCCAACAGTGAAGGTTCTGGGCAGAGTTCGCCCTCGAAGACGGCCTCGTCCCCGTCGAAGTCGGCGTCGAAGACCCCGTCCAAGGCGGCGTCGAAGTCTCCCTCCTCCAGTGCGTCGCCGTCGAAGTCGGCCGCCAACAAGGGCTGACCGGCATCACGTGCGACGCACACGTGTGCCACTCTGTTGCGCGCACCAACACGCAATGGGAGGGGAGTACGAGTGGCCGCGCCACTGCAGCTGACTCGGATGCACCGCGTGCTCATCGGCGTGGTCGTGAGCGGCGCGTTGATCATCGCCGGCATCGGCTTCGCCGGTTCGTACGCGGCCGTCCGTGAGCTGGCCATCAAGAAGGGCTTCGGGAACTTCTCCTATGTGTTCCCGATCGGCATCGACGCAGGCATCTGTGTCCTCCTCGCCCTGGACCTGCTGCTGACCTGGATCCGGATCCCGTTTCCGCTCCTGCGCCAGACGGCGTGGCTGCTGACGGTGGCGACGATCGCGTTCAACGGTGCCGCCGCCTGGCCGGACCCGCTGGGCGTGGGCATGCACGCGGTGATCCCGATCCTGTTCGTGGTCGCCGTCGAGGCGGCCCGCCACGCCATCGGCCGGATCGCGGACATCACGGCCGACAAGCACATGGAGGGCGTCCGCCTCACCCGCTGGCTGCTCTCGCCGGTCCCCACGTTCCTGCTCTGGCGCCGTATGAAGCTGTGGGAGCTGCGCTCCTACGACCAGGTCATCAAGCTGGAGCAGGAGCGTCTCGTCTACCAGGCCCGCCTCCGCTCCCGCTTCGGCCGGGCCTGGCGCAGGAAGGCCCCGGTGGAGTCCCTGATGCCGCTGAGGCTGGCGCGGTACGGCGTCCCGCTGGCGGAGACGGCACCTGCGGGCCTGGCGGCGGCGGGCATAGAGCCGGTGGTGATACCCGCACCACGACAGCCGCAACTCGACTCGGTCGCGGGCGGTCGTGTCGCTGCGGCGGCACCCGTCCCACAGCAGGCGGCACCTCGCGCCGAGCAGCGCCCCGAGGACGACCAGAGCCCCTGGTTCCAGACCCCCCGCGAGATCGACTACCACGGCGGCTACGACCCCACCTACGAACCGCCCCCGGACCCCCAGTACGTCCCGGAGGAACAGTACGAGGAGTGGTACGAGGAGCAGCCGCCGGACCAGTTCCAGCAGCCCTCCCCGGAGGAGACCGGCAGCTTCCCCATCCCGGTGGGCCCGAACCGCACCCGCGAGCTGGGTGAGGGCGGCGGGCCGCCGGAGCCGGACGAGGAGGCCTTCTACCAGGTCTTCCGTCAGTCGATCGACGGCAGCTACCCCACGCCCCGCGTACTCGGCGACAACATCCAGGCGACGTTCGGCACGGCGCTGAGCCCCAGCGACCTGAAGACCCTGGTGGAGCGGTTCCAGCAGCGCCACTCGGCGGAGCTGGAAGAGGACCACATCGCGTAACCCCATATCGCGTGACGCGTACGAGAGAGGGGGGGGACGGGTACCGCAGGAGCTCCCCCTCCCCTACCCCAGGGGCCTCTCCCCCAACAAAGTCCCGGCCCAGTCCTCCTCCGCCCCCCCCCAGCAGAG
>NZ_JBWKFL010000015.1:0-37115 GCF_056434305.1 Streptomyces sp. NPDC044061 | reverse complement strand
CCACCACCCCCACCCCCCCCCCCCCCCCCCCCCCCCCCCCCCCACACCCCCCCCCCCCCCCCCCCCCCCCCCCCCCCCCCCCCCCCCCCCGCCGGGGCCTACTCCCCGAGCAGCTTGCGGACCCGTTCCTGCCCGACCGCCAGCAGCAGCGTGGGCAGCCGCGGCCCGGTGTCCCGCCCGACGAGCAGGTGGTACAGCAGGGCGAAGAAGGACCGCTGAGCCGTCTTGATCTCCGGCGGCAGCTCCTTCGGCGTGGCGTCGGCCGGGAACCCGGCCTGCACCTTGGGCACGCCGTACACGAGGTGGGTCAGCCCGTCGAGGGACCAGTGTTCGGCGAGCCCGTCGAGCAGCAGTCGTACGGACTGCCGGGACGCCTCGTCGAGGGACTTCAGCAGCTCCGCGTCGGGCTCGTCGCGCACGATGGTCCGCTGGTCGGCGGGGACCTGCGTGTTGATCCACGACTCGGCCCGGTCGTAGCGCGGCCGGACCTCGTCGAGCGAGGCCAGCGGCTGCTCCGGGTCCAGCTCGCTCAGGATGCGCAGCGCCTGGTCCTCGTGTCCGGCGGTGATGTCGGCGACGGACGCGAGCGTGCGGTACGGCAGCGGTCGCATGGTCTGCGGCAGCTCACCGCCGGCCGTGCCCACCGCACGGGCGTGTGCGGCCACGTCCGCCGGCAGGGCGGAGCCGTCGGCGACCTTCGCCGCGAGCTTGTCCCACTCGTCGTAGAGCCGCTGGATCTCCTGGTCGAAGGCGATCTTGAACGACTGGTTGGGCCTGCGGCGGGCGTACAGCCAGCGCAGGATCTGCGGCTCCATGATCTTCAGCGCGTCGGCCGGGGTGGGCACACCGCCGCGCGAGGACGACATCTTCGCCATGCCGGAGATGCCGACGAAGGCGTACATCGGCCCGATGGGCTGCTTGCCGCCGAAGATGCCGACGATCTGCCCGCCGACCTGGAAGGAGGATCCCGGAGACGAGTGGTCGACGCCGGAGGGCTCGAAGATCACGCCCTCGTACGCCCACCGCATAGGCCAGTCGACCTTCCAGACCAGCTTGCCGCGGTTGAACTCGCTGAGCCGGACGGTCTCGGAGAAGCCGCACTCGTTGCACGTGTACGCCAGCTCGGTGGTGTCGTCGTCGTACGAGGTGACGGTCGTCAGGTCCTTCCCGCAGTTGCCGCAGAACGGCTTGTACGGGAAGTAGCCGGCGGAGCCGGAGCTGCCGTCGTCCTCGGACGCGGCGCCCGAGCCCTCCTCGGCCTCCAGCTCGGCCTCGTCGACCGCCTTCTGCTGCTGCTTCTTGGCGGGCTTCGGCTTGGTCCGGTACTGGGCGAGGATCGCGTCGATGTCGCCGCGGTGCTTCATGGCGTGCAGGACCTGCTCGCGGTAGACACCGGAGGTGTACTGCGCGGTCTGGCTGATGCCGTCGAACTCGACGCCCAGCTCGGCCAGCGACTCGACCATCGCGGACTTGAAGTGCTCGGCCCAGTTCGGGTGCGCGGAGCCCTTCGGGGCGGGCACCGAGGTCAGGGGCTTGCCGATGTGCTCGGCCCACGACTCGTCGATCCCCGCGACACCCGCGGGCACCTTGCGGTACCGGTCGAAGTCGTCCCAGGAGATCAGGTGCCGGACCTGGTACCCGCGGCGGCGGATCTCGTCGGCCACCAGGTGCGGGGTCATGACCTCGCGCAGGTTGCCGAGGTGGATCGGACCGGAGGGGGAGAGGCCGGACGCGACGACGACCGGTTTGCCCGGGGCACGGCGCTCCGACTCTTCGATGACCTCATCCGCGAAACGGGAGACCCAGTCGGTGGTCTCGGTGCTCTGAGCCACGATCGGCACGTCCTTCTTTCTGAACGGGTGACACCCCATTCTCACAGACCGGCGTGCGACCGGGAAAACCGCTATACCCCCCGTGGGATACTGGCTGGGTCTATCCATCCCCACGAGGAGAACGGCACCCATTCCTATGGCCTCGGTCACGTCCCTCAGCGATTCCGTCCAGCAGCGCCTCGCGTCCGCCCTCTCGGCCACCCTGCCGGAGGCCGCCGACGCCGACCCGCTGCTGCGACGAAGCGACCGGGCGGACTTCCAGGCCAACGGGATCCTCGCGCTGGCCAAGAAGGCCAAGGCCAACCCGCGGGAGCTGGCGACCCAGGTCGTCGCCCGGGTCGAGTCGGGTGACGTGATCGAGGACATCGAGGTCTCCGGACCCGGCTTCCTGAACATCACCATCGGCGACAGCGCGATCACGGCGAACCTCGCGGAGCGCTACGCGGACGAGACGGGCCGCCTCGGCGTGCCGTACGCCGAGCACCCCGGCACCACGGTGATCGACTACGCGCAGCCGAACGTGGCGAAGGAGATGCACGTCGGTCACCTGCGCTCGGCGGTGATCGGCGACGCGGTGGTCCAGCTCCTGGAGTTCACCGGCGAGAGCGTGGTCCGCCGGCACCACATCGGCGACTGGGGCACCCAGTTCGGCATGCTCATCCAGTACCTGGACGAGCACCCGCACGAGCTGGACCACAAGGCCGGCCCGACGAGCGGCGAGGAGGCGATGTCCAACCTCAACCGCCTCTACAAGGCCGCGCGGAAGCTCTTCGACTCCGACGAGGAGTTCAAGACGCGCGCCCGGCGCCGGGTGGTCGACCTCCAGGCCGGCGAGCCGAGGACGCTGGCCATGTGGCAGAAGTTCGTGGACGAGTCGAAGATCTACTTCTACTCCGTCTTCGAGAAGCTGGACATGGAGATCCGGGACGCGGACATCGTCGGCGAGTCGGGCTACAACGACATGCTGGCCGAGACCTGCCGGCTGCTGGAGGAGTCCGGCGTCGCGGTCCGCTCCGAGGGCGCCCTGTGTGTCTTCTTCGAGGACGTCAAGGGCCCGGACGGCAACCCGGTCCCGCTGATCGTGCAGAAGTCGGACGGCGGCTACGGCTACGCGGCGACCGACCTCTCCGCGATCCGCGACCGTGTCTTCAACCTGAAGGCGAACTCGCTGCTGTACGTGGTCGATGTCCGCCAGTCCCTGCACTTCAAGATGGTCTTCGAGACGGCGCGCCGGGCCGGCTGGCTGGGCGAGGACGTCAAGGCGCACCAGCTGGCGTTCGGCACGGTCCTCGGCAAGGACGGCAAGCCGTTCAAGACGCGTGAGGGCGAGACGGTCCGGCTGGAGGACCTCCTCGACGAGGCGGTCGAGCGCGCGACGGCCGTCGTCCGCGAGAAGGCCGAGAAGGTGGGCCTGACGGAGCAGGAGATCACCGAGAACGGCCGGTACGTCGGCATCGGCGCGGTGAAGTACGCGGACCTGTCGACCTCCGCCGTCCGGGACTACAAGTTCGACCTGGACCAGATGGTCTCGCTCAACGGCGACACGTCCGTCTACCTGCAGTACGCGTACGCCCGTGTCCAGTCCATCCTCCGCAAGGCCGGCGAGGCCCGCCCCGCCGCCCACCCGGAGCTGACGCTGACCCCGGCGGAGCGCGCCCTCGGCCTGCACCTGGACCACTTCGCGGAGACGGTCCTGGAAGTCGCCGCGGCCTACGAGCCGCACAAGCTGGCCGCGTACCTGTACCAGCTGGCGTCGCTCCTGACGTCCTTCTACGACCAGTGCCCGGTCCTGAAGGCCGAGTCTCCGGAGCAGGTGGAGAACCGCCTGTTCCTGGTCGACCTCACGGCGCGCACGCTGCACCGGGGCATGGCCCTGCTGGGCATCCGGACGCCCGAGAAGCTCTGAGCCGTACGGCGACACGGCACGCGGCCCGTCCTCTCCCCCGGGAGGACGGGCCGCGGTGTGTCCGTGCGCTCGGTCGTCCGTGCGGCCGTCAGCGCGAGTCGCAGTACCGCGCCAGCGCGGCCTTGGTGCCCGATCCGGCGATGCCGTCGATGCCGCCGGTGTAGCCCCAGTTGGACTTGAGCCAGCGCTGCAGCGCCATCACCGTGTTCTTGCCGACGATGCCGTCGATCGAGTCGTCGTAGCCCCAGTTGGCCTTCAGGAAGCGCTGCATCGCCTTCCAGCTGTCGGTGCCGAGCAGCCCGTCGATGTCGCCGCCGTAGCCCCAGTTGGCCTTCAGGTCCCGCTGGAGGTTCTGGGCCTGTGTCTTGTTCAGACCGAGGTTGTTCACCGCGCGCGGGGCGACGGCCTGGGAGACGGCCGCCGGCTTCGCGGCCGGCACGGACTGGGCGAAGGCGGCGCTCGCGCCGGCCATCCCGCCGGCGGCGATTCCGGCGGCGGCGGTGACGCTCACGAGGGTCCTCGTCAGAGCATTCGGTCGCATGTGGCTGTTCCTTCCGGGTCGTTGGTGCTCAGGTGGTGCGGACTGCCGGAACGAGAGTGCGGGGCGGGCGGGACGGGCCGCCACAGGTGCCGGGCAAGTGACGTCCTGATGGGACGTCCCGCCCTCTGACCTGCGCAGATATGACCGGTGGGTACGGTTTCGCGGGACGGTTCCGGCGGGGTGTGGCCGAATCCGTGGTCGTGCCGCGCCGGGCTTTCGACGCGGTGCGTGCATGCTGTTGCAGAATGTGACGGGAGCACGGGTCCGCTGACCACGGACCACGGCCCGGGAACGCGAGTGGGGGGAACATGTCGCGTTGGAAAGCGCTGCCCGCGGAACTCGATCCGCGCGTGCGGCAGTTGGTGGTGAGCCTGCGCAGGCTCAAGGACCACGGCGGGCTCAGCGTGCGGCAGCTGGCCGCGAAGACGGGGTACAGCCCGAAGTCCTGGGAGCGGTATCTGGGCGGCCGTTCGCTGCCGCCCAGGGAGGCCGTGGAGGCGATGGCCCGGATCAGCGGCACCGATCCGACCCGGCTGCTCGCCCTGCACGAAGTGGCCGAGGAGGTCTGGAGGAGCGGGCGCGGGGACGTGTCCGCGCCGGGCGCGGACCGGGGGGACCCGGGGAACGCGG
This sequence comes from Streptomyces sp. NPDC044061, assembly GCF_056434305.1. NCBI lineage: Bacteria > Bacillati > Actinomycetota > Actinomycetes > Kitasatosporales > Streptomycetaceae > Streptomyces > Streptomyces sp. NPDC044061. The sequence continues at coordinate 32,206 of NZ_JBWKFL010000015.1, read as the reverse complement.
TGGAGACGGTGGCCGGGCCACCGCAGCCGCCTCCCACGGGTCCGGCGCTGCGCGTGGCGCTCGTGGCCGGGTCGGTGGCCCTGGTGCTGGCCGTCTGTGCCGCGGCCCTCGTGGCCGTAAGGCTCGCGGACGGCGACGGCAGGGCGGCGACGGGGGCGCCCCGCACCTCGCCGACCGCCCAGCGGGAGCCGGCGTCGGCCTCGCCGTCGGCGCCGTCGTACACCTGCCGGGTACGGCGCACCGACGGCCACTGGTACGCGGGGCTGAGCCGCACCCAGGACACCGTCCTGGTGAACGGCCTGGCCGGTTCCGAGGTGGCCGAGGCGCAGTGTCTGCTGCGCCGGGCCGGCTACTCGCCGGGCGGCATCGACGGCGTCTACGGCCCGCTGACCGAGGCCGCCGTCAAGCGCCTGCAGCAGCGGGCGGGCCTGGTCGTGGACGGCATCGTCGGACCGCACACCTGGAAGGCCCTGCGTCGATGACGGCGCCGACGCCCTCCCCGGAACACGCACGGCTGGCCGCCGCACTCCGGGAACTGAGGACGCGCACGGGTCTGAGCATGGCGGCCCTCGCCGAGCGGACCACGTTCAGCAAGTCGTCCTGGGAGCGCTACCTCAACGGCAAGTCGCTGCCGCCGCGCCAGGCGGTGCAGGAGCTGTGCCGGCTCGCCGACGAACGGGACGGACGCTGCCTGGCGCTGTGGGAGATCGCGGAGTCGGAGTGGAGCGGCAGGGCGGCGGAACGGCCGCGGCCGGACACGGAACCGCGGCCGACGCCCCCTGCTCCCGCACCGGCTCCGGCTCCAACTCCGGCCCCGTCTCAAGAGGAGGACGGGCGCACCGGTGGCAGGAGCACCGCGGTCGTCGCCGTGGTCGCGTCGGTGTGCGCGCTGGCCGTCGCGGGCGTGACCGCGGGCCTCCTCCTGCTGCCACGCCACGACGACCCGTCCTCCTCCCCGGCCCCGTCCACGACCGGCCCCTACTGCCGGGGGGCCTCCTGCGAGGGCAGGGATCCGATCCACATGGCCTGCGCCGCCCGGCCGGACACGCTCGCCTCACACCACACGGCCACCGGAGCCTGGCTCGAACTGCGCTACAGCAGGTCCTGCGGCTCCAGTTGGGCCCGGATGTGGAGAACCCGCGTCGGGGACCGGATCGAGATGACGGCGGGCGGCCCCGCCCGTGACGCGAAGGTCAGGGACGACGGCGAGACGCAGACCTACGTCTACACCCCGATGGCCTCGACCTCCCCCGGAACCGTGGTCCGGGTCTGCTTCCGGCCCGCGGCGGGCGGCGGTCGGGAGTGCCTCGACGGCCGTGTGGGCTAGGGGCGTACGAACTCGCACCACACGACCTTGCCGGGTTTCCGCTCCCCCACTCCCCACTTGTCGCTGAGCGCCGCGACCAGCAGCAGACCGCGCCCGCTCTCGTCGGCTTCGTCCGCGACCCTCGGGGTGCCGCCGCCACTGTCGTGCACCTCGGCCCGTACGACGACCCCGTCGTACCGCAGCCGCAACAGGAAGCCGCGCCCCGGCGGCGCCCCGTGCAGCAGGGCGTTCGTGGCCAACTCGCTCACACAGAGCGACACGTCATCGGCCCGGTCCCACTCGGCCAGCCCCCAGTGGATCAGCGACCACGCCGCGAATCGCCTGGCGGCGGGCACGGCCCGGCGGGCGCGCCCATAGAACTGGTCGCGCTGGTAGGGGAGTTCGGTTTGCGCATTCACGGGGCGAATGTCGCGCAGGGTGACTAGCCTGGATCAGTGCGTAATCCCGTACAAAGCGTTTGTACGGGACTGCGCGGGATGGTGTACGGGCGGGCGCGGGGAGTTCAGCGGTATGACGCCTACACGGAGGAACCAGTCGGCCATGCGGATGCTCGGCCGTCAGCTCGCCACTGCGCGCAGGGCGGCGGGCCTGAGCCAGTCCGGTCTGAGCGCCGCGCTGAACATCAACGAGGAGACGATCGCCTCCATCGAACAGGGCCGACGGTCACTGAAGCCGGACATCGCCGAGATCTTCGACGAGTACCTGGGGACCAAGGGGACGTTGGCGGCGGGGGTGGCGAACCTGCCGGAGGTGGACCAGTTTCCGCTGTGGGCCGAGGAGTACATGGATCAGGAGCGGGAGGCTATTGCGCTGTCCTGGTACGACGCCCTCGTAGTGCCGGGTCTGCTTCAGACCAAGGACTATGCCCGCTCACTGCTGAGTGGTCGCGTTCCGGCCTACGACACCGAGGAACTCGAGACGAAAGCCGACGCCCGCATGCAGCGTCGAGAGATCCTGCACCGCAAGGAGCCACCGACACTGAGTTTCGTCATCTGGGAACCGGCCCTGCGCTGGCCCACTGGGGGTCTCGATGTCCACCGGGAGCAGTTACGGTTTCTCCGCGAATGCTCTGAACTGCCCTGCCTTTCCTTGCAGGTGCTGCCGTTGGCGCGCACGTACCACGCAGGTGACGCCGGTCCTTTCACCCTCCTGGAGACACCCGACCATCAGCACTTGGCCTACACCGAATCCCAGCGCGGCAGCCAATGGGTCTCGGACCCTGACGAGGTGTCTATCTTGGCCCGCAAGTATGCGATGCTGCGAACGCAGGCCCTCACTATTGAGGACTCAAGGAGCCTGCTGGACCGCCTGCTAGGAGAGCAATGAACACCGACGCGCTTCAGTGGTTCAAGTCGACCTACAGCAGCAGCGAAGGCGGCCAGTGCCTCGAAGTAGCCGCCTCTTCCAGCACGATCCACGTCCGCGACTCGAAGAACGACCCCACCCACGGCCCGACCCTGAACCTCACGCCCGCCACCTGGGCCGCCTTCACCACCTCCCTCAAGTAGTGCGCCCAGCCCGCCGCGAGGCGCCCTCTGGGGCGACCACAGGACGTACGCGGCGGAGCCGACCGCGAAGGCGAGCCGGATGAAGCCCTGGGTGGAGGCGGACGGGACCAGCAGGGCGCTGCCGTAGAGGGAGATGAAGGCGGTCCAGCTGACCCACGGGACCAGGTGCCGACGGCCGATCGAGTCCCATATCAGGGTGCCGAGCAGGACCGAGGCGTTGTAGTACGTGTACACGCTCGGGTCCAGGACGATGCGGGCGTCGGCGGCGAGGAGGACGACCGCGGGCCAGCGGTTCCGGCGGACGGCCAGCGCGCCCAGGGCGATGCCGAGGGCCATCTGGGCGGGCCGGTCCCACGCGGGGGTCTGGGCGTCGGTCACGCCGAACCAGCGGAGCGACGACGCGGGCTGGTTGGGGATGGTGAAGTGGGCCGCGGCCAGGGTGTCCATGTGGGTGAGGTAGAAGGGCAGCCAGGCGGCGGCCACCAGGCCGAAGGCCCACGCGGCGGAGCGCAGGCGCGCGGGGCGCGGCAGGGCCAGCAGGAGGGGCAGGAAGCCGACCGCCCAGGGCTTGGAGTCGACGGCCAGGGCGAGGAGGACGCCGACGGCGGTGGCGTTGCCGCGGACGAGCGCGCGGACGGCGAGGGTGGTGAAGAACAGGGCCAGGACGTCGTCGAGGTGGGCGAAGCGGACCGAGACCTCCACCCACATGGGGATGAAGGCCGCTCCGGCGATCAGGACGCGCTGCTGGAGGCGTCTGTGGTTGAGGCCGGCGCCCCGGTAGTGGTCGGCGGCGGCCCGGCCGACCAGGACCAGCATGTACAGGCCCAGGCCGGACATGAACGCGTCGGCGAGCTTCTCGCCCACGTCGGCCGGGAAAGGCGCGAACAGTCCGGCGACCAGGAAGCTGACCGGGCCGATCTGCAGCTCGGGGTGGTTGGCGTAGAGCGCGAGGCCGCCGCCGCGCACCTGGTCGAAGAGCAGTTGCTGACCGGTTCTCAGATAGTGCCAGGACACGGCGGCGTGGCGTTCGGCCACGACGAACCAGACAGCCGTCCACAGGGTCAGCAGCACGATGTGCCAGCGCACGGGATAGCGGCCTATCCGGCCGATCCGTGCCCCGTCCCTGGGTACGGCCTCCGCCGTCACCCGGTTGTGCACGTTCCGTCCTCTCCCTTTGCCGACTGCTGCGCGGTGTCTCCTCGTTAGAGGAACTCCGGACTCCGTGGGTTGCCTGGAGGCGGACCCCGCGCTGTCAGTGCCTCCCCCTAAAGTCGGCGTCATGGCGACTCTTCCCAACCCGCTGCCCAGGCTGGCCACCGATCCCAGCGGTCGTGGTCTCGGGCTTCAACTGCCGCCCGGCAGGCTGATCGACGTCACGTACGAGGGCAGCTGGCACGAGCCCCTGTTGTGGCACGCCGAGAAGGCGGCCGCGCCCGGCACGTGGAAGGCACTGGGCGCGCCGGCCCCGCGAGCCGGGCTGCTGCCGGTTCTCGTGGATGTGCTCGGCGACCAGGGCGGCCCGACGGGCTGGCAGCTGAGGCCCGAGTTGATGTCCTACCCGGGTGATCACGACGCCGAGGAGGTCCTCGCCGAGTTCTGGGAGGACACCGCGGACGACGAACTGACCGAGGAGCTGGAGCCGTTCGGGCCCGACTGGCCCGGCCTCGCGCCCGCGGGCCACGCGACCGCCGACCCGGACACCCGTGCGGCGCAGGTCGCGGACTCGCTGACGGACGGCACGCTGAAGTGGTTCAAGGAGCCGCACCTCGCCCTGGTCCCGGCCCGCCGCTCGGCCGACATCCCCGCGGCCATCGGCTGGACCGGCCCGCTGAACCACGAGAACGACGTGGCCCGTCTCTGCGCGGTCCTGCGCTCCTGGGAGGACCGCTTCGGCATACGGGTGGTGGCTCTCGGCTTCGACATCCTGGTCGTGTCGGTCGCGGCCCCGCCGACCACGCTCGCGGAGGCGGAGGCGTTGGCGGCGGAGCACTTCGCGTTCTGCCCGGACAACATCACGCAAGGCGCCGAGGAACTGCGGGAGTATGCCGAGGACTTGGTCGGCGGGACTGTCTGGTCCTTCTGGTGGGACTGAGCCCGGTGCCTCAGCGGCCGAGGCCCCTGCCGAGCCTCCGCAGCCCTTCCGCGATCTCCTCCGGCGTCTGCGTCACGAAGCAGAGGCGGAGGGTGGAGCGGTCGGGGTCGGCGGCGTGGAAGGGGGCGCCGGGGACGTAGGCGACGTCCTGCTCCACCACGCGGGGGAGCAGGTCCGTGGTGTCGTACGACTCCGGGAGCCGGGCCCACAGGAACATGCCGCCCTCGGGGCGGGTCCAGGTGGAGCCCTCCGGGAGCGCGTCGGGGAGGCCGGCCAGCATGGCGTCCCGGCGTTCGCCGTAGACGGCCCGGACGCGGGCCACATGGGCGTCGAGGACGTCCAGGTAGCGGGCCGCCGCGAGCTGGTTGAGGGTGGGGGTGTGCAGGTCCACCGCCTGCTTGGCGACCGCGCAGGCCCGCCGCAGGTGCGCGGGGGCACGGAGCCAGCCGAGGCGGAGGCCGGGGGCCATCACCTTGGAGAAGGAGCCGAGCAGGACGACCCGGTCCTCGGCGCCGTGGCAGGACGCGATCCAGGGTGCGCGGGTGCCGTCGTAGCGGAGTTCGCCGTAGGGGTCGTCCTCGACGATCCACAGGCCCCGGCGGGCGGCCACGGCGGCGACGGCCTCACGGCGGGGGGTGGGCATCGTGCGGCCGGTCGGGTTCTGGAAGGTGGGGACGAGGTAGAGCAGCTTGGGGCGTTCGCGCAGCACCGCCTCCTCCAGGGCGGCCGGGTCGACGCCCTCCGCATCCCCCGCGACAGGCACCACCCGTGCGCCCGCGAGACCGAAGACCTGAAGTGCCGCCAGGTAGCAGGGGTTCTCGACGAGCACCGTGTCGCCGGGTTCGACCAGGGCCGTCGCCAGAAGGGACAGGGCCTGCTGGGAGCCGGTGGTGACGAGGAGGTCGTCGGGCGCGGTGGGCAGCCCCCGGTCCGTGATGCGGGCCGCCAGTCCGGAGCGGAGGGCCGGCTCGCCCTCGGTGGTGGAGTACTGGAGCGCCCGAGCCGGGGTGTCGGCGAGCACGTCCCGGAACGCGGCCGCTATGCCGTCCCGGTCGAAGAGTTCGGGAGCCGGGAGGCCGCCCGCGAAGTTGATCACCTCGGGGCGTGCGGTGACCGCCAGGATGTCCCGCACGGGCGAGCCGCCCACGCTGCGGGTACGGGCCGCGAGCGGTGGAAGAGGGGCGGTGGGCGGGGCGGGCTCGGCGACGGTCATGGTCGGCTCTCCTTCGGCTCCGGGAACGCTCTCCCGCGGAGCCTAGGGACCTACATGTCCTCTACACCCGTAATTCCGCGATCCGGACGCCCGCCGCACCGGCCGCGGCTCGCCGCGCGCGCATTGGCGGGATGGACCGGTCTGTCACTACAGTCGAGTTGATCATGAAAATCCGCGCCGGGTACTCCTCGCGCGGCATGCCGGTCGAAGGGGGACGTATGGCATGGGACGAATGGGAGCAACTGAAGGCCCGGGCGGCGGAGCGGCATTCGGTCCAGATGCGGCTCAACCAGTTGCCCGCCGACGGCGGTGGGGGCGGGGGCGGTGCACCGGCCGGCGCGGGGGGTAAGGGCGACAGGCTCCACGTCGATCACCAGTCGCTCAACGGGAATTCGAACCTCCTGATCGAGCTGGCGGGGCTTCTCTACGAGGGCCGGCCGGACGGCGACCTCTGCACGACGGCGCGCGCCCCGCGCTCGCACCCGGACGTCGCGGCGAAGGTCGACCGGTTCGCCCGTTTCGCGGACGACCAGTACCAGGACCTGACGTCGCTGCTCACCGCGTTGTCCACGCGGCTCAGGGAGGCGAACGGCACGTTCGTCCACTACGACGGCGAGGTGGCCGGCGGCATGATGAACGCCATTCTCGAGTTGGGCCGGTACGTGGCCCCGGAAGACAGGTGAGCCGCCCATGGCCTACACCTACCGACAGGACGTGAAGTTCCTCGAGGACTGCAACCCCGCTCTCGTGGAGCGCAACGCCCTGGAGTTCAAGAGACTGCGCGATCTGCTGCTCGACGTCGAGCCCGGCTCCCGGCGGGCCGCCACGCACACGCAGTGGGTGAGCGCGAACCGCGAACCGTACGACAACCGGCTGCGCGAGGCAGGCGACCTGATCAAGAACCTCGCCGCCGGGTACGACAAGGCGCAGAGCGCGCTGTTGCACTACGCGTCGGCACTCCGGACCGCCAAGTCCCACTACTCGCACGGCAAGGCGGCGGAACAGACGCTGGCCGGCCTCATATCCCAGGTCGCGGACGCCGAGACGCGCGAGGCACAGGAAGCCGGTCCGATGCACCAGTGGGAGGACCTGCGGGGCACGACGGGATTCCTGGACTGGGCCGCGGAGCTCACGGTCGACATCGACGACATCAAGGACGACGCGAACCGCGCCCACGACCAGGCCAGTGCGGCCTACCACCGCGCCAAGGCGGTGGAGGGAGAGGCCCGGGACACGTGCACGGCGGCTCTGGACCAGGCGTACAAGACCCTCCCCGACTTCCGGGGCGGTGACTTCGGGGACGCGAAGAGCCTGATCGACTCCATACCCGCCCTGCGGGCGGAAGCCGCCGAAGCCGCCGAGGACCCCCTCGCCCAGCTCGCCGGCAGCGGCCCCAAGGCCGAATTCACCAAGGCGGTGGGGAAGGACGAGGTGTCGCCGTCCCTCATGGACATCAGGATGCGCCTCACCGGCCTGCCCGAGGCCACCGACGCCTACTGGGCCGTGCCGAGGAACGACGAGGAGCGCCGGGAGTGGATCGCGGCGAACAAGGAGATCATCACCGCCGCGGCGAAACGGTCCGGCCTGCCCCCCGACATGGTCGCGGGCATCGCCTGGCAGGAGGTCGGCGGACAGTGGGGCTGGATGGACGACGGTGTCGACACCATCCGCGAACTCGCCAGGGACGGCTGGTTGGACGACACCCCGGAGAACCTCCCCTGGCGGCTCGGCGGCACGCCGGACGAGACGTCCTTCGGCCCCATCGCCATCCAGGTGAGAAGGGCCGCCGAGGTCCTCGGCTACGATCCGGCGCACCTCACCCAGGCGCAACGGGACACCATCGAGGCCTCGCTCCAGGATCCCGGGCAGAACATCTTCATCGCCTCCGACTATCTGGCCATGCTCAAGGAGGAGAGCGGCTTCGCCGACGTACCGGCGGACGAGATGACGCGGGAGCAGCGCCAGGAACTCGCCGCCCGCTACAACGGCGGCCCGTATTGGCAGGATGACAAGGCCCAGTCGTACGGCCGGGGTTTCGACAAGAATCTGGACGACGCGAGGAGTGCCCTGAAGTGACCGGCCTGCTGCGAGGGCCCTGGGGAGTCCTCCTCGTCCTCGCCAACCTGCTCAACGGCTATGTCGCGTACGCGGCACTGGTGACCCAGCCGCAGGGGGCGTGGGACGAATCGACGCTGACGGGCATCGAGTTCGCCTCGGCGCTGCTGATCGCGCTCGGCGTCGTCACGTCCCTGCTCGCCCTGCTGCCCGTCCGGCGCCGGACCCTCAGCCACTGGTGGCTGGCGCCCTCGCTGGTCTTCCTGGTGGTGGGCGCGGCGCGCTGGGCGTACATCGTCCAGACGTATCCGCAGGGCCCCGGCGGATGAGTGGTCCGGCGGATCCGCGGTGAACGACCGAGGCCGCCCCGGCTGTCGCCGGGGCGGCCTCGAAACTCCGGACGTCAGCCGCCGGGGGCGTGCGTCACGCGAACGCCGGGGCTTCCTTCGGGTTCGGGCCGTACTTGTTCGCGCCCGCCTCGCCCTCCGAGCAGTAGAAGACCAGCAGGACGATGGAGCCGATCAGCGGCACGATCCCGATGAGGATCCACCAGCCGGAGCGGCCCGTGTCGTGCAGTCGGCGCACCGTGACGCCCCAGGACGGAAGCAGCAGCCCGACCACCGCGATGGCGGCGAGGTAGGGCGCGTGAGCGGCGGCACCGACGCCCACCAGCACGAGGTAGACGATCGACGCGAACAGCGTGAACAGCCAGTACTCCTTGCGACGCGCACGCCCGGCGAAGACCGCGTACTTCTTCAGCGCCTCGATGAACCAGCTCATGGCAACCCCCCAGGGATCGATGTTCGGACCCTCCGGAACGGATCAGGCCAAGCGCAGAGATTAGGGGGTTGACGAGAGCGCGTCACACGGATTGCGAGGCGGACCAAGGCGGACCGAATCACGCCTTTCGGGCAGATCCCACCAAGATCGGGACCTGTTTCCGGGGCAGCCGCCGCCCGTTCCCGAAAACGAGTCCGTTCCGCTGCCCAATCGAGAGCACAACGAGGCCGTTCCGCCACCGTTTCGGTGCCGGAACGATCTCCAACCGTGCCCCTCAGCGCAGCTTCTGCGCCACTTCGGTCGCCCAGTAGGTGAGGATGTTGCGCGCGCCGGCCCGCTTGATGCCGGTCAGGGCCTCGAAGATGGCCCGGTCGCGGTCCAACCAGCCCTTCTCGGCGGCGGCCTCGATCATCGAGTACTCGCCGGAGATCTGGTAGGCGGCCACGGGGACGTCCACGGCGTCCGCGACCCGCGCGAGGACGTCCAGGTACGGTCCGGCAGGCTTGACCATCACCATGTCGGCGCCCTCGGCCAGGTCCAGCTCCAACTCACGCAGGGACTCGCGCCAGTTGGCGGGGTCCTGCTGGTAGGTCTTCCGGTCGCCCTGCAGCGAGGAGGCGACGGCCTCGCGGAAGGGGCCGTAGAAGGCGGAGGAGTACTTGGCGGTGTAGGCGAGGATCGCGACGTCCTCGCGGCCGATCTGGTCGAGCGCGTCACGGACGACGCCGATCTGGCCGTCCATCATGCCGCTCGGGCCGACCACATGGGCACCGGCGTCGGCCTGCACCTGGGCCATCTCGGCGTAACGCTCCAGGGTGGCGTCGTTGTCGACGCGCCCCTCGGCGTCCAGCACCCCGCAGTGCCCGTGGTCGGTGAACTCGTCCAGGCAAAGGTCCGACATGACGAGCAGGTCGTCCCCGACCTCGGCCCGCACATCGCGCAGTGCGACCTGCAGGATCCCGTCCGGGTCGGTACCGACCGTGCCCTGGGCGTCCTTCTTGGACTCCTCCGGCACGCCGAACAGCATGATCCCGGAGACCCCGGCCTCCACCGCCTCCGCGGCGGCCTTCTTCAGGCTGTCCCGGGTGTGCTGGACGACACCGGGCATGGCCCCGATCGGCACGGGCTCGCTGACGCCCTCCCGGATGAACGCCGGGAGGATGAAGTCGGCGGGGTGCAGTCGCGTCTCGGCGACCATCCGCCGCATGACGGGCGAGGTCCGCAGCCGCCGAGGACGCGTACCGGGAAAGGATCCGTACTTCGTCATGTCCCCTACGCTACGCCCGCCGGGCCCACGCCTTTGCCGACGTCCTGTCGGCCCAAAAGGGGCATGACGGCACCCGCATACGAAGTTTTTGCGCTCCCCTGGCCGTCCCTGGAACCGCAAGCCTCCCCAGCGTTCTACGCGCGTGGTGTCATGCCCGCGCCACCCCTCCCCCGTGAGCTCACCTAGGAGTCACGCATGCTGTGGAAGGTCCTCGGCCGGGCGGGCGTCGCCCTGGTCGCCGGCGCCGCCGTCGTCGCCGGCGCCGTCCCCGCGAACGCCGCGAGCTACTCGGCGTTCGCCTTCGCCCGGAGCGGCAGCCAGCCCACCGTCTACGACTTCGTCAACTCGGCCACCAGCACGCTCGACATGACGATGTACGAGCTGGAGGACACGACCGCCGTCAACGACCTCATAGCCCTGAAGGACAAGGGCGTCACGGTCCGGGTGATCCTGGACCGCCAGCACCAGAGCGCCGACAACTCGGCGTACACGTCCCTGAAGAACGCGGGCGTGGGCGTCGTCTGGTCCTCCTCCGCCTTCGTCTACACCCACCAGAAGACGATCACGGTCGACGGCACCAAGTCCCTGATCATGACCGGCAACCTGACCTCGCAGTACTACACGACCAGTCGCGACTACGGCGTCTTCGACGACGACACCCGTGATGTCGCCTCGATCGAGAAGGTCTTCAACGCGGACTACACCGCGACCTCGATCACCCCCACCGACGGGGACCACCTGCTCTGGTCCCCCACCGACTCCCGCAACCGCCTGGTGTCCTTCGTCAACGCGGCCACCAAGAGCCTCGACGTCGAGGAACTGGAGCTGAGCGACAGCACGGTGGTCAACGCCATCGTGGCCCGGGCCAAGGCGGGCGTGACGGTCCGCGTGGTCCTGGAGAACCCGTCCAGCTACTCCAGTCAGGTCTCCGCCATCAAGGCGGCGGGCGGCAAGGTCGTCGGCTACTCCGACCCCAACGGCTTCTACATCCACGCCAAGGCGATGGTCGCCGACTACGGCCTCTCCACCCAGGAGGTCGAGGCAGGCTCCATGAACATCAGCAGCAACTCCCTGAGCAACAACAGGGAACTGGGCCTGATCCTGACCGGCACGGGCGTGGCCCAGCCGGTGGCCCAGACGATCGAGGCGACGTTCGCCGGCGACTACGCGGGCGGGACTGCGACCTGACCGGCACATGCGGCAGGCGGGCTGCGCCTCGCACCCGCCTGCCGCTCAGCGTTCGTCGAGGTCGGCGAGAATACGGTCGATCAGCTCGACCCGGTCGGGGGCATGTCGCAACCGGGAACGGCAGTCCTCCAAGCGGCGCACCACGTCGAACGGAACACGTTCCGCTCCCACGTCCTCCACGGCTCTCCCCAGGGCCTGCAGCCCCCAGTACTGATTGAAGGGAAGTGGTTCGCCGGTCACCGCGTCGACCAGCGCCTCCAGCGCCTCCGGCTCGGACAGCGCGTACAGGCGTGCGTAGGCGGCCAGGCGCAGGCCGGCGTCCGGGCAGCCGAGCAACGCCTCGGCGTCGAAGTCCCGCACACGCTGGGTCGCACGCACCAGACGGGCGAAAATCTGGTCCATCCGGTGGGTCCGCGCTCGGCCGGCGGCCAGTTCAAGACGTACATTCACGTACTCGGCGGCCAACTCCCTGACCGCGTCCCGGGCTTCGGTGTCGTCCACGGCCGCGCCCTCCGGACCGTCCGCGACGAGAGCCACGTTCGCCGTCCGCTCGACGGCCTCGATCCGGCGTTCGATGTCCCGGAACTCGATCCTGCCGAGACCCGACACCTCGATGCTGCGGAACAACTCCCCGAGCCACGGCACCACGGCCACCGCGAGCAGCATCACCGTGACGCCGTCGATCTCGAGGCCAGGTGCCAGCACATGCAGGACAGCGGTGCCCACCCCAACGCACGTCAACACCGACGCGACGACACGACGCCGTAACCAGCGGGCCGGGCCCTCGCGCCGCCCCCGATTTCCCTCACCCATGCCGATCAGCATCGCAGGCACACGGTGACCAGGAGAGCGATTCGGTCACCCACAGACGCCCCGCCATCCCCGGTCAGGCATGGCCCCAGGAACGCAGTGGGCAGGTGTCCCAGGAGAAGCGGCGTAATCGCGCCTGCGCGACGTGCTCGGCCGTGTTTCCGTAGTCGATGTTGAGATGGCGCCCGAGAACCACGACGGCCACGCTGCCGGCTCCGGCCGCTTTCAGCGCGGCGGCCGCGGACTGCGCATGGTTGCCCGTGGCCCAGGTGTCGTCGATGAGCAGGACGCTTTCACCCCGGAGCGCAGCTGATGCATAGCGCCTGGAGGAGACCGCCCGGCCCAGGTCGGCCGCCTCCGGTGTCGGTGCGAGCAGGTCACGATGGCGGTCCCGGGTGGCCCCGGCCATTTCGGCGACCATGGCACGCAGGGGATGATCCGCACGCCCGCTGGTGCTGGGCACCGTGGTCACGATGTCGAAGGCGGGCACTGCACAGTGAGTCCTGATGCACTCCTCGTGCATGGCCAGGAAACGCCACAGGACGGCTGCCAGCCCCGTACGGAAGTACTGCTGCTGAGGGCCCACTGCGTTCTTGTAGCGCCAGAGCTCGTTGGCCAACTGCTCGCCCTTGAGGGCCAGGCTGACAGGAACGACGGCGTCGGCCGTTCCCGCCCCGAGCAGCTTGGCGGCCTCGTTGCACCGCAGACAGGTTCGATACCCGACCTTGGCGGGCCCTCGGCAGACCTGACACACGCCCGGGCCGGGCAGCAGCGGATGGACCAGGAAGTTTGCGTAGCGGGCAGACAGCCCGACGACGGTTGCCACGCCGATCCGCCGACTAGGCCCAGGTCAGCTCGCCCGTGGTGGGGACGAGGGAGTCGAGGTGGCGGAAGACGTCCTCCGGGCCGTCGATGACAGTCGTGTTGGGCCTGGTGGCGTACTCCCGGGCCCATTCGTGAGTCATCAGAGAGCGCATGAGGAACACCCGGCGGCCGTGCTCCAACGCGAGTCGAGCCTGCATCCGGGCGCCGCTGCGGTAGGCGGCCTCGATCACGACGGTGGCCAGGCTGTAACCGCTCATCACCGCGTTGCGCATGGGAAAGGACGTCTTCGAGGGAGGAGCGTCTGGCCAGAACTGCGAGATCAGCAGCCCCTTCTCGGCGATCTCCTCCTGGAGCCCCGCGTGCTGAGCCGGGTAGACACGACGCAGACCGGTGCCGATCACGGCGACAGTTCGGCCACCGGCAGCCAGAGCGCTGCCGTGCGCGGCCGCGTCGATGCCTGCGGCCAGCCCGCTGACGACTGTGACACCGCGCTCGGCAAGCCCACCCGCAATCGCACGGGCGTGGGCGACGCCCTCCGGAGTAGGCGTGCGGGTGCCGACGACAGCGACACGCAGGTCCTCATCGGCCGTCGTCCCCCGGAGGAAGAGCAGAGGGGGACGCTGATGGACCAGCCTCAGGTAGAGCGGATAGTCAGGATCGAGGATCGTGACCAGCCGCATGCCCTCACGCTCCCAGGCAGCGATCTCCGCCGCGACCTTCTCCAGATCGACGGAGGGCCCGGTGTCGAAGAGCGCTCCCTGTCCCGAGAGCTCGAGTGAGCTTTCGAGGACATCCCGGGCGCTTCCGACCGTCTCCACCTGGTCGGTGACCTCGGACCAGGGGCGATCACCGCGCCGCAGCAGCGCGACGAGGGCGGCGCGCTCCAACTCCTGGTCCATGCCGCAAGTATAGGAACGGCTCCCCCTGACGCGGGCGGCTTGCGCAAGGCCCACGGGCCGGCACAGCCGGCTCATGCGACGCACACACCCTCGCCCGGCACCATCCGACGGGTGGCTCCGGCCTTCACCCCGGTGGTCGGAGAGGGGACAACGGCTCTGTCGTGATGCCGGTAGCGGTGGCCTCGTTCTGCTGCCGCGCCCGCGTACTGGCTGGACTGGTACGTGCGTACGTGGATGACACCGGGGTGGGTGGTGGAGCGCCGATGGTTCCGAATCGGGCACGGGGCAGCGTTAGGCTTCTTCTCAGCCATGGGGAAGGGCTTTCTTCCTCGCTGGTCAGGCCCTCGCACTGGGATTGCCGTCCCGGCGGGGGCCGATGCAGGTGTGGCTCGTGGAGTTGTGACGGAGGCAATTGCCCCGGGGCGAGACTGCACGCCCGAGTGGCCACCGCGCCAGCCCGACCAGCCCGTTTCACCCGCGCGAGTGACCTACGCGGGGTTTGGTTACACCCCGAAGTCCCGGACGCGGCACCACGGGATCACGCGCTTGCCGGCTCCGGTGCGAAGTGCGCCGACGCGCCGGCCGGATCGAGTTCCCCCGGGAACGACGGCGGCGGAGTGCCCCGCTCAGGAGCACTCCGCCGTACCTCACGTCGTAGACCGGCGCCTACGGGCACCAGGCCGGCGCTCGCTCGGCCGGGTCACCGGGTCGCCCGCCTCCAGCGCCGCGGCCCGCCGCTTCAGACCGAAGTCCGCCAGGGCCTCCGCCAGCTTGTGCACCGACGGCTCCGGGGCCATCACGTCCACCCGCAGACCGTGCTCCTCGGCCGTCTTCGCCGTGGCCGGCCCGATGCACGCGATCACCGTCACGTTGTGCGGCTTGCCCGCGATACCCACCAGGTTCCGGACAGTCGAGGACGACGTGAACAGCACCGCGTCGAAGCCACCGCCCTTGATGGCCTCACGCGTCTCCGCCGGCGGCGGCGAGGCGCGGACCGTCCGGTACGCCGTGACGTCGTCGACCTCCCAGCCCAGCTCGATGAGCCCGGCGACGAGAGTCTCGGTGGCGATGTCGGCGCGCGGCAGGAACACCCGGTCGATCGGGTCGAAGACCGGGTCGTACGGCGGCCAGTCCTCCAGGAGGCCCGCCGCGGACTGCTCTCCGCTCGGCATCAGGTCCGGCTTCACACCGAACGCGATCAGCGCCTTAGCGGTCTGCTCGCCCACCGCAGCCACCTTGATACCCGCGAAAGCCCGAGCGTCGAGGCCGTACTCCTCGAACTTCTCCCGTACCGCCTTCACCGCGTTGACCGACGTGAAGGCGATCCACTCGTAGCGGCCCGTCACGAGGCCCTTGACGGCACGTTCCATCTGCTGGGGCGTGCGCGGGGGCTCCACCGCGATCGTCGGAACCTCGTGCGGCACGGCACCGTAGGACCGCAGCTGGTCGGAGAGCGAGGCCGCCTGCTCCTTCGTACGCGGCACGAGCACCTTCCAGCCGAACAGCGGCTTGGACTCGAACCACGACAACTGGTCGCGCCGCGCGGCGGTCGAACGCTCACCGACCACGGCTATGACCGGCCGGCCGCCATCGGGCGACGGCAGCACCTTCGCCTGCTTCAGCGTCTGCGCGACCGTGCCGAGCGTCGCCGTCCAGGTCCGCTGCCGGGTCGTCGTACCTGCGATGGTGACGGTCAGCGGGGTGTCCGGCTTGCGGCCCGCCGACACCAGCTCGCCGGCCGCGGCCGCGACCGAGTCCAGCGTCGTCGAGACGACCACCGTGCCGTCCGAGGCGCCCACCTCCGTCCAGCAGCGGTCGGAGGCGGTACGGGCGTCCACGAAGCGGACGTCCGCGCCCTCGGCGTCCCGCAGCGGCACACCGGCGTACGCGGGCACGCCGACCGCGGTCGCCACACCCGGCACGACCTCGAAGGGCACACCGGCGGCGGCGCAGGCGAGCATTTCCTCGGCCGCGTACGTATCAAGTCCCGGGTCCCCGGACACCGCACGGACGACCCGCCTGCCGCCCCGCGCGGCCTCCATGACAAGATGAGCGGCATCCCGGGCAGGGGTCGGGACCGCAGCGGTTGTTGACGTGCCGTCAACGACCGTGAGCTGCGGCGCGCCCGTGCCCGGCGGCGAGACCGAGGAGGGATCGACGTCCGTCCGCACGATGGAGACGCCCTGCCGGGCGTGCGTCCGGATCACGTCGAGCACGTCGTGCTCGGCGACCAGGACGTCCGCGCTCGACAGCGCCTCCACGGCGCGCAGAGTCAGCAGCCCCGGATCTCCGGGTCCGGCACCCAGGAAGGTGACGTGCCCGTGTTCCGGACCGGCGGGAAGGGTGGTGGGGCTCAATGTGCTCGCTCCCCCATCAGACCGGCCGCGCCCTGGGCGAGCATCTCGGTGGCGAGTTCGCGACCGAGTGCCATCGCCTGGTCGTGCGTCTGGGGCACGGGACCGGTGGTGGACAGCTGCACCGTACGGGTGCCGTCGGTCGTGCCGACGACGCCCCGCAGGCGCATTTCCTTGACAAACTGCCCGTCGGCCAGCAAGTCGGCCAGCGCGCCCACAGGGGCGCTGCAGCCGGCCTCCAGGGCGGCGAGCAGTGACCGTTCGGCGGTCACGGCGGCCCGCGTGAACGGGTCGTCGAGCTCGCCGAGCGCCGCGATCAGGTCCGCGTTGCCCGCGGCACACTCGATCGCCAGTGCTCCCTGGCCGGGAGCGGGCAGAACCGTGTCGACCGACAGGAAGTCGGTGACCTCGTCGATCCGGCCCATCCGGTTCAGCCCGGCGGCGGCCAGGACGACCGCGTCCAGCTCACCGTCGCGGACGTACCGGATGCGGGTGTCGACGTTGCCCCGGATCGGGACGGTCGCTATGTCCAGCCCGTGGGCGCGCGCATACGCGTTCAGCTGCGCCATGCGGCGCGGCGAACCCGTACCGATGCGGGCGCCCCGCGGCAGGTCCGTGAACTTCAGCGCGTCCCGGGTGACGATCACGTCCCGCGGGTCCTCGCGCACCGGTACGGCGGCCAGGACGAGTTCCTCGGGCTGCGTGGTCGGCAGGTCCTTGAGCGAATGAACCGCGAAGTCCACCTCGCCCCTCAGCAGCGCGTCGCGCAGCGCCGTGACGAACACACCGGTGCCGCCGATCTGCGCGAGCGCCTCGCGGGAGACATCGCCGTACGTGGTGATCTCGACCAGCTCGACGGGCCGGCCGGTCACCCGGCTCACGGCCTCCGCCACCTGCCCGGACTGGGCCATGGCGAGCTTGCTCCGCCTGGTCCCCAGTCTCAGTGCCTTCTCAGTCATGCCGGTCGGTCCTTCTTGTCTGTGCTGTCGCCGGCCCGGGAGACGGCGGCCACCGTCTCGGGGTCGAGGTCGAAGAGGGTGCGCAACGCGTCCGCGTACCCGGCGCCGCCGGGCTCGGCCGCGAGCTGCTTGACCCGTACGGTCGGCGCGTGCAGCAGCTTGTCGACGACCCGGTGCACGGCCTGCCGGATCTCGCCGCGCTGGCGTTCGTCCAGGTCGGGCAGGCGGCCGTCGAGCCGCGCGATCTCACTGGCGACGACGTCGGCGGCCATGGTGCGCAGCGCGACCACGGTCGGCGTGATGTGCGCCGCCCGCTGTGCCGCGCCGAAGGCCGCGACCTCGTCGGAGACGATACGCCGGACCTGGTCCACGTCGGCCGCCATCGGCGCGTCGGCGGAGGCCTCGGCCAGGGACTCGATGTCCACCAGGCGCACACCGGCCAGCCGGTGCACGGCCGCGTCGATGTCGCGGGGCATGGCGAGGTCGAGCAGGAACACGGCGGGCGCCGGGCGCGGGATCCCGGCCAGCGGCTCGGGCCTGCGGCGCTCGGGGATGCGGCCGACCGAGGCGGCGGTCGCGGCGAGCGCGGCGATCAGCTCGGCGTCGGCCTCGGGGCTGCGCCGGGCGCGACGGTCCAGGGTGCCGTTGTCCACCCAGGCCGCGTGCTGTTCCAGGGTGGCCGCGTCCATGCCGGCCACGGCGGCCTCACCGAGCACGGAGAAGCCGGTCGCGCCCTGCACGGCGGCCAGGTCCAGCGGGCAGTTCTCCTCGTTGCCGACGCTGGTGGGCGGCAACGGGGCCGCGGGCTGCGTGTCCGTGGTGCCGGGGTCGGCGACGGGCTGCCCGGTGCGGGCCTCGACCGCCTGTGCGACCGCCTCCGCCGTGAGCACCAGACCCGTCGCCCCGGTACAGGAGACGACGACATCGGCACGTGTCAGCTCGCCCGGCACCGCGTCCATCGGTACCGCGCGGGCGGCCACGTCCGTGTCGTCGCCCTCGGTCAGGATCTGGGCGAGCCGTTCCGCCCGCTCGAAGGTGCGGTTGGCGACGACGACCTCGGTGACGCCGGCCCGCGTGAGGGTGGCGGCGGCCAGCGAGGACATCGAGCCGGCGCCGATGACCAGCGCCTTCCGGCCCGCCGCCCATGTCCGGACGTCGCCGCCCGCGGCCAGCTGTTCCAGGCCGAAGGTGACCAGGGACTGCCCGGCCCGGTCGATACCGGTCTCGGAGTGGGCGCGCTTGCCGACCCGCAGGGCCTGCTGGAACAGGTCGTTCAGCAGCTTGCCCGCGGTGTGCAGCTCCTGGCCGCGGGCCAGGGAGTCCTTTATCTGCCCGAGGATCTGCCCCTCGCCGACGACCATCGAGTCCAGCCCGCAGGCCACCGAGAACAGGTGGTGGACGGCCCGGTCCTCGTAGTGCACGTAGAGGTAGGGAGTCAGCTCCTCGAGGCCGACCCCGCTGTGCTGGGCGAGCAGGGTGGACAGCTCGGCGACACCGGCGTGGAACTTGTCCACGTCGGCGTACAGCTCGATGCGGTTGCAGGTGGCGAGTACCGCGGCCTCGGTGGCCGGCTCGGCGGCGACCGTGTCCTGGAGCAGCTTGTTCTGGGCGTCCGCGCTCAGCGCGGCCCGCTCCAGCACGCTGACCGGGGCGCTGCGGTGACTCAGTCCCACGACGAGGAGACTCATGCCGGCATCACGGCGGGTACGTCCCCGTCGGGTCCCTGCTCGCCGGACTCCTGGTGAGCGGCGACGGGCGGAACCGTCCCCTCGCTCTCCTCGCCGGCCTTGCGCTGCTCGTGGAAGGCGAGGATCTGCAGCTCGATGGAGAGGTCGACCTTGCGCACGTCGACGCCGTCCGGAACGGACAGCACGGTGGGCGCGAAGTTCAGGATGGAGGTCACACCGGCGGCCACGAGCCGGTCGCAGACCTGCTGGGCGGCACCGGCGGGGGTCGCGATCACACCGATCGAGACGCCGTTGTCCTTGATGATCTTCTCGAGGTCGTCGGTGTGCTGCACCGGGATACCGGCGACGGGCTTGCCGGCCATCGCCGGGTCGGCGTCTATGAGGGCCGCCACACGGAAGCCACGGGAGGCGAACCCGCCGTAGTTGGCCAGGGCGGCGCCGAGGTTACCGATACCGACGATGACAACCGGCCAGTCCTGGGTGAGACCGAGTTCACGGGAGATCTGGTAGACGAGATACTCCACGTCGTAGCCGACACCGCGCGTTCCGTAGGAGCCCAGGTACGAGAAGTCCTTGCGCAGCTTGGCGGAGTTGACCCCCGCCGCCGCGGCCAGCTCCTCGGAGGAGACCGTGGGTACCGAGCGCTCCGACAGCGCGGTCAGGGCTCGGAGGTACAGCGGAAGGCGGGCGACGGTGGCCTCGGGAATCCCTCGGCTACGGGTCGCCGGTCGGTGTGTTCGGCCAGTTGCCACGGTGCTCCTGCGGGTAGAGCGGGGCTGCAGGCGGTCATACGTTCCCGGACCGCCCCGTCGACAGCAGGCTATGTCTTTGTGAACGCGTGCACAAAGATGGTGTCCGATTTGCCCGGCCAACGTGACCGGGGTCACGCGTGCATTCCCGGACGTTCCCCGTAGGGACAAAACGACACACTCCTCGCACATCCCGCCCCCGAGACCAGTCCGCCGTCGATCCTAAGCGACCTCCGGCGGACTCTTGTACTACTCGGTCAGTTCCTTGCGGAGACGGGCCTCGTCCACCCGCCAGAAGGTGTGCTGCAGCCCGTCCACGAGGACGACGGGGATCTGCTCCCAGTACTGGTCGTGCAGCTGCTGGTCCTCGGTGATGTCCTTGCGCTCCCAGGGGACGCCGAGTTCGCCGCAGACCTTCTCGATCACGGCCTGCGCGTCGTCGCACAGATGACAGCCGGGCTTGCGGATGAGGGTGACCAACCGCTCCCGAGGGGCGGCCTTACGCCGGAAGAGGGGACTCATGCCGGCCATTCTCGCGCCTCTTTAACGACGCGGTCGCGGAGAGTTCACACCCTTCAAACCTCTCGACTCCGGAACCACCGAACAAACTGGCTATGCTCACGCCATGGCCGCTCTCGGATGGCTCACTCCCCGTAGGCGCTCCGCCACGGCGCGGAGCGTGTTGGCAGGCGAGGCCTCGGCAGAGGCTGCCCGCAAGTCCTCGCAGGAGGCGCAGGAGGCACAGGAGGCTGCGCAGGCCGCCGAGCGGGAACCGGAGTTCCCCGTGCTCGGCGACGACAAGGCCGCCGCCTTCTTCGACCTCGACAACACCGTGATGCAGGGTGCCGCGCTGTTCCACTTCGGGCGGGGCCTGTACAAGCGGAAGTTCTTCGAGACGCGCGAC
This sequence comes from Streptomyces sp. NPDC044061, assembly GCF_056434305.1. Classification (NCBI taxonomy): domain Bacteria; kingdom Bacillati; phylum Actinomycetota; class Actinomycetes; order Kitasatosporales; family Streptomycetaceae; genus Streptomyces; species Streptomyces sp. NPDC044061. The sequence continues at coordinate 11,588 of NZ_JBWKFL010000015.1, read as the reverse complement.
CTCGCCAAGTTCGCCTGGCAGCAGGCCTGGTTCCGGCTGGCCGGCGTCGAGGACCCCGAGCACATGCAGGACGCCCGGGACTCGGCCCTCTCCATCGTCAAGGGCCACCGCGTGGCCGAGCTGGAGACGATCGGCGAGGAGATCTACGACGAGTACATGGCCGACCGGATCTGGCCGGGCACCCGTGCCCTCGCCCAGGCCCACCTCGACGCGGGCCAGAAGGTGTGGCTGGTCACGGCGGCCCCCGTGGAGATCGCCCAGGTGATCTCCCGCCGCCTCGGCCTGACCGGCGCGCTCGGCACGGTGGCGGAGTCGGTCGACGGCGTCTACACGGGCAAGCTGGTCGGCGAGCCCCTGCACGGCCCCGCGAAGGCGGAGGCGGTGCGCGCCCTGGCCGCCGCGGAGGGCCTCGACCTCTCCCGCTGCGCCGCCTACAGCGACAGCCACAACGACATCCCCATGCTCTCCCTGGTGGGCCACCCCTACGCCATCAACCCCGACGCGAAGCTGCGCAAGCACGCCCGCGAGAAGGACTGGCGCCTGCGGGACTACCGCACCGGCCGCAAGGCGGCCAAGGTCGGCATCCCCGCCGCGGCCGGCGTCGGCGCCGTCGCCGGCGGCACTGCGGCGGCGATCGCGCTGAGCCGCCGCCGTCGGTGAGGGCATCTGTCCCCTGCCGCCGGATTATGCCTCCCTTCCCCCAACACGCCCCCCACTTCGCCGAAACGCGTCCTTTTCCGGTCAACAACCGATCATTCTGCGGAACTTGATAGGGCGTCATTCGGCTACAGAAGCGACGCAATCGGCGATTTGAGCAACTCGGTGTAGCAGGGCCTGCACGAAGCGTTATTCTCCTCAGACGCAAACCGGTACCCCTCCGTCGCTACGACGGGTGAAAGGTTCCGTACTGCACGTGATGGAAGCTCTGCCTCTGGGAGTCCCGTGTACCCACACGTCGGGGTTGACGCCTCGGGCCTGGCTACGCTGCGCACAGCAGTCGCAACGTTCAAAGCGACGCTGCGCGGCTTCGTCCCCACCGCGTACGCCGTCCCCGCCTTCGCCGCCGCCGCGCCCCTCGGCCCGTGCTACGCACTGGCCGAGGGCAGCGCCGCGGTCGGCAGACGAGGCCGTTCCACGGGCACGGCCGGCACCCGCCGCCCGGCTGCCGACAGCGACAGCGCCCGGATGATGGACCTCGTGGAGCGCGCCCAGGCGGGGGAGGCCGAGGCCTTCGGCCGGCTCTACGACCAGTACAGCGACACGGTGTACCGCTACATCTACTACCGGGTGGGCGGCAAGGCGACCGCCGAGGACCTGACGAGTGAGACCTTTCTGCGGGCGCTCCGCAGGATCGGGACCTTCACCTGGCAGGGCCGCGACTTCGGTGCCTGGCTGGTGACGATCGCCCGGAACCTGGTCGCCGACCACTTCAAGTCCAGCCGGTTCCGTCTCGAGGTCACCACCGGCGAGATGCTCGACGCCAACGAGGTGGAGCGCTCCCCGGAGGACTCCGTCCTGGAGTCCCTCTCCAACGCCGCGCTGCTGGACGCCGTACGCCGGCTCAACCCCCAGCAGCAGGAGTGCGTGACGCTCCGCTTCCTCCAGGGCCTCTCGGTCGCCGAGACCGCCCGGGTGATGGGCAAGAACGAGGGCGCCATCAAGACCCTCCAGTACCGGGCGGTGCGCACGCTCGCCCGGCTGCTGCCGGACGACGTCCGCTGACCGGCCGACGCCCACCCGCGTCGGCACTCTGAGCAACACCCAACTAACGCTCAGTGAAAGCCCGTTGCTTTCCCGATCCGATCATCCGCCGTCCGTAACCCAAGTGCCGAGCCGCTCGTTGTGCGGGATACAGGCTCCCTGTGGTCACGTCCTGGCCGACCCTCATCACTCGATCGTGGGAAGTGCTCGTGGGCGTGCAACCCTCAGGACCCCCTGGGGAGTCGACCGTCATGACGAGAGGAGGTGCCGCCAGTGATCGCGAACGTATCGGCGCACCGGCGGGCGAACGCCTTCGCCCAGGCCCTGGAGGAGCAGTCCGACCGGGACACGGCGGCCGAGCAGTCCGCAGCACAGGCGGCTTCGCCGCCGACGACCGAGGAGCATTCCGAGCGGGGCGAGCTGTTGGCCCTCGCGGCGGGTCTCGGCGCGCTGCCCAGGCCGCAGCTCGACCCGGAGGTCAAGGTCGTCCATCGCGCCCAGCTGGTGGCCGCGATGGAGGCCATGCTCCAGGAGGGAACCGGGGCGGCGGATGCGTCGGTGCCCGGCCAGCGTTCCCGGAGCCGGGGTGCGCACAGGGCGAGCCCGCTGGGCAAACTCCGACCGCGTTCGAGGCTGACCAAGGGGCTCGCCGCGGGCGGGCTCAGCGTCGGTGTCGCCGCCGGGGCCTTCGGCGGAGTCGCCGCCGCGAGTTCCGACGCGCTGCCCGGCGACTCGCTGTACGGCCTCAAACGCGGCATCGAGGACTTCAGGCTCAACTACATGAGCGACGGGGACGACGAGCGCGGCCAGACATACCTCGACCAGGCCTCCACCCGGCTGAACGAGGCACGGCGGCTGATGGAGCGCGACCGCGGCGGCCAGCTCGACCACGAGTCCATCGGCGAGATCCGCCGCACCCTGTCCGGCATGCAGCACGACGTGACCGAAGGCCACCGCCTGCTGCACGCGGCCTATGAGCGCGACCCCGAGTCCCTGGGCCCCATCCAGGCCCTCTCCACCTTCTCCCAGTCGCACCGCGAGGCCTGGAGCGCCCTGAGCAACCGGCTGCCCATGCAGCTGGGGGATGTCAAACAGCAGGTCTCGTCGGTGTTCGACGCCATAGACGACGAGGTCGCCCCGCTGCGGTCCCAGCTGCCGCAGGCTCCCGCGCAGTCCGGCGGAGGCTCCCGGCAGGGCTCCGGCTCGACATCCACCGGCTCCTCCGGCGCTCACCGCTCGACCGCGCCCAGCTCGGGCAACACGCCGTCCGCCGGCAAGCACGCGAGCTCCGGCAGCCCCAGTGGCTCGGCCACCGGCGACAGCGGCGGCGGCCTGATCGGAGGCGACACGGGCGGTCTGCTCGACCCGCCGAAGACCGGTTCGGACAGCGGCGCCCCGGCCGTGCCGAAGCTCCCGACGAGCGCGCCGGACGTCACGCTCCCGCCGCTCCTCCCGGGTCTCCTGCCCGGCCTGGGCATCGACAGCGAGAACACCGACTGACGCCTACGGACACCACGACGGGGGCGCCCCTTTCCGAGCAGGGGCGCCCACGTCGCCGTATCTCCGAACCCGCCGACCTTGCGGGCGCCCCCGACGCGTCCGCCAGAGGTCCGTCAGAAGAACACCGACCGCCGCTGCACCAGCAGCTCGGCCGCCTCCGGCGGACAGTCGTCCGTGGGGATCGGCTCGCCGAACTGGATCGTCCACTTGGTCGGAAGCGGAATCGCCCCGAGCGGCCCCAGCCACGGGAACGTCGGCGTCAGCGGGAAGTACGGGAACCCCGGCACCCGCGCGAGCGTCCCCTCCACATCGCCGCCCTCGCGCCGCTCCGCGGGCTTCGCACGGCTGCGCCGGACTCCGTCCGCCGACTCCACCACCCCGGCACGATTCAGAAGAACACCGACCGCCGCTGCACCAGCAGTTTGTACAGCGTGTGCTGGATCTGCTCCCGTACCTGGTCGGTCAGGTTGAACATCAGCATCGGGTCCTCGGCCGCCTCCGGCGGATAGCCGTCCGTGGGGATCGGCTCGCCGAACTGGATCGTCCACTTGGTCGGAAGCGGAATCGCCCCGAGCGGCCCCAGCCACGGGAACGTCGGCGTCAGCGGGAAGTACGGGAACCCCAGCACCCGCGCGAGCGTCTTGGCGTTGCCGATCATCGGGTAGATCTCCTCGGCCCCGACGATCGAGCACGGGATGATCGGCACCCCCTGACGCAGCGCCGTGGAGACGAAACCGCCCCGACCGAACCGCTGGAGCTTGTAGCGCTCGCCGAAGGGCTTGCCGATGCCCTTGAAGCCCTCCGGCATCACCCCGACCAGTTCGCCCTGTCCCAGCAGCCGTTCGGCGTCCTCGGCGCAGGCGAGGGTGTGCCCCAGCTTGCGGGCCAGCTCGTTGACCACCGGCAGCACGAAGACCAGGTCGGCCGCGAGCAGCCGCAGATGCCGGTCGGCCGGGTGGTGGTCGTGCACGGCGACCTGCATCATCAGGCCGTCCAGCGGCAGCGTCCCGGAGTGGTTGGCGACGATCAGCGCCCCGCCCTCGGCCGGGATGTTCTCGATGCCCTTCACCTCGACCCGGAAGTACTTCTCGTACACCGGCCGCAGCAGCGACATCAGGACCTGGTCGGTCAGCTCCTCGTCGTAGCCGAAGTCGTCGACCTCGTAGTCCCCGGTGAGCCGGCGGCGCAGGAACGACAGGCCGCTCGCGATACGGCGCTCGAGCCCGCCGCCGCCGTCGTGCGGCTTCGCCGGCTGCTGTTCCTCCCTGATCACGGGCTCATCATCCTGCGGGACGGCCCTGGTGGGCAGGGGCTGGACCTCGCGGACCGGCACGGCCTCGCCGGCCGCGCCGCGCCTGCTCCCCGCGCCGCGGCGCCGCGACGGCCGCTGGGCGGCGCTCCCCCGGGACCGGTCGTCGTCGAAAGGAATGACCTTGGCGTCCGCCATCGTTGCTGCGCTCCTCAGTTGGCGCTCTGCGTGGGGAGGTGCCCGCTGCCCTTCGCGGCAAGCGCGGCGATCCGGTCGACGGCCCCCGCGAGGGCCTCCGGCGGCAGCAGCCCGGGTCCCTGGCCGCGCGCGAAGTCCGCGAACGTCTCCGCCGTCGTGTACTTGGGCGAGAATCCCAGCGTCTCGCGCATCTGGTCGGTGGCCACCACCCGGCCGTGCGTCAGCAGCCGGATCTGCTCCGGCGAGAAGTCCGTCATCCCCAGCGTACGCACCAGTGAGCCCGCCCAGGTGACCGCGGGCAGCAGCAGCGGCACGATGGGGCGGCCCAGGCGCCTGGAGCACTGGGAGAGCAGCAGCACGCCGTCGCCCGCGATGTTGAAGGTGCCGCTGTTGAGGGTGCCCCGGCGTGGCTCGTGGGAGGCGATCCGCAGCACCTCGATGACGTCGTCCTCGTGCACGAACTGCAGCCGCGGGTCGTAGCCGAACACGGTCGGCAGGACGGGCAGCGCGAAGTACGAGGCGAGCGGGGTGTCCGCGCTCGGACCCAGGATGTTGGCGAAGCGCAGCACGCACACGGCGACGTCCGGCCGCCGCCGGGCGAACCCGCGCACGTACCCCTCGACCTCCACCGCGTCCTTCGCGAACCCGCCGCTGGGCAGCGACTTGGCGGGGGTCGTCTCGGTGAACACGGCGGGATCCCGCGGCGCTGAACCGTAGACGTTCGTACTGGACTTCACCACCAGCCGCTGCACGGTCGGCGACTTCTGGCAGGCACCGAGCAGCTGCATGGTGCCGATGACGTTGGTCTCCTTGACCGTGGCCCGGCTGCCGCCGCCCAGCGCGGTGCCCGTGACATCCATGTGGACGACCGTGTCGGCGCCCGTCTCGGCGAGCACCCGGGCGATGGTGGGCTGCCTGATGTCGGCCTGGATGAAGTCGGCCCCGCCCAGGTGGTGCGCCGGCGGCAGCGCGTCCACGGCGATCACCCGGTCCACCTCGGGGTCACGCTGGATCCGCCGCACGAACCGGCCGCCCAGCTGCCGGGCCACTCCGGTGACGAGCACGACCTTCCCCAAGATCAGCGCCTTCCTTCCCGATCTCGTGCGAAACCTGGTCCCAGCCCGCGTTCCCCGTGTGCGGCCAACTTAGCGGGTCGATGTTGCGCTGTGATGACCACCCGATGCATGAGGTGACGGAAATTCACCAGTTGGAATATGCCCATGCCACCGGGGCTCCCGTGGAATCCACCCGCGGACATGCCTGTGGCCCCCCATCCTCGCGGACGGGGGGCCACAGGACACGCTCTCGCGGCGCCGCTTACTTCTTGTTACGGCGCTGAACGCGCGTGCGCTTGAGCAGCTTGCGGTGCTTCTTCTTGGCCATCCGCTTGCGCCGCTTCTTGATAACAGAGCCCACGACTACCCTCGCTCACTTCTCATCACTCGGTGTTTGGGCGCCATGGGCCCATACGACCTACGAGGGGCCAGCCTACCCGTCCGAGCGCTGAGGTCGTAATCGAGGTGCTCCCAGGGGTTTCCCGGAAGGCCGTCAGGCCGTCTCCACCCCCACATAACTCTCGCGGAGGTACTCGTGTACCGCTTGCTCCGGGACGCGGAAGGACCGCCCCACCCGGATCGCGGGCAGATGACCGCTGTGCACCAGCCGGTACACGGTCATCTTCGACACTCGCATCACCGAGGCGACCTCCGCCACGGTAAGGAACTGAACCTCGTTCAGAGGCCTCTCGCCAGCTGCAGCCATGACACACCTGAACCTTCCGCACTCGACGGGCCACCGGCTTCCCCTTCCGGTGACTCTTCGTCGTTGCGTGCTCACTCCCCAGACTAGGGGCGGGTGGTGCGAGTGGGGAAGAGGTGCACCCAACGGCGGCCTACTGTGACAGACACGCTCGATTGAGTACGTAGCGGGTGAGCGGCCGGTAGTAAACAGACGGCACGGCGTCATCAACCGGAACGGCGACGGCCACGACCCCCTCCGCCTCCCCGACGAACAGCGCGGGATCGTCCGTGTCCGCGAGGCCGATCGCCTCGAACCCCAGCTGACCTGCACCGCAGACCCAGCCGTGGTCACCGATCACCAGCTCGGGCAACGGCCCGCCGGCGTCGGCCGCGGCCGCCAGGGCGACCCGAACCGGGAGCGGCGAGTGGCAGTGGGCACCCGGCTCACAACCGGGGCGCTCGACCTCCGGTTCCCGCACCAGGGCAACACCTCGTACGTAGTCCAGGCGATACGTGCGTAGACCGAACCGGGTCAATATGTCGACAGAGCGACCCTGCGCCGGGGTGAGCACCTCACACCCCACTGCCGACAGCGCGTCCGCCAGGCCACCGTAGAAACCGAGGAGCCGATGCGGATGCCCGGTCCCCAGCAGCACGGGCGCCCCACGCAGGGCGGCATTCCGGATCCGCTCGGCGAAGGCGTCCAGCGCGGCCAGCGTCCGCTCCGGGTCGATCACATCCGGGCCGGAGGTGTGCAGAGGATCGGCCGAAACGCCACACTTGGCCGCCATGAGGTCCAGCAACTCACGCTGTCCCCACTCCCCTTCGGGGTCGACCCCGAGCAACACCCGTGGATCCCGGGCCGCGAACAGCCGATAACTACGAAGACTGTCCTCCCGAGAGGTCGCCACCTCCCCGGCCAGCCGGGCAGCCAGCAGATGCACACGAAGAGCATCGGCGGTCAACACGAATGCGATGGTGACCCATTGCGGACGACCCCGCAGCAGGAACGAAAGAACATCGCACGGTTGGCCCAACGCCAACTTCTCGACCTGGGCCCGCCCGTGTCAGCCGACCGAGACGGGTGCGTGAGTGGGAAACGGGGGTCCAGAGGGTGGAGCCCCTGGCCGCTCACCCGAGACCGACGGGTGCGTGGCAAACAGGCCCCAAGAGCGGCGCAGCCCCGCTCACGCCAACAGCCCCCGCAGCGGAAACGCAGCCCGCCGAGTGGCCAGTACAGCCTGATCCAAGCGATCAGCGGGGTCGTACCCCGCCTCCCAGGAGGCGAACGACACCGGCCACCGCCCATCGGTCATCCGCATCGGAGCGAACTGCCGGGTCCGAGCGAACACCTGCTGCCGCCACTCCTCGGGGATCATCGTCTCGGGAGCGACCTCCCGCCCCGCGGCGATCCCCACCAGATGCGTCCACGACCGCGGCACCACTTCCACCACCGCGTACCCGCCGCCCCCCAACGCGACCCACTTCCCGCCCGCGTACTCGTGCGCCAGCTCGTGACACGCCACCTGCACAGCCCGCTGAGCATCCAGCGAAACGGCGAGATGCGCGAGCGGATCCTCGAAGTGCGTGTCCGCCCCGTGCTGCGACACCAGCACCTGCGGCCGGAAGTCCCCGAGCAGCTCCGGCACCACCGCGTGGAACGCCCGCAGCCACCCCGCGTCCCCGGTCCCGGCCGGCAGCGCCACGTTCACGGCCGCCCCCTCGCCCGCCCCGGCCCCGGTCTCCTGCGGCCACCCGGTCTGCGGGAACAACGTACGCGGGTGCTCGTGCAGCGAGATCGTCAGAACCCGCGGATCCTCCCAGAACGCCGCCTGCACCCCGTCCCCGTGATGCACGTCCACGTCCACGTACGCGACCCGCTCGGCCCCCAGCTCCAGCAGCCGCGCGATGGCCAGGGCGGCGTCGTTGTAGACACAGAACCCCGAAGCGCCGCCGGGCATCGCATGGTGCAGCCCGCCCGCGAAGTTCACGGCATGATCGGCCTCGCCACGCCACACCGCCTCCGCCGCTCCCACCGACTGCCCCGCGATCAGCGCGGACACCTCGTGCATCCCGGCGAAGGCGGGATCGTCCAGCGTCCCGAGCCCGTAGGCGCCGGCAGCCGAATCCGGATCCGCCGACGCGGCCTTCACGGCCCGGATGTAGTCCTCCCGGTGGACGAGCCGCAGCGTCGACTCCCCGGCCGGTTTCGCGGCGACCACCGCCATCTCCCGGTCGAGCCCGAAGGCACCCACCAGCTTCCGGGTCAGCTCCAGCCGGACCGGATCCATCGGATGGTCCGGTCCGAAGTCATAGCCCGTTACTGCCTCGTCCCACATCAGCTGTGCGCGGCCGCTCATGCCCGCCACCGTATCGGTCCGGTTGAGCGGCGAACGACCTGGCGTGCACCAACGTCACCAGCACCAACACCATTGGCACCAGCATGGCGCCCCGATAGCTCCACGCGTCCCCGAGCGCACCCACCAACGGCGAACCGATCAGGAAACCGACGTAGTTGAAGATGTTGAGCCGGGCGATCGCCGCGTCCGAGCCCCCCGGGAACAGCCGGCCCGCCGCCGCGAAGGTCTGGGGCACCAGCACACACAGCCCCAGACCCAGCAGGGTGAACCCGAGCATGCCCACCCACGCGTCCGGCGCCACGGACACCACCGCGAACCCCCCGGCCGCCACCAGCGTCCCGAGCCGTACGACCGTGGCCGCCCCGAGCCGCCGGACCCCGAAGTCCCCGATGGCCCTCCCCACCAGCGTGGTCACCATGTACACGTTGTACGGCACCGTCGCCAGCTGCTCCGAGCTGCCGAGCACGTCCTTCAGGTATTTGGCGCTCCAGTTGGAGACGGTCGAGTCCCCGATGTAGGCGAAGGTCATCACCAGACACAGCGGCAGCAGCACCCTGAAGACGACGTTCCCGCCCTGGCCGGCCCGCTCCTCCACCGGCGCCGGCTCCCCGTCGACGTACCACCGGCTCCCCACCAGCGTGGCCGGCAGCAGCGCGGCCACCACCGGCAGGTACGACACCCACAGCGCGAGATGCCAGTGCGCCCCGACCCAGGCGAGCGAGGCCCCCACGATCCCGCCCAGGCTGTAGACGGCGTGGAAGCTGAGCATGATGCTGCGCCCGTACGACCGCTGGAGGCTGACCCCGAGCATGTTCATGGAGGCGTCCAGCGCCCCCACGGCCAGCCCGAACGCGGCCAGGGCGAGGCCCAGCTCGGCCATCACCCCACCGGCCCCGACGCCGAGCAGCGCCAGCAGCACCACCGGCTGGGACCAGCGCAGCAGCCGACTGGGCCGGACCCGCTTCACCAGCTGCTCGGTCGTCACGCTGCCGACACCGGCGAGGATCGGCACGGCGGCCAGGAAGACCGGCAGCAGCGCGTCGGAGATGCCGTACCGGTCCTGGATGGCCGGGATGCGCGTCACGAGCAGGGCGAAGGTGACGCCCTGGGCGAAGAAGCTGAACGCCAGCGAGGCCCTACCGCGCCGCAGCACATCAGTCATGGCGGCGAGCGTAGGGCCCCGGGCTACCTGTGGGTAGATCCAGCCAAAGATGAATTTCCCTCAGCTTCACCGAGTGGAGACTCCGGCGGCGACGGCGACCTCGGGCTGCCCGGCCTGGTCGGCGCCGGCACCGGCCTCGACCTCTGCGGCCAGCATCCCCTCCATCGGCGCGCTGGCCAGGCCACCGCTGACCACCATGGCGACCGCGATCGTGCCGATCATGACGACCGTGCCGAGCCACACCATGGTGTCCACGGGGATGGTGTACGCGCCCACCACCCGCGCGACACACTCGGCGAACAGCGCCACACCCCAGACGACGGAGAACACCTTCTCCTTCCGCCGGAAGGCCACGGACCCGGCCGCCTCGCCGGACATCAACCGCTGCCAGGCTGCCTCCTTCGCCGCGTCGCCCTTGATGAGGAAGGGCTTCATACCGGCGGTCATCATCGGCTTGCCGAGCTTGACGGAGAGCAGGATCCCGAGGGCGACCGTGCTGCTGATCCCGCTGTCCTTGGCGAGCATCAGCCGCGGGTCACCGGAGACGAAACTCAGCAGCAGCGAGACGACGTTGACCACCAGGATGAGGCCGGCCAGCGCATTGGTCCGCCGCTCCTTGACCAGGCTCCACGCGGTGCGCACGCCCGGCACGACGCTGCTCCAGGCGAGCGCCGCGAAGGTGCTCATCCCGAAGGCCTCCTTGAGGAGGTAGTACGAGCCGAGCGGCACCGCCACGTCCACGAGCAGCGGCTTGAAGTTGTCCAGCACACTCGGGTTCTGCTTCTGGTCGTTGCTCCGGCCCTGGGCCCCCGTGTTCTTCGTCATGCCCCCAGCTTCGCCGCTGGTAGGGGACCGCCAGTAGAAACGATCGTCCGGAGGTCCGCATGACAAATGTCAGGCCTTCAGCGATGACCGCGTCACACCAGCAGGTCAGCCAACTCCCCCATGCTGGAGAACAGTTGGTTCGCCCCGGCGAGCCGTGCGGCCGGTGTCATCGCGGTGAACCCGTACACGTCCATCCCGGCCGCCACGGCCGCCTGCACACCGAGCGGTGAGTCCTCCACGACCAGGCAGCGCTCCGGAGCGGCACCCATCCGTTCGGCCGCGAAGAGGAAGAGGTCGGGTGCCGGCTTGCCGCGCCCCACATCCTGCGAGCTGAAGATCCTCTCCTCCTCGAACCACCGGTCGAGTCCGGTCGTCCGGTGCCCCACCCGGATCCGCTCATGGCTCCCGGAGGAGGCCACGCAGTACGGCACCCCGTCGGCGGCCAACTTCTCCAGCACGCCGTCGGCGCCTGCCACGGGCTTCAACTCCCGCTCGAAGGCGGCGAACACACGCGCATGGAAGACATCGTCGAAGTCGTCCGGCAGTCGCTGCCCCGTCCGCTCCAGCACCAGGTCGTGGATCCGGTGCATCGCCGACCCCATGTAGTCCCGGATGGAGTCCTCGTACGACGTCGGGTGCCCCAGCTCGGTCAGATAGGCGGCCAGGTGCCGGTTGGAGATCGGCTCGCTGTCCACGAGGACACCGTCGTTGTCGAAGATGATGAGGTCGTATCGCATGCCTAGACCCTAAAGGACCCGTAACGCAGAAAACCCCCGCATCTTTCGATGCGGGGGTTTTCCCAAAGATTGTTCGGCGGCGTCCTACTCTCCCACAGGGTCCCCCCTGCAGTACCA
>NZ_JBWKFL010000014.1:249508-281988 GCF_056434305.1 Streptomyces sp. NPDC044061 | reverse complement strand
CTTTGTACTCACCCTCTCGGGCTTTCCTCCGGGCGCTTCCCTTCGGTCTTGCGTTTCCGACTCTATCAGATCTTTTCTCGACCCGATTTCCTCGGCGCTTTCCAGGTTTCCGCTCTCGCGGTTTCCTTTCCGGCGGTTTCGACTTTATCAGAAGTTTTTGGCCGGTCTGACCGGCCGCTCATTTCTGAGTAGTAAGTCGGGGGTGCTTCCCGGAAGCGCAGTCCGCGACTTCTTTGGAAGCAGATAGATTTTAAACGATCGGCCCTGAACCTGTCCAGTTCTAGGCAACTGTTTGAATCTACCTCCCCACTCCACCCGTGTCAACGGGTTTCGCGGGACGAAGAGGAGACTAGCAGCTCACAGGCCCCGGACGCACATCAGGCGGCCGTCGGCACGGTCGCGCTGCGCTCCGCAGCTTCAAGATCACCCGACTGGCCGGTGCGTACCGCGCGGCCGCCGAGGACGTAGACGTACGTCAGGAATGCCAGCTCGGCCACGACCCCGATGCCGATGCGGGCCCAGGTGGGGAGTCCGGACGGGGTGACGAAACCTTCGATGGCGCCGGAGACGAACAGGACCAGCGCGAGGCCGATCGCCATGCCCACCGCCGCTCGGCCCTCTTCCGCGAGTGCCGTACGACGGCTCCGGGGACCGGGGTCGATGAGCGTCCAGCCGAGACGGAGTCCGGTGCCGGCGGCGACGAAGACGGCCGTCAGTTCGAGCAGACCGTGCGGGAGGATCAGGCCCAGGAAGGTGTCGAGGCGGCCTGCGGAGGACATCAGGCCGATGCCGACGCCCAGGTTGAGCATGTTCTCGAAGAGGATCCAGAGCACCGGCAGGCCCAGGAAGATCCCCAGGACCAGGCACATCGCGGCGGCCTGGGCGTTGTTCGTCCACACCTGGGCGGCGAAGGAGGCCGCCGGGTGGCTCGAGTAGTAGGTCTCGTACTCGCCGCCGGGGCGGGTCAGCTGACGGAGCTGGCTGGGAGCCGCGATGGTCGACTGCACTTCCGGGTGGGTGCCTATCCACCAGCCCAGGAGGATCGCTATGACGGTGGAGATCAGCGCGGTGGGCACCCACCAGTGGCGGGCGCGGTAGACAGCGGCGGGGAAACCCTGACTGAGGAAACTCGTGGCGTCGCGCCATGAGGCGCGGCGGGTACCGGTGACGGCGCTGCGCGCGCGTGCCACGAGCCGGCTGAGCCGGCCGGTCAGTTGCGGGTCGGGGGCGCTGGACTGGATGAGGGAGAGATGGGTGGCGGTGCGCTGGTAGAGCGCGACGAGCTCGTCGGCCTCGGCGCCGTTGAGGCTGCGTTGGCGGCGGACCAGGGCGTCGAGGCGGTCCCATTCGGCTCGGTGCGCGGAGACGAAGACGTCCAGGTCCATGGGGTCTGCCTGCTCCTCGGCTGGTCGTCCACTGCTCGTCGTGGATGCTCGTGATGCTGTCAGGTTGTCGTACTGCGGCGCGATGCGCCCTCAGCTTGGCAGACTTGCGGTTCACGGGGCAGACCAGGGGAGAGGACGGCAGGCGTGAGTGAGCTGGTGACCGGCGAGGCGGTGGCGCTCGAACTGCGCCCCGCGAAGCTGCCGAGCAGGGCGTTGGCGGTGCTGCTCGATCTGGTCGTGGCCGTACTGGTGTACATCGGCGTGACCGTCGGACTGGTGGCGTCGACCTCCTCCTTGGACGACGCCGCTCAGGTCGCGCTGTCGATCGCGACCTTTCTGCTGGTGCTGGTCGGCGGCCCGATCGCGGTGGAGACGCTGAGTCATGGGCGCTCACTGGGGAAGCTGGCGTTCGGGCTGCGTGTGGTGCGCGACGACGGCGGGCCGATCCGGTTCCGGCACGCGCTGGTGCGGGGCGCGATCGGTGTGGTGGAGATCCTGGTGACGTTCGGGGTCGTGGCCTGCATCGCCTCGCTGGTGTCGGCGCGGGGTCGACGGCTCGGGGACGTCTTCGCGGGCACCCTGGTCGTGCGCGAGCGGATTCCCGTCGGGCGGACCGGCTTCGTGCCTCCTCCTCCGCCCGAGCTGGCGGGACGGTTCGCCGAGCTGGATCTGTCGGCCGTACCCGATGGGCTGTGGCTGGCCGTCCGGCAGTATCTGACGCGGATGCAGCAGCTCGATCCGCAGGTGTCCTGGGACATGGCGCAGCGGCTGGCGGCCGACTTCTCGGCTCGTACCGGCACTCCGGCTCCGCAGGGTGTGCACCCGGCCGCCTTCCTCGCGGCGGTGGTCCATGAGCGGCAGGCCCGCGAGGCACGGCGGGCGTTCGCGGGCTCGGGGTCGGTCGCGCCGGGGAGCACGCCTCCCGGTTTCGCGCCGGGCATCCCTGCGGCCGGGGTGCCCGGCGGTTATCCGCCGCCGGTGCCGCAGCCGTACGGGGCGAGCGCGTATCAGCCGCACGCGCCTGTCTGGCACCAGGGCTCCGCTCAGTCCGCCCCGCCGCAGGTCCAGGGCTCCCCGCAGTCCCAGGTTCCCGTCGCGCAGCCGGCGCCGCCTCGGCAGGACGAGACGGCGTCCGAACGGCCGGCCGGGGCTTCGGGTTCCACCGGATTCGCGCCGCCGGCGTAGCGGGCCGCGTGGCCTCGTCTCCGTCAGGCCGTTGCGCTCAGTCGAATCTCGACGGCGGTGACTGGAGGTCCTCCAGCTCGATCCCGGGCGCGGCCAGGACCACGTCCCCGGCGATGTGCACGGTGTGCTGTTCGCCCGTGTCCAGGGCTGTGACCTGGTACTCGTCCACGGTCAGGGGGCCGTTGTCAGTGGCGTGTGCTTCGCTGTTCAGCAAGGTCCAGGACTGGTCCACGGTGAGCGGGGCGAGGACCGGGTCGGTGAAGGCCACGAGGCGTACGCGGGTCGCGGCGGAGGAGGGGGTGAGGCGCAGAAGCCGGGCGGTGGCGACGAGGAACGCGGGGGACGTGCCGGTGAAGGCGTGGGCGCGCACATTGCCTTCGGTGGCATGAGTGCCGGTGGGGTCGGTGCGGACCCAGGTGACGCCGTCGAGGGCCGCGCCGCGGACTTGCCAGCCTCCCGCGTGGAGTTCGAGGCGGAGAGGGCGGCCGAGTTCGTCCAGGGCGAGGTCGACCGAGCCCCGGTGATCGCCCGCGGGGGTGGTCAGCCGGGATACGTAGCGCCAGCCGGACGGGCCGGGGGCGCACTGGAAGTGCTCTTCTGCGAGGGGGGTGTGGTCGTGCGGATCGTGGAGCGAATAGCGGCCGCGGGGCATGGGGGTCCTGGGTCGTGACGGGCCGGTCCGGCCGGAGGCCAATGGGGCAGGCCCCCGACACGGGGGTGCGGGGGCCTGCCTCGGAGGGTCTGGGGACCTTCGGACTCAGTAGCGGTAGTGGTCCGACTTGAACGGACCGTCGACCTCCACGCCGATGTACGCGGCCTGCTCGGGGCGCAGCTTGGTGAGCTTCACGCCGAGAGCGTCAAGGTGGAGGCGGGCGACCTTCTCGTCGAGGTGCTTGGGCAGCACGTAGACGCCGGTCGGGTACTCGTCGGGCTTGGTGAACAGCTCGATCTGGGCCAGGGTCTGGTCCGCGAAGGAGTTGGACATCACGAACGACGGGTGGCCGGTGGCGTTGCCCAGGTTCAGCAGGCGGCCCTCGGAGAGGACGATGATCACCTTGCCGTCGGAGAACTTCCAGGTGTGGACCTGCGGCTTGACCTCGTCCTTGACGATGCCGGGGATCTTGGCGAGGCCGGCCATGTCGATCTCGTTGTCGAAGTGGCCGATGTTGCCGACGATCGCCTGGTGCTTCATCTTCGCCATGTCCGACGCAAGGATGATGTCCTTGTTGCCGGTGGTGGTGACGAAGATGTCGGCGGTCTCGACGACCTCGTCCAGGGTCGTGACCTGGTAGCCGTCCATCGCCGCCTGCAGGGCGCAGATCGGGTCGATCTCGGTGATGATCACGCGGGCGCCCTGGCCGCGCAGGGACTCCGCGCAGCCCTTGCCCACGTCGCCGTAGCCGCAGACGACGGCGGTCTTGCCGCCGATCAGGACGTCGGTGGCGCGGTTGATGCCGTCGACCAGGGAGTGGCGGCAGCCGTACTTGTTGTCGAACTTCGACTTGGTGACGGCGTCGTTGACGTTGATCGCCGGGAAGAGGAGGACGCCGTCGCGCTGCATCTCGTACAGGCGGTGGACGCCGGTCGTGGTCTCCTCGGTCACGCCGCGGATCTCGGAGGCCAGCTGGGTCCACTTCTGCGAACCGTCCGTGATGGTGCGGTGCAGGAGTTCGAGGATGACGCGATGCTCGTCGGACTCGGCGGTGTCGACGGACGGGACCTTGCCGTCCTTCTCGTACTCGACGCCCTTGTGGACGAGGAGGGTGGCGTCGCCGCCGTCGTCCAGGATCATGTTCGGGCCGCCGGTGGGGCTGTCCGGCCAGGACAGCGCCTGCTCGGTGCACCACCAGTACTCCTCCAGGGTCTCGCCCTTCCAGGCGAAGACCGGGATGCCCTGCGGGTTGTCGGGCGTGCCGTTCGGGCCGACGGCGATGGCGGCAGCCGCGTGGTCCTGGGTGGAGAAGATGTTGCAGGAGGCCCAGCGGACCTGGGCGCCGAGGGCGGCCAGGGTCTCGATGAGCACGGCGGTCTGCACGGTCATGTGCAGGGAGCCGGTGACGCGGGCGCCGGCGAGGGGCTGCGCCTCGGCGTACTCCTTGCGGATCGCCATGAGGCCCGGCATCTCGTGCTCGGCGAGGGTGATCTCCTTGCGGCCGAACTCGGCCAGGGAGAGGTCGGCGACCTTGAAGTCCTGTCGGTTGTCGACAGTCGTCATTGCGAGCTGCTCCTCGGGATTGGGTCGAGGTGGGTACGGCTGGTCTGCGCGGCGGCGGACACAGGGGTGCCCGAGAAGAGGGCACAGGCATGCCCGCGTACGCGCAGCGCAGTCCGTCGGAGGCCCTCTCTCCCTCGGTCGGTCCGTCCTGGACCGCCCGACCGCCATCAGCAGCGACGTCTGGCTCCGTCCCAAGTTACACGGAGGGCGGGTCTGCCCCCAGTCCGCCTCCGAATGGTTCACGTCGTTCTGGGGGTGCGCGCGGGGATCGCCGTGGGGTGCGGGAGAGGGCGGGCGGGTGGCCGGAATGCCTGGGACAGGCGACCGCAAACCGGACTGAACTGGGACTTCGCCTTCGCGTCGGGAACGGCGAGGGGCACGGGTGATTCACAGCGGACCGCTATTCTCCGCGCCGCGGACGGACCGCGTGGAGAGGACGGGCATGGCGGGCAGAGGGCGGGGACTGGGGATCGCGGCGCTCGTGGTGGGGCTGCTGGGGTTGGTGTTGGCGGGCGGCACCTTCGCCCATATGCGGGCGGCCTACGGGGCCTCCACCATGGCGGGCGGCAGCATGACACCGACGTACGCAGAGGGTGACCGGATCATCTGGGAGCGCGTCGACGGCAGCGAGGTGCGGCGCGGCGATGTCGTGATGTTCGAGGCACCGGAGGGCTACGGGGTCGACGGGCTTCTGATGAAGCGGGTCATCGGTGTGGGCGGGGACCGGGTGGCGTGCTGCACGCTGGTGGGCTCGCGGGAGCGTGTGAGCGTGAACGGCAAGCCGGTCGAGGAGCCGTACGTGTACGGCGGTGACGCGGATGGCGTGCACAAGTCGTACGACGTGAAGGTCCCGCAGGGGCACCTGTTCCTGCTCGGCGATCACCGCGCCAACTCGCTGGACTCCCGTGCCCGCCTCGACGAGCAGGGCGGCACGGTGTCCGTGGACGCCGTGCGGGGTCGGGTGACCGACGACCGTACGGGCCCGGCGATACTCGGTGCGGCCCTGCTGCTCGGGGGCGTCCTGATCCTCACCGGCATCGGGCTGGGGATCGGCGCCCTGGTGGTACGACGGCGAAAGGCGCCGGCTGTGCCGCCGGCGCCCTGGCCCGTGCGGCCCGTCTGAGCGGACCGCGGGCCCTCAGTGCCCGGCCGCGTGCGGGGTCGGGCCGCCCGGGGTCGCCTCCGGGTCCGGGCCCTTGGCTGCCTCGGCCTCGCTGTAGATGTCAGGCTCCAGGTAGATCACGCGCGCGATGGGGACGGCGGCCCGGATGCGGGCCTCGGCCGCGTCGATGGCGTTCGCGACCTCGGTGGCCGTGTCGTCGTGCTGGACGGCGATCTTGGCGGCGATCAGCAGTTCCTCGGGGCCGAGGTGGAGCGTGCGCATGTGGATGACGCCGGTCACGGTCTCGCCGTCGACCATCGCGGTCTCGATCTGCTTCACCACGTCGGGGCCGGCGGCCTCACCGAGCAGCAGTGACTTGGTCTCCGCGGCCAGGACCAGGGCGATGCTGACGAGCAGGACGCCGATGCAGACCGTACCGATGCCGTCCCAGACGCCGTTGCCGGTGAGCAGGGCGAGGCCGACGCCGCCGAGGGCGAGGACCAGACCGATGAGCGCGCCGAAGTCCTCCAGGAGGACGACGGGCAGCTCGGGGGCCTTGGCGCGGCGGATGAACTGCGACCAGGACAGCTTGCCGCGGAGTTCGTTGGACTCCTTTATGGCCGTGCGGAAGGAGAAGCCCTCGGCGATGATCGCGAACACGAGGACGCCCACCGGCCAGTACCAGTGCTCCACCTCGTGCGGGTGGACGATCTTCTCGTAGCCCTCGTAGATGGCGAACATGCCGCCGACCGAGAAGAGGACGATCGAGACCAGGAAGGCGTAGATGTACCGCTCGCGGCCGTAGCCGAAGGGGTGCTGCGGGGTCGCCTCGCGCTGGGCCTTCCTGCCGCCGACCAGCAGCAGGAACTGGTTGCCGGAGTCGGCGAGCGAGTGGACGCCCTCGGCGAGCATCGACGAGGAGCCGCTGAACGCGAACGCCACGAACTTCGATGCCGCGATCGCGAGATTGGCGCCGAGTGCCGCCACGATCGCCCTGGTACCGCCTGACGCGCTCATGTGTCCGCGTTGTCCCTTCGCCCTCGTACGTCTACGCCGTCCAGGCGTGTGCCCGTCTTTGCCCGTGCTTTGCCGGTGGGCCATTCTTGCAGCCCGCTCGGACGGCGGCGCGTCAGGTATCCACAGCCCCGGTCATACGATCACGGTGGCACGGAAGATCGTGCCCGCGCCGGAGACCTCGGCCTTCTCGCCCGCCGGGACGAAGACGGACTGGCCGGAAGCGAGCTCGTGCTCGCCGGCCCGGACGGAACCGGCCGTGCAGAGCAGGATCTGCGGGGTTTCCAGGGTGAGGTCGTGGGCGGTTCCGCCCTCGGGCAGGACGTACCGGGAGAGCCGGAACTCGTCGATCGGCGTCTCGTAGACCTCCTCGCCGTCCGGAGAGGCCTCGGGCCGCAGCACACCCGCGTCTCCGGCCTCGAAGCGGACGACGCGCAGGAGTTCGGGGACGTCGACGTGCTTGGGGGTCAGACCGCAGCGCAGGACGTTGTCGGAGTTGGCCATGATCTCGACGCCGAGGCCGCTGAGGTAGGCGTGCGGGATGCCGGCACCGAGGAACAGGGCCTCGCCGGGCTGCAGACGGACGTGGTTGAGCAGCATGGCCGCGATGACGCCGGGGTCGCCCGGGAAGTGGTGGGCGAGGCCGGCGTAGGGGGCGTAGTCGCCGCCGAGGCGGGTGCAGGCGGCGGTGGCCTCGGCGACCGTGTGGGCCATCTCCTCGGGGTCGGCGCTGAGGATCGCGGTGAGGACCTCGCGCAGCGCCGCGTCCTCGGGGTGGGCGCGCAGCAGGTCGACGTACGGCTTCAGGGAGTCGACGCCGAGCCCGTCGAGCAGGTCGGCCGTGCGGACCGGGTCGCGGAAGCCGCACAGGCCGTCGAACTCGGTGAGCGCGCAGATCAGTTCCGGCTTGTGGTTGGCGTCCTTGTAGTTGCGGTGCGGGGCGTCCATGGGGATGCCGCGCCGCTCCTCGTCGGCGTACCCCTCCTTGGCCTGCTCCAGGTTGGGGTGCACCTGGAGGGACAGGGGCGCCCCGGCCGCGAGGATCTTGAGCAGGAACGGAAGCCGCGGGCCGAACTTCGCGATCGCCCCGGCGCCCAGTTCGCGCTCCGGGGCGGCGTCGATGACCTCGACGAGTGTCCCGCGTGCGGTGCGCGAGGGGGCACCGGGGTGGGCTCCCATCCACATCTCCGCCTGCGGTTCGCCGGTCGGCTCGACGCCGAGGAGGTGCGGGATGGCGGTGGGCGAACCCCAGGCGTAGGGGCGGACGGTGTTGTCGAGGCGATCCATGTGGTTTCTACGTCTCCGTGAGTGCGCTGCGCGGTCGGCGCCGGCCGGTTCCTGTTCCGGTGGTGGGCGCGGGTCGGACGCCCCGGGCGGGCCCGGGTGCGACGACCTGAGGCAAGATCAGGCCCCGGAAGCGAGCGCCAGGTAAACAGCGGCGAAATCCGTGACGGCGATCAGTTCCGCGAGGGTCGCCAGTTCGCCGCCCTCCTCCGGTTCGAGTTCGCTCATCGGCGTGTCATGGCTGAGGGCAAGGTCACGGGCGGCGGGGGCGGCGGTGAGGCCGCCGATCGGGCGGTCGCGGAGCAGCACCACGCGCGCGTGCAGCGCGGGCGCCTCCTCCACGCGGTCGCGGAAGAAGTCCTCGGGGTCGGCGCTGGCCGCGAGGGGGCCGGCCAGCAGGGCGCTGTGCGCGGCGAGTGCCTCGGGCAGTTCGGCGACCACGGCGGGACGGCCGGCGAGCTCCGCGAGGGCGGCGACGAAACGGCGACCGGCGGGTCCTGCCGAGGGGCCCTCCGTCCATACGACGGGCAGGGCGTCGGCGAGTTCGGCGGCGAGGGTCTTGGCCGGGTTGCTGTAGGTCGCGATGGCCGGGCCGCAGCGTTCGGCGACGTGGTCCAGGCGGTCGGCGACCTTCTCCAGGGCGTCCGGCGCGGCGCCGAGCAGGCCGATGCGGTCGAGGAGCGAGAGCAGCGGGGTGAGCATCGCCCAGAAGACGCCCGGGGAGGACGCGGCGAGCGGTTCCTCCTGGTCGTACGGCGCCGTCGCCATCGGTACGAACAGGCCGTGCGCGCCGGACACGGCTTCGGCGAGCGGGGTGTGGGCCGGGGCCACGGCGACGACCGAGCAGCCGCGGCGGTAGGCCTGCTCGGCGAGCAGCGAGAGGCTGGGTTCGGTGCCGTCCGGGGTGGCGATCAGCAGCAGGTCGACGGAGCCGGCCCAGCCCGGGAGTTCCCAGCGCAGGGCGCCCGCGGCCGGGGCGACGCCGGTGGGGGCCAGCCGGATGACGGGGCTGCCGGGGCCGGCGAGGGAGCCCAGCAGGTCGGCGGTGTGGGTCGCGGCGGCGCCCGGGCCGGCGATCAGGACGGAGCGGGGGCGGCCGTCGGGCTTGAGGTCGCCGACTCCGGCCTCGACGGCGTGCCGGGCCGCCGTGCGGACGCGGGCGCCGGCCTCCGCCGCGCCGCGCAGAAGGCCTCGCCGATCGACCTCGGCGAGGCCGTCCGGACTGTCGAGCAGCGATTCGTCGAGCATGGGCGGCAGCCTCCGATCGCCGGGGTCCTGTTCGGGGGGTCTAGCGCGGGTGGGGCGCGGCGCCCCGTTGTTACGCCGGTGGTGGGGCGCTACGCGGGGCGGCGGGCCTCGTCGACGAGCAGGACCGGGATGCCGTCACGGACGGGGTATGCGAGGCCGCAGTCCTGGCCGGTGCAGATCAGCTCGGTGTCCTGCTCCTTCAGGGGGGCGTGGCAGGCCGGGCAGGCGAGGATCTCCAGGAGGCCGGCTTCGAGCGGCATGAGGTGTCCCTTCGGGGGCGGGTGGGGCTTTGCTGATGTGCTGGTCAGCGTACCGCCGGCGCGGCGCGAGCGGCGGGGTTGGGCGAGCCCGGGCCGACGGGCCCGTGTGTCAGGCCCGGATGATCGCCAGCGCCTCGTCGCGGATCTTGGTCATCGTCGCCTCGTCCTTGGCCTCCGCGTTCAGGCGCAGCAGGGGTTCGGTGTTGGACGGGCGGACGTTGAACCACCAGTCGGCGGCGGAGACCGTGAGGCCGTCGAGGTCGTCGAGGGTGATGCCGGGGCGCCCCTCGTAGGCGGTGCGGATCGCGGCGAGGCGGGCGGTCTGGTCGGCGACCGTGGAGTTGATCTCGCCGGAGCCCGCGTAGCGGTCGTACTGGGCGACGAGGGCGGACAGGGGACCGTCCTGGCCGCCGAGGGCCGCGAGGACGTGCAGGGCGGCCAGCATGCCCGTGTCGGCGTTCCAGAAGTCCTTGAAGTAGTAGTGGGCGGAGTGCTCGCCGCCGAAGATCGCGCCCGAGCGGGCCATCTCGGCCTTGATGAAGGAGTGGCCGACGCGGGTGCGGGCCGGGGTGCCGCCGTTCTCCTTCACCACCTCGGGGACCGTACGGGACGTGATCAGGTTGTGGATGACCGTGCCCTTGCCGCCGTTGCGGGCCAGCTCGCGCGCGGCGACCAGCGCGGTGATCGCCGACGGGGAGACCGGGTCGCCGTTCTCGTCCACGACGAAGCAGCGGTCGGCGTCGCCGTCGAAGGCGATGCCCAGGTCGGCTTCCTCCGAGGGGACCCGCTTCTGCAGGTCCACGATGTTGGCCGGGTCGAGCGGGTTGGCCTCGTGGTTCGGGAAGGTGCCGTCCAGTTCGAAGTACATCGGGACGAGCGTGAGGGGCAGTCCGGCGAAGACCGTGGGGACCGTGTGGCCGCCCATGCCGTTGCCGGCGTCGACGACGACCTTCAGGGGGCGGATGGAGGTCAGGTCGACGAGGGAGCGGAGGTACGCCGCGTAATCCTCCAACGTCTCGCGCGTGGTGAGCGTGCCCGGCTCGGCCGCCGGTTCCGGAGCCCCCGACTCCAGCCACCCCTCGACCAGTTCGCGGATCTGCGCGAGGCCCGTGTCCTGACCGACGGGGGCGGCACCCGCGCGGCACATCTTGATGCCGTTGTACTGCGCCGGGTTGTGGGAGGCCGTGAACATCGCGCCCGGCAGGTTCAGCGCGCCCGAGGCGTAGTACAGCTGGTCCGTCGAGCACAGGCCGATCTCGGTGACGTCCACCCCGCGGTCCGCCGCGCCGCGTGCGAACGCGCGGGACAGGCCGGGGGACGAAGGGCGCATGTCGTGGCCCACGACGATCGCCGCCGCACCCGTCACCTCGGCGAAGGCGGCGCCGAAGAGGCCGGCCAGCGACTCGTCCCACTGGTCCGGGACCACTCCGCGTACGTCGTACGCCTTCACGATCTGCGACAGATCAGCAGCCACGGCCAACCCTCCTGAAAGTCCTATGGGTGCCCACAAACTACCCGTCAGGGGTAAGGGTCGGGTGTGCGGACACCAGGTGGACTCCCAGACGCATCCGAGTCGTAACGCGGGGCGGGGCGTGACGTGGGGTCCCGGCAGGGGCTGAACGCCGGTGAGCGGGGCTCAGTTGTCCGGAGAACGCAGGACGCGCAGGTGGCCGCGGCGGGCGACCTCCATCGGGTCCGCGGTGCGCGCTCCGCCGCCCGCCTCGGCCGCCCGCTCCTGGGGACGGGCCGCCTCGCGCACGGCGTTGGCAAGCGCTTCCAGATCGTCTCCACTCGGCCGCGCGGGAGCGGAGCCGTCGAGGAGGCGGACGACCTCCCAGCCGCGGGGGGCGGTGAGGCGCTCGGAGTGCTCGGCGCACAGGTCGTAGCAGTGGGGTTCGGCGTAGGTGGCGAGCGGGCCGAGGACCGCGGTCGAGTCGGCGTAGACGTACGTCAGCGTCGCGACGGCGGGTCGGCCGCAGGCGGTGCGCGAACAGCGACGTACAGGGCTCACGACGATGGACGGTACCGCACTCTTGAGCGGGCCGCGACGACTCTCCCCCAGGTCACTCCACCGTGTCGTACTGTGAGACACCACACACACCCTCCCGAACACGCCCCGCTGACCTGCGTGAACGGGCCCGCGCGAGACCTTGGGCGGGGCCGCGTCCGGTCACGGGTCGGCACAAACACCGTCAATTGCCTTGAGTTCGGCGGTCTTGGAGGGTTACGGAAACGAGCCACACCTTGGCCGGAATGGTCATCCTGCGACAGGTTCTGGCACGTGGCCGGTTGCCGCGTGGGGCCCGGCGGCGGGGGTGTGCGGGGACTACGCTTCACCAGTGATGGACAACCGTGTACCGCCTCGTGCCGCCGGCCCCGGGCCCCGTCGCCGTGATCGCCACGGGAGGGGCATGCGGGGGCCGATCGCTCCTCCGCAGGTTCCGCTGGCGGCCAGCCGTGCCGAGGTGTTCGCGGACCTGGTGCAGGACTCCGTGGAGCGTCTCGAACGGCGATGGCCGCAGCTGGCCGACATCGACTTCCTGGTGCTCGAAGTACCGCGGCTGGAAAGCCGGGGCGCGGAGGCGTGGAGCGACGAGGCCGTGCCGCTGGGCGGGATCATCCCCGCGCGTGACGGGCGGCGGGCTCGGGTCGTGGTCTACCGGCGGCCGGTGGAGATCCGGACCAAGGGGCGCGACGAGCGGGCCGCGCTGGTGCACGAGGTGGTCGTCGAGCAGGTGGCGGAGCTGCTGGGGCTGACTCCGGAGACCGTGGACCCCCGGTACGGGGAGGACTAGGCCGGGGAGGGCTGGCAGCCCCGGCCTGCGCCCGCCCCTACTTCTGGAGCACCGACAAGTCCTCGTCCGCCTCCGGAACCGACACCATCCCCCTGTCGCTCGGGAGGGTCTGGATGGTGAAGCCGGGGATGCCGGACTCCGTGGCCGACAGGGTGCGGGCGGCGTAGACCGGGCCGCCGGAGACGGGCTCCAACGTGAGGGCGTAGGTGCCCTTCACGGCCGACGGGACGGGGGCCGCGATGTCCTGGGTGCTGCCCGACTTGATCGTGTAGGTCTTCGTCACCGGCGTGCCGCCCTCGCTGCCCGCCGACGCGGTGACCTTGACCGTGGCGGCGCCGGTGGGCGCGGTCAGGGAGACGGTCGAGCTCTTGCCGCTGTTGTCGGCCGAGGTCGCACGCGTGCCGACGGGGGCCGTGGCCGGGATGAACGCCGTCTCCTGCTTGGCGCCCTTGCCGCGCACCACCCGCAGTGCCGCCACGACCGGGACCGACTGGTCGGTGGGGGTCAGGACCACGGAGCCCGCCTCGCCGCGTGTGACGTCGCCGAGGTCGACCGCCGTCGTCATGCCGGACTTGACGTGCAGGGTCTCGTTCCCGGCCGGGGTGATCAGGCCGTCGGGCGAGGCCAGGCGGACCTTCAGGTCCGCGTCGGAGTCACCGGGGGTGAAGGCGATCAGACGGACGTCGGTGGCGTCCTTCGGGATGCCGGGCAGGACCAGGCTGCCGGCCGGGTCGGCGGCCGCGGCCAGCCAGTCGCCGCCCACCTTGTCGTCCAGGGCCTGCACAGCCGCGCCGACCCGCCCGCTGCGCACGCTGACGTGCACGGTCAGGTCGGTCTGCCGCTCGTCGGTGAGGGTGGACAGCAGGACCGGCTTGCTCGCGTGCGGCGGGATGGTGAAGCCGTCCCCCACCGCGGACTTGATCGCGCCGTTCTTGCCGTACAGCTCGAGGTCGACGACGGCGGCGGAGGCGTCCGGATTGGTGAGGTGCACGTAGTCGGTGCGGTCGGCGGACGTGCTGGCGCCCGCGAACCAGAACTCGGTGTCCGCCGCGGTGCAGTTGACGCCCTGCAGGCCGCGGCCGGTGCCCGCGGCGACCTCGGTGGTCTCCTGGACGGTCCAGCCCGGGGCGAACTTCCCGTCGGCGGTGCCGACCAGCGCGGGCGCGTCGGCGCCGGAGGTGTCACCGGTGACGGGCGTGCCGGGCGCCTTCGGCGTGAGGACCGGCTTGCCGGCCTTCTTCTTGGTGCCCTTGCCCGTCCCGGTGCCGCTCGTGCCGTCGGCCGACTGCTCGGCCGCCGCCCGGAGTTCGGCCTTGCCTGCGCTGCCCGCGCCCTTGGTGACGGGCGTGAACGACGTGTACGACGTGTCGGCGATGTCGGAGATGCTCGGCGCGGGGCACAGCAGGCTGGTGCGCTCCACGGGCAGCTCGGCGGCCGCCTTGGCGGGAGCCGCGCCGGACGCGGACGGCGTGTCGAGCGCGGCGAAGGCGGTGACGGCGGCCAGCGCGGTCGTGCCGACGATCAGGGACAGGGTGGTGCGGTTCACTGCTGGCTCCCGTCGGGGCGCTCACTGTCGGTGCCGTAGGGGTGCTGGGCCGGGTCGTATCCCTGCTGGTACGCCGTCGGGTCGTACGGCATCTGCTCGGCCGTACCGCCGTAGGCATAGGGGTCGTACTGGCCGGTCTGGTAGGGGTCGGACTGGTACGCCTGCTGGTCGTATCCGCCCGCCTGGTACTGCCCGGCGTTCTGGTACTGGTCGGCGCCGTAACCGCCGTACTCGGCGCCCGCGTAGTCCCAGTCGCCGTAGGACTGCTGCTGGGGGACGGCGGCCGGTGCCTCCTCCGGGGGAGGCGGCACGGCGCCGGGGGCGGGCTGTTCCGCGGCGGCGGGTTCCTCGGCCTGGGCGCGCAGACGGCGGGCGCGGCGGCCCTCGCCCGCGGTGGCCTGGGCGGGCAGCGGCTGCTCCTCGGGGAGGTCGTCGTCGATGTCGCGGCGGCGGCCGGGCAGGGCGAGCACGACGAGGACGACGGCGAGCGAGGCCTGCGCCCACAGCCAGGCGGTGTGCGCGATCGGGGCGTCGTAGCCCACGTCCAGCGTGCCGCCGGTGGAGGGCAGCTGGAAGCCCTGGGCCCAGCCGTCGACCGTGGTGCGGGTGAGCGGCCTGCCGTCCAGGGTGGCGGTCCAGCCGTCGGAGGCGGCGTCGGCCAGGCGCAGGACGCGGCCGTTCGAACCGGACGGGACGGTGGTGTGGATCTCCACCGGCCCGGCGGCGACGGACTGGGCGGTGCCCGAGCCGCCGGCGGGCACGATGGTGGCGCGGGAGACCTGCTGGTCGACGCGCCACAGGGCGCTGCCGTTCTGCTGGCTGAGCCGGCTCAGCCCGGGCGTGGCGTCCAGGACGCGGGTGACGTCGCGGGGGGCGCCCTTGTGGACGAGGACGTAGCGGACGGCGAAGCCGCCGAGCTGGCCGGCCTGGTCGGCGCCGGAGCCGGCGACGAGATTGGCGACGATCTTGTCGAGCTTGGCGTTCTCCCCGTCGGCGGCGGCGAGTTCGGCGTCGCCCATGCGGGCGCCGGAGCCACGGACCAGGGTGTAGCGCACGCGAGCGGTGGAGTCGCTGTCGAGGATCAGGGTGCGGGCCTGGTCGCGGGTGGCGGCGTCCTCGGCGACGAACGCGGGCACCTGCACCGGGTCGCGGCGCTCCACCGGGCCGTCGGCGCCGCCGATCATCCAGCCCACGGCGACGAGCAGGGGGCCCGCGCCCGAGGCGATGGCGATGAGGGCGGCGACGGGCTGGCGCCAGCCGAAGCTCTGCTCGGCCACGCGTGCGCGTGCCCCGTCGGCGCCGAGCGCGGCGGCGGCCAGCAGGGCGATGCCGTAGACGAGCGTGGCCGGTCCGGCCCAGGTGGAGTGGTTGGACAGGGCGGCGAAGACGAGGCCCACCAGGGCGATCGCCCAGGCGGTGCGGATGCCCAACTGGCGCTCGGAGCGCAGCAGTGCGGCCAGGGCCGCCAGCACGATGCCGATGAGCATCAGGCCGTCGACGGTGCCGGGGCCGCCGGGGCTCGCGCCGAGCAGGTCGAGCGCGGAGGCGCTGGAGGCGCCGTAGTCCAGGCCCGCCTCCTTGAAGAAGCCGGTCGGGAGCAGCGTGAGCGACCACGGGGCGAGGACCAGCAGCGGGGTGCCGAGCTGGGCGAGGAAGCGCAGGCCGTGGGCGAGAAGGTCACCGCGGCGCAGGACCAGTACGCCGAGGCCGAGGACCAGGGCGAGGGGCCAGACGATCGGCGTGAACGCGGTGGTGATGGTCAGCAGCAGTGCGTAAGCCCAGGTCGCGCGCCAACTTCCGCGCGCACCGGAGGCGTTCGCGAGGCCGCTCGCGGCGACACCCGCGCGCGCGATGAGCGGCAGCAGCACGGCGAGGACGGCGGTGCCGATGCGGCCGCCGGCCAGGGCGCCGGTGGCGGCGGGCAGGAAGGCGTAGGCGACGGCCGCCCAGGCGCGCAGCAGGCGCGAGGCGACCAGGGGGCGGGAGGCGAAGTAGGCGGTGAGGCCGGCCAGCGGCACCGAGCCGACCAGCAGGACGGTGACCGCGAGTCCCGTGGAGCCGAACAGCAGGGAGGCGAGGGTCGCGACGACGGCGAGGTAGGGAGGTGCGGACGGGGTGCCGCCTGCGCCCACCGGGTGCCAGGCGTCCGTGTAGCGGGACCACAGTTCGCCGGCGTCGGCCGGGGCGGGCAGCAGGGCGCCGCCCGCGAGCGCGCCGCCGCCGAGCAGGGCGCGGCAGGCGGCGAGCGAGACCAGCAGCAGGACCAGGAAGAGCACCGGGCCGGGCTTGCGGGCGATCCGCTTGAGCCGGGCGAACTGCTCGATCTCCAGGAAGTCGGCGTCGTCGCCGCCGGGCCCGGACTCCACGGCACCGCCGTGCCGGCCGGCCGAGGAGGTGTCGCTGTCGGAGCCGCCGGAGAAGTTGCCCGCGAACTGTTCCACGGTGGCGCGGACGGTCGCGCCGGGCGGCGGGAAGAGCCCGCGCAGTTCGCCCTTGTCGATCTGCGAGGGTCCGCGGCGGCGGCGTCCGGCGAGGATCCGCTCGGGCCGCAGCAGGATGCCCAGCAGTCCGCGGATCTCGTCGACGGCCTGTCCCGGAACCTTGCCGACGAGGTAGGCGACGGTCCTGATCAGGGTGCCGAGGACGAGCCGCAGCAGCACCCAGGGCAGGGCGGCGCCGCGGCTGTTGACGAGGAGGGTGTAGACGGCGCCGGCCTTGTCGACCTTGTGCGGGGAGGCGGCGGTGCGGCCCACGCAGTCGACGGTACGGCGCTCACGGGAGGCCGCCTCGGCGTGCCTGACGACCGCCTCGGGGGCGACGAGGACGCGGTGGCCGGCCTCGGTGGCGCGCCAGCACAGGTCGACGTCGTCACGCATCAGGGGCAGCCTGCGGTCGAACCCGCCGAGCTGTTCGAAGACGTCGCGGCGGACGAGCATGCCGGCGGTGGAGACGGACAGCACGGTGCGGACGTGGTCGTGCTGTCCCTGGTCCTGTTCGCGCCGGTCGAGTCCGGTCCAGCGGCGGCCCGAGTTGGCGATGGAGACGCCGACCTCCAGCAGTTGCCTGCGGTCGTACCAGCCGCGCAGCTTGGGGCCGACGACCGCCACGTCGTCGCGGCCCAGTTCCAGTTCGTTCTCGACGACCCGGAGCAGCTGGGCGAGGGCGTCGGGTTCGGGTGCGCAGTCGTCGTGCAGCAGCCACAGCCACTGGACGGGCTCGCCGTGCGGCAGGTCGGGCAGGTCGTAGGCGTCGTCGCGCCAGCTGCGCGTGACGGGGTCCCAGCCGCTCGGGCGCTTGAGGTACGGCAGCTCGTCCGGCGTGAGGAGCGGGGCGATGCGGCTCGCCTCCTCGACGGCCTGGCCGAAGCCGGTGCGCCGGGCGAGGTGCAGCACGCGGTCGTCGCCGAGAGCCTCGGCGACCAGCTGGGCGGAGTCGTCCGCACTGCCGGTGTCGGCCGCGACCGCGTACTGGACGGGGCGCTCCTGGCCGAGCAGCCCGGCGAGCGCGTGAGGCAGCCAGCGGGCGCCGTCATGGGAGACGAGGACCGCGGTCACCACATGACGCGGGAACTCAGGGGTGGCAGCGCCGCCTTGGGCTGCCGCATGGCTGTGGCTGTGCACGGACATCGAGGTACGGGCCCCGGTTCGATGGACTGCGGTGGACGCCTGTGCCCCGAGGGGACAGCGGGGCGTCTCGGACGAGCGCCCACACTATCGGCTGGCCATGACGACGGCCCGCCGCCTG
This sequence comes from Streptomyces sp. NPDC044061, assembly GCF_056434305.1. Lineage (NCBI taxonomy): Bacteria > Bacillati > Actinomycetota > Actinomycetes > Kitasatosporales > Streptomycetaceae > Streptomyces > Streptomyces sp. NPDC044061. The sequence continues at coordinate 264,210 of NZ_JBWKFL010000014.1, read as the reverse complement.
TGGATAACCCACTGGTGACGGGCCGTTCGCGAAGTATGTCGGAGTTTGGGCGGTCAGATGGCGGCCTTCTTCAACCTGCGGCGCTCGCGCTCGGACAGGCCGCCCCAGATGCCGAAGCGCTCGTCGTTGGCGAGGGCGTACTCGAGGCACTCGGAACGCACCTCGCAGGCGAGGCAGACCTTCTTCGCCTCTCTGGTGGAGCCGCCCTTCTCGGGGAAGAAGGACTCGGGGTCGGTCTGGGCGCACAGCGCGCGCTCCTGCCAGCCGAGTTCCTCGTCCGCGTCGTCGACCAGCAGTTGCTGCACCAGCTCGGTCATGTGCGCCCCTCGTCTGTCTTTCGCGTCCCCGTGCGTAGCCGTTACCGATTTCGGCTGAACGACACGAGTGAAATTACAAGTGTGCTGCTCCGGGCGAGTCAAGCCGAGATCTGCTATTGAGCCCGTTATTCACTCTGCGGAACCAAGGCCGTGCGGAAAGTGTTCAAATCGGCATAAACCTCAACACGCAGGCGAGGTCCGGAAGGGCGACGGACCCCGTACGTACCTCTGTACGGACAAAGACGCCCCTGCGTTCGATCGCGTTCCGCGAGACTTGCGCGCTCGGATGTGCGCCATGTGTCCCGGGTTCCGGGTGAACAAACCTTTCACCTGACAGATGAACCGGATGAGGTGAAACATGTCCCACATTCCGGGCGCCGAGTTGACAGTGTGGGTGTGAACCGGTGTCCTAGTGGGCATGTTCGCGAACTTGGCACCCACCTCGACCCGCACCGCCGGGTCCCTCGGTGCCGCCCGCGCGCGCTGTAGCTGTTGTTGCTGTCCCAGCTGTTGAGCCCATCGCGCTCCGGCTTCTCCCGGGTCCACTCGACCCGGCTGCGTTCCGCCGTTCCTGACCCGCATCCGGAACACCCGCCTCGCCCGTGACCCGGGCGGACGCCAAGCGACACCCAGCCAGCCCCCACTCTTCATCCGAGGAATCACCGCACCCCGATGAACAGCGACAACGACCTCCAGATCGCCGGCGACATCCTCGAAGTCCAGCACCTGCTCCAGCCGCCGCGCGAGCACCCGGCCACCGTCGCCGAGTTCGTGGGCCTCGCCCGCGCCATCGCCGCCGACCGCTCCCAGTGGGCGCACCTCGTCCGCTACGACGCCACCACCCGCTGGTACCACCGGCTGCGCACCGGCCCCGGTTACGAGGTGTGGCTGCTGTCCTGGGTGCCCGGGCAGGGCAGCGGGCGGCACGACCACGGCCGCTCCTCCGGTGTCCTCACCGTCCTCGAGGGCACGCTGACCGAACACACCGAGCGGGACACGCGCGCGCTGGCCCCCGGCGCACAGCGGGTGTTCGCGCCGGGGTACGTGCACGAGGTGGTGAACGACGCGCTGGAGCCCGCCGTGAGCCTGCACGTCTACTACCCCGGCCTGACCGAGATGCCGATGCACACCTCCCCGCACTGCGAGGCGCGCACCGAGCCGCGTGCGGTGACTGCCTGACACGTTGTCGTACCCGCCTGCAAGACTTGGCGCATGCGCATTGTGGTTCTGGCAGGCGGCATCGGCGGTGCCCGTTTCCTGCGCGGTCTGAAGCGGGCCGTGCCGGAAGCGGACGTCACGGTGATCGGCAACACCGGCGACGACATCCACCTCTTCGGGCTGAAGGTCTGCCCGGACCTCGACACGGTGATGTACACGCTCGGCGGCGGCATCAACGAGGAGCAGGGCTGGGGACGGGCCGAGGAGACCTTCCACCTCAAGGAGGAGCTGGCGGCCTACGGCGTCGGTCCCGAGTGGTTCGGACTCGGCGACCGGGACTTCGCCACGCACATCGTGCGGACGCAGATGCTCGGCGCCGGCTATCCGCTGAGCGCGGTCACCGCGGCGCTGTGCGACCGCTGGAAGCCGGGCGTGAAGCTGATCCCGATGACCGACGACCGCGTGGAGACGCACGTGGCCGTGCGGATCGACGGCGAGAGCAAGGCGATCCACTTCCAGGAGTACTGGGTGCGGCTGCGCGCCTCGGTCCCGGCCGAGGCGGTCGTGCCGGTAGGTGCCGAGCAGGCGAAGCCGGCTCCGGGAGTCCTGGAGGCCATCGCCGGGGCGGACGTCATCCTCTTCCCGCCGTCGAACCCGATCGTGTCCATCGGCACGATCCTCGCCGTGCCCGGCGTCCGGGAGGCGATCGCGGAGGCGGGCGTGCCGGTGGTGGGCCTGTCCCCCATCGTCGGGGACGCGCCCGTGCGCGGGATGGCGGACAAGGTGCTCGCGGCGGTCGGCGTGGAGTCCACGGCGGCGGCGGTGGCCGAGCACTACGGCTCCGGGCTGCTGGACGGCTGGCTGGTCGACACCGTCGACGCGGGCGTGGTCGAGCGGGTCGAGGCGGACGGGATCCGCTGCCGGGCCGTGCCCCTGATGATGACCGACCTGGACGCGGCCGCGCAGATGGCGCGCGAGGCGCTGGCGCTGGCCGAGGAGGTGCGGGGGGCATGAGCGAGGAGCGCCCCGAGTTCAGGGTCTGGGCCCCGTCCGGCATGCCCGAGGTGCAGCCGGGCGACGACCTGGCCAAGCTGATCGCCGCGGCCGAACCGGGCCTGGCCGACGGGGATGTGCTGCTCGTCACCTCCAAGATCGTGTCCAAGGCCGAGGGCCGGATCGTCCGGGCGGCCGACCGGGAGGCCGCGATCGACGCCGAGACCGTGCGGGTGGTGGCCCGGCGCGGCACGCTGCGCATCGTCGAGAACCGGCAGGGCCTGGTCATGGCCGCCGCCGGGGTCGACGCCTCCAACACCCCCTCCGGGACCGTGCTGTTGCTGCCCGAGGACCCGGACGGGTCCGCCCGCGCGATCCGCGACGGACTGCGCGACACTCTCGGCGTCAACATCGGTGTCGTCGTCACGGACACCTTCGGGCGTCCCTGGCGCTCGGGGCTCACGGACGTGGCGATCGGCGCCGCCGGGGTGCGCGTGCTGGACGATCTGCGCGGGGGCACGGACGCGTACGGCAATCCGCTCAGTGCCACCGTCGTCGCCACCGCGGACGAGCTGGCCGCCGCCGGTGACCTGGTCAAGGGCAAGGCCGCGGGACGGCCGGTCGCCGTGGTGCGCGGGCTGGCGCACGCCGTGGCCGACGACCACGGCGAGGGGGCGCGGGCGCTGGTGCGGACCGCGCGGGACGACATGTTCCGGCTCGGCACGTCCGAGGCGGTGCGGGAGGCCGTGACGCAGCGCCGTACCGTACGGGCCTTCACCGACGAACCCGTGGACCCGGGGGCGGTCCGGCGTGCGGTGGCCGCCGCGGTGACCGCGCCCGCCCCGCACCACACCACGCCCTGGCGGTTCGTGCTGCTGGAGTCGGCGGAGTCGCGGGTACGGCTGCTCGACGCGATGCGGGAGGCCTGGATCGCGGACCTGCGCCGGGACGGCAAGAGCGAGGAGTCCGTCGCCAAGCGGGTCCGGCGCGGGGACGTGCTGCGCAACGCGCCGTATCTGGTGGTGCCGTGCCTCGTCATGGACGGCTCGCACACCTACGGGGACGCGCGGCGGGACGGCGCCGAGCGGGAGATGTTCGTGGTCGCGACGGGCGCGGGCGTGCAGAACCTCCTGGTCGCGCTGGCCGGGGAGCGGCTGGGTTCGGCCTGGGTGTCCTCGACGATGTTCTGCCGGGACGTGGTGCGCGAGGTGCTGGGCCTGCCCGCCGACTGGGACCCGATGGGTGCGGTGGCGGTCGGGCATCCGGTGGAGGAGCCGAGGCCGCGGCCGGAGCGGGACGCGGGGGCGTTCATCGAGGTGCGGTGAGTGTCCCGTACGACCGTCGGCTCTCATCTAGTCTCGGTCTGGTCAGGACAGCAGCAGCCCTCGCAGCACCGGCACCCCTAGGACCTCATCCGTGGCAGGACGCTTCGCTCCGCGGCCCACGCGTACGACCGTGCGCGGTGGGGAGGTCGCCGTGCCCGCCGGGGTGCCGAGGCAGGCCTCGGCGCCGGCCCGGGTCCGGCGGTGGGTGCCCGAGGGGCCGCTCGACCTCGGCCTGGTGCTGGGTCCGCTGCGGCGCGGGCCCGCCGATCCGACGTTCCGGGCGACCCGGGACGGGTCCGTGTGGCGCGCCGCCCGGACGCCCGCCGGGCCCGGGACGCTGCGGGTGTACGGCTGCGGCGGCGAGGTGCGCGGGGAGGCGTGGGGGCCGGGTGCCGAGTGGCTGCTGGAGCGGTTGCCCGAGCTGCTCGGTGCCGCCGACGATCCGGACGCGTTCGTGCCCCGGCACCGGGTGGTGGCGCTGGCCCGGCACCGGCGGCCGGGGCTGCGGCTGACGCGGACCGGGCTGGTGCTGGAGTCGTTGATCCCGTCGGTGCTGGAGCAGAAGGTCACGACCGACGAGGCCTATCGGGCGTGGCGGTTGCTGGTACGCAGGTTCGGGGAGCCGGCGCCGGGGCCCGCGGGGGTGGGCGAGCGGCCGATGTGGGTGATGCCCGCGCCTCGGACCTGGGCGCTGATTCCGTCCTGGGAGTGGCATCGGGCCGGGGTCGACGACAAGCGGGCGTCCACGATCCTGCGGGCCGTGCGCGTCGCCGCGCGGCTGGAGCAGGCGGTGGGGATGCCGGCGGCGGAGGCTCGGGCGCGGTTGGAGGTCGTACCGGGGATCGGGCCGTGGACGTCGGCGGAGGTCGTGCAGCGCAGTCACGGCGCGGCGGACGAGGTGACGGTCGGGGACCTGCACCTGCCGGGGATCGTCGGGTGGGCGCTGGCCGGGGATCGGCATGCCGACGACGCGGAGATGCTGCGCCTGCTGGAGCCGTACGCGGGGCAGCGGCACCGGGCGGCTCGGTTGATCCTGCTGAGCGGGAACACGCCGGCGCGGAGGGCGCCGAAGATGCCCCGGGTGGACATCGGGTTGCTCTGAGGCGCCCTGCGCGGCGGCGGGGGCCGCCCGCAGCTGCGCAGGGGCCGCAGCCATGCCGGCCCAGGGGCACGGAGAACTGCGCGACCAGCCACCACACAGCCACAGAAGGCTCTCGACCAGGCGTCTTGGATGGGGACCGGGGGCGCTGCACCCAGAGGCGGCGCCCACGGCCTCCTCGTACCGCTACTGGTCGGAAGAGAACCGCACCGCGCCCGCCGGGATGCGGGCGTCGCACCACACCCGTACGCCTTCGCGCAGCTCGTTGTCGGGACCGACCACAGCGCCGTCGCCGATGACCGTGCCGGTGAGGACGGAGCGTTCGCCCACGCGGGCCCGGGTGCCGATGAGGGAGTCCGTGATGACGGCGCCGGGTTCGATGACGGCGCCGGGCAGGATCGTCGAGCCGAAGACCCGCGCGCCGTCCGCGACGAACGCGCCCTCGCCGACCACCGTGCCACCGGTCAGCTTCGCCTGCGGGGCGACCGTGGCCGTGGGCAGGATCAGGGAGTCGCCGCAGCGGCCGGGTACGGCGGGGGACGGGGCCCGGCCCAGGACCAGGTCCGCCGAACCGCGGACGAAGGCCGCGGGGGTGCCCAGGTCCAGCCAGTACGTCGAGTCGACCATGCCCTGGAGGTGGGCCCCGGCCGACAGCAGGCCCGGGAAGGTCTCACGCTCCACCGACACCGGGCGGCCCGGCGGAATCGTGTCGATGACGGAGCGGCGGAAGACGTAGGCCCCCGCGTTGATCTGGTCGGTGACGATCTCCTCGGGTGTCTGCGGCTTCTCCAGGAAGGCGAGGACCCGGCCCGTCTCGTCGGTGGGGACGAGGCCGTACGCGCGCGGGTCCGACACCTTGGTCAGGTGCAGGGAGACGTCCGCGCCCGTCGACTCGTGCGTGTCCACCAGGGCCCTGATGTCCAGGCCTGTCAGGATGTCGCCGTTGAAGATCAGTACCGGGTCGTCGGGGCCGGAGTGCAGGCGCGAGGCCACGTTGCGGATGGCGCCGCCCGTGCCGAGGGGTTCCTCCTCGGTGACGTACTCGATGTGCAGGCCGAGGGAGGCACCGTCGCCGAAATAGGGCTCGAAGACCTCGGCGAGGTAGCTCGTCGCGAGGACGATGTGCTCGACACCGGCCGCTCTGGCTCTCGCCAGCTGATGCGTGAGGAACGGCACGCCGGCCGCCGGGACCATGGGCTTCGGTGTGTGCACCGTGAGCGGACGGAGCCGGGTGCCTCTGCCGCCGACCAGGAGGATCGCTTCTGTCACCTGTCGTCTCTGCTTCCTGCCGGGACCGGCCGAACTACTCGTTTCGGCCGGCCAGTGTATGCAGACCGTGCGACGGTGCCCTCGATGGCCGCGCGGTGTCCCGCGAGATCGGCGTCCGGTTTCCCCCAACTGCCCCGCCGTCCCCCGGGCCTCCCCCACCCGCCCCCCGACGGCGGTGAACGCGCGTCCCCCGCCCGGGCGCGCCCGGAGTCTCAACGTCCCTGGTACCGCGCCGCGCTGGAACGGGCCGTACCGAGCTTGGCGTAGAGCCGCTTGCCCGGACACTCGGTGGCGAACCCGTCCCGATGGCCGGAGATCACGTTCAGTCGTACGTTCTTCCCCTTTGGGTAGAGATTGCCACCCGCCGACGTCAGATATGTCTTACCGCGCGGATTGGCGCCGAACAGGCCGAGCTTCCACGCGGTGAGCCGGGCGATGGCCGTCACCGCGGCGCCGGACGGCTTGGCCGAGGCGAAACTGCCGATCACCGCGATGCCCATGCTGTTGCTGTTGAACCCGAGGGTGTGGGCGCCCATGACCGCCTTCGCCACTCCCCCGGCCCGGCCCTCGTAGATGGTTCCGCACTTGTCGACGAGGAAGTTGTAGCCGATGTCCCGCCAGCCCATGCTCTTGACGTGGTAGCGGTAGATACCTCGGATGACGGAGGGGGCCTGGGAGCAGGTGTATGCGTTGCCCGTGGCCGTGTGGTGCACGAAGGCCACCTTGACCTTCTTCGTGTAGACGAATCCGGGCGCCCGCAGTGACTCGTCCGCGCCCCAGCCGCTACGCGTCACGATCCGCGGACGCGGTCCGACGTAGGGCTTGGCGCGCGACGCTCCTCCTTCGGCTCTGGTGCCGGAGCGGGGCGCGTCGGCCGACGGGCCCTGGCGCGGTGCCTGTTTCCCGGGGTCCACGAGTTCCAGGCGCAGCCCTGACGGCAGGGGGGAACGCAGGCCGCCGGTACGGCTCCCGGCCGGGCCCGCTTCGGCATTCGCCCGGACCCGTACGTCCACCCCGTCGGAGTCACCCACCCACAGGGGCGCCGTGGCGCCGCGCACCCGGCCCGAGGAGCGCTCCGCCGTGCCCGGGTCCGCACCGTGCTCCTCGTTGTGCGTCTCGACGTCCTGCCAGCCGGACCACGCGCCGGACGCGACGGACCGGGTGCGGACCTGGACCCGGCCGTGCAGCTCGGTGTCCGGGTCGTTCCAGACCACGCCGACCAGCGCGAAGTGCCGCACACCGGTGCGGTACAGGCCCTGCTCCGGAGCCGCGCCGGGGACCCGATCGTGGGAGAGGGGCGCCAGGGGCAGCGACTGGGTGCTGCCCGCGACCGGGGTCCCGGCCTCCCTCACCGTGGAGGCCGTCGCGGGCGGGACCGGCGAGAGGGCGAGGGCGGCCGCGCACGTGACGCCGATCGAGCCGGCGCCGATGGAAGAAGTGAGGAATCCACGCATGCCCATGATCCTGGACATAGTCATACAACTCTGTCCATCCAGGAACTGACGGGCCGTCGGGACCCGTTCCGCCGAACCGGTGGCGCCACCACCGGGTGCGCCCGCCCGTCCCGGCGTACTCTTGCGCGGGTGAATGCCACCGATCGCACCCCTGCCGACCTGCTGCGTTCCGCGCTCGCCGCGGATCCCGGCCGCCCCCTGGTGACCTTCTACGACGACGCCACGGGCGAACGCGTCGAACTGTCCGTGGCCACCTTCGCCAACTGGGTGGCCAAGACCGCGAACCTCCTTCAGGGCGAGCTGTCCGCCGGCCCCGGCGACCGGATCGCGCTGCTGCTGCCCGCGCACTGGCAGACGGCCGTGTGGCTGCTCGCGTGCGCGTCGGTGGGGGCGGTGGCGGACGTGGCCGGGGACCCGGCGTCCGCCGACGTCGTCGTCAGCGGGCCGGACTCCCTGGAGGCGGCGCGGGCGTGCCGCGGGGAGCGGATCGCCCTCGCGCTGCGGCCGCTCGGCGGGCGCTTCCCGCAGCCGCCGGACGGGTTCGCCGACTACGCCGTGGAAGTGCCGAGCCAGGGCGACCGGTTCGCGCCGTTCGCTCCGGTGGATCCGGAGGAGCCTGCGCTGATCGTCGCGGGGGCCGAGTTCAGTGGGGCCGAGGTCGTGGAGCGCGCCCTGGCCGACGCGCCCGCGCTGGATCTGACGGGGCCCGGATCGAGGCTGCTGTCGGGGCTGCCGTACGACACCTGGGAAGGGCTGAGCGCGGGGCTGTACGCGCCGCTGGCCGTCGGGGGGTCCGTGGTGCTGTGCCGGAATCCGGACCGGCTGGACGAGGAGAGTCTCGCCAAGCGGATCGAGAGCGAGCGCGTGACCGCCTCGCGCCGCTGAGGGGCCCGACGGCCGTACGGCGGGGCTTTCGGGTGCCGGTGGCGCAGCCGCGCGCCGGCACTCCCCCGCGCCCTTCTCGGCCCGGCCGCCGTCACCCGTGTGGAGTAGCCCAGAGCGCCTCCCCCGCCCCTGCCCCGCCATCGTCGTAGGAGCAGGACGTGACGCTCGTACGCCACGAGGGGATGGCCCAACCGTGACCGACACCGCAGGCAGCCCCCTCGGTCCCGGTCCCGGGTCCTCCGCCACCGGCGACGGGCTCGCACGGCGGCGTCGGCGGCGCTGGCTGCGGGGGTCGACGCTGGCGGTGGGACTGCTCGTCGTGGCGGCCGCCGGGACCGGCTGGGCCCTGTACGCGAAGCTCAGCGCCAACATCACGCCCGACGAGGCGGCCGCCGCCGAACTCGCCCGCTACGAGCGGGAGCGGCCCACCGCGCTGGTGCGGGGCGCGCAGAACATCCTGCTGATCGGGTCGGACACCCGGGCCGGGGAGGGGAACTCGGAGTACGGGCGGGACCTCGGCAGCGAGCGGTCCGACACCACGATCCTGCTGCATCTGGCCGCCGACCGGCGCAGCGCCACCGCCGTCTCGCTGCCCCGGGACCTGATGGTGGACATCCCCTCCTGCCGGCAGCAGGACGGCAGCCGCAGCGAGCCGGTGTTCGCGATGTTCAACCACGCCTTCCAGCTGGGCGGTTCGGCCTGCACCATCCGGACCGTCGAGAAGCTGACGGACATCCGGATCGACCATCACATGGTGGTCGACTTCAGCGGGTTCAAGGAAATGGTCGACGCGGTCGACGGGGTGCAGGTGTGCCTGAAGGAGCCCATCGACGACAAGGCCGCCAAGCTGAGGCTGCCGGCGGGCAGGGTGATGCTCGACGGGGAGCAGGCACTCGGGTACGTGCGGGCCCGCAAGTCGCTCGGCGACGGCAGCGACACCGAGCGGATGGAGCGGCAGCAGCGGTTCCTCGGCGCGCTCGTCAACAAGGTGCAGAGCAACGACGTCCTGCTGAACCCGGGGAAGCTCTATCCGGTGCTGGACGCGGCGACCTCCTCGCTCACCACCGATCCGGAACTGGCGAGTCTGCGCGGTTTGTACCAGTTGGTGCGCGGGGTGCGGGACATCCCCACGGAACACGTGCAGTTCCTGACGGTGCCGCGGGAGTCCTACGTCTACGACTCCAATCGTGACCAACTCGTGGAGCCCGAGGCCGAGAAACTGTTCGCACGGTTGCGGGCGGACCGGCCGGTCGTGGTGGCGAAGGACGCCCCGCCGGAAAGTCCCGCCAACGGGTCCTCGCGCGAGCCCTCTCCGACCCCGACCTTCCGTGGAAACACCGCCGCCGAGCACGCCTGTGAGTAATGCGCTCGCCAAGACGACGAACTTCTGTTCAGGAATATGAGAGGGATTGCCCAGTTGTAGGGAGGTGGAATTTGTCACCGGCGTCGCTTGACGGTGAACTGGGCCGATAGTGTGAGCGATCCGGTGCACCCGGCCACGAGGTCAGACCTGGGGTCGTGCACTGATTCACCGAGACCCGAGCGCCTTGGGGGAAGGCGCCGCGTGGCCCCGACGGAGGATTCGGACAACCGTGGACGCGCAAGGCCGTGGGCGGGCGGACAACATCGATCCCGCAGACCAATGGGTACTCAATCCGAACACCGGCGAATACGAACTGCGACTGAGCCCTTCCGCACCGCAGTCGCCGGTACCCGGACCCCGCAGACCGAACCCCCGTGACACCGGTGGCGCGGCACGCGGCCGCGGCGGCGCGGCGGGCGGGACGCGGGAGATGCGTCAGACGCGCGGAGCGGAGGTACCGCCGCCGCGCCGCCGTCGCGGCGCGGAGCCCGAGCCCGAGGCCCCGCAGGGGCGCCGCAACCGCCGGCCGGTGAAGAAGAAGTCGAAGGTCAAGAAGGTGCTGGCGTGGACCGCCGGCGGCACGGCGTTCGTGCTGGTGGCCGTCGGCACGGCCGGCTACCTCTACCTCAAGCACCTCGAGGGCAACGTCACCACGACGGACGTCGGCAGTGCGGCCAAGAACGGCTTCAGCAAGGACGACGCCTTCAACATCCTGATCATCGGCACCGACAGGCGCACCGGTAAGGGCAACTCGGGCTACGGCGACGCCAACAGCGTCGGTCACGCCGACACCAACATCCTGCTGCACGTCTCCAAGGACCGTACGAACGCGACCGCGTTGAGCATTCCGCGAGACCTGGTCGTGAACGTGCCCGACTGCGAGACGGTCCAGCCCGACGGCTCCAAGAAGGTCATCGCCGGGTCCGAGCAGGTGCGCTTCAACGAGAGTCTCGGCCAGGAGGGCCGCGACCCGGGCTGCACCATGCGGACGGTCAAGGCGGTCACCGGCATCACCCCCGACCACTTCGTGATGGTCGACTTCAACGCGGTGAAGACACTGACGACCGCGGTCGACGGCGTCGATGTGTGCCTCGCGCACGCGGTGAACGACAAGGACTCGCACCTGCATCTGCCCGCCGGCCCTTCCAAGGTCGAGGGCGAGCAGGCGCTGGCGTTCGTCCGCACCCGGCACAGCTGGGGCAACCAGGGCGACCTGGACCGCATCAAGGTGCAGCAGCAGTTCATGGCCTCCCTGATGCGCAAGATGTCCTCCAACGACACCCTGACCAGCCCGACCAAGCTGTACGAGCTGGCGGAGGCCGCCACCAAGGCGCTGACCGTGGACAAGGGCATCGGCTCCGTGAAGACGCTCAAGGACATAGCGCTGGAGCTGAAGAAGGTGCCGCCGAAGAACATCTCCTTCGTGACGGTCCCCGTGCTCGACAACCCCGCCGACGGTCGCGTCCACAAGACGGTGATCGTCAACCAGGCCGCGGGCCCGCAGGTCTTCGACGCGATCAACAACGACGTCTCCTTCACCGAGGTGAAGAAGAAGAAGAAAGCGGCCAAGGACGCGGCCGCCGCGCGGCTCAAGGGCAGCAGGTCCGCGCCCTCCGAGGTGCGGGTGCGGGTCTTCAACGGCGGTGCCCAGGACGGCAGCGCGCAGGACACGCTCCAGTGGCTGCAGAACGACAAGGGCGTACTCAAGTCGGAGAACGCGGGCAACGCGCCGGCGGCGCTCAGCAGGACCACGCTCGAGTACGCGCCCGACCAGGCGGCGCAGGCACGGGAGTTGGCCCATCTCATGGGCCTGCCCGGCTCCGCGCTCAAGCCCGGCAAGAGCGTGACCAACGCCCAGGGACTACCGGAGATGACGCTGACCCTGGGTAAGGACTTCAAGGGTGCGGGGGTCTCCCTCACCGCTCCGGCAAAGGCGCCGGACGTCGACAAGTCCACGGCAGACAAGGTGAAGTGCGCGTCGTAGGTAACCCATCGGGCCCGTCGTGCGTCTAACTGGACGCGGGACGGGCCCGCTGTGTGGCGCAAGGGTGGGGAGTGCAGGAGATGGCGCAGAGCGATGTGCGGGGGCAGGATCCTGCGGTTGACGACACGATGTCGCTCGCACCGCAGGCCCGGGAAGCGTCGGAGGGGTCCGGCAGGCACGGTGGGGGGCGGCGCAAAAACGGTTCTGGAACCGGTGGGCCACGGCGCAGACGGCGTGCCCTGCGCTGGTCGGCGACCGTGCTCGCGGTGGTCATACTCGGCACGGCGGGCGCCGGTTACCTGTACTACCAGCACCTGAACTCCAACATCCAGAAGGGTCAGCGCAGCAGCGGCGACGACTCCAAGGTGCGCAAGACGCCGGCGAACGCGGCCGGGCAGACGCCGATGAACATCCTGCTGATCGGCTCCGACAGCCGTAACACGCCGGAGGACCTGAAGCTCGGCGGGCACAAGGAGAGCGTCGGCAGCCCCCCGCTGGCCGACGTGCAGATGCTCATCCACCTGTCCGCGGACCGCAAGAGCGCCGCCATGGTGAGCATCCCGCGCGACACCCGCGTCGACATCCCCAAGTGCACGGACCCGAAGACCAAGAAGGTCTATCCGGCGACCAACGACATCATCAACACCACCCTCACCCGGGGCGGGGCCGGCTGCACGCTGGCCACCTGGGAGAACCTCACCGGGGTCTACATCGACCACTGGATGACGATCGACTTCTCGGGTGTGGTGAGCATGGCGGACGCCATCGGGGGCGTCGAGGTCTGTGTGCGGCAGAACGTCTGGGACCACTCGACGCCCGCCCAGCGCGGCGGCTCCGGGCTGAAGATGAAGGCCGGGACGCGCAAGATCTACCACGAGCAGGCCCTGCAGTGGCTGCGCACCCGGCACGCCTGGGGCAGCGACCTGATGCGGGCCCGCGCCCAGCACATGTACCTGAACTCGATGATCCGCACGCTGAAGCACCAGAACGTGTTCACCGACAGCGGGCGGCTGATGGACCTGGCCGAGGCGGCCACCAAGTCCCTGAAGGTCTCCGAGGAGATCGGCACGGTCAAGAAGCTGTACGACCTGGCCATGGAGCTGAAGTCGGTGCCGACGAACCGCATCACGTCGATGACGATGCCGCACGTCGAGGACCCGCAGAACCGGGAGCACGTCGTGCCGGACACGACCAACGCCGGCAAGATGTGGCAGATGCTCCGCGACGACGTGGCGTTCGACAAGAACGGCAAGGAGTCGGGCGCCAAGCAGGTCGCGGACAAGGGAACGACGGCCAAGTCGCCCTCGACGGACCCGAGCCGGCTGGGTGTGCTGGTCCGCAACGCCACGCAGACCTCCACGGAGATCGCGGTCGGCGGCAGGGCGAAGGACATCGGCCAGGTGCTGGCTCAGAAGGGGTACACGCGGGCGTCCGCCGACCTGTCCCAGGCGCTGTCCGAGGAGAGCACGGTCGTGCAGTACCCGAGCGCGGACCTGCAGGGTGACGCCCAGGCGGTGGCCAAGTCGCTGGGCATCCCGCTGAGTTCGGTGAAGCAGTCGACCGACGTCTCCGGGGTCACGGTGGTCGTGGGTGCGGACTGGCGCACCGGCACGAGCTATCCGAAGCAGTCCAAGCCGAAGGCCGGCGACCTGCCCGACGGCTCCGACGCCATCAACGGGTCGGACTCCAGCAAGTGCATGGACGTGTACAAGCCCTACCAGTGGTGACCGGCCGAGGGCCGCTCCCACCCCGAACGACGACGTCGGCCTTCAGGACCACGAACGGGTCCTGAAGGCCGACGTCTCATCGAACGGAGTCCCCGCCGAGGACGGTCTTCGCCTGAGCCACCTGGGCGCGGTGGATCCGCTGCAGCTCCGACAGCGCCGCGGCCTGCTTGTTGATCAGCGCGGCCTGGATACGCGCTTCGACGCCGAACCAGACGGGCAGCAGCCGCGTCGTGCGCTTGCACGCCACGTCCGCCACCGCGGTGGGTATCTCGTGTGCTCCTGGGCGTTTCCCGGCGAACGCCGGCACGTCGAGGGGATCCATGGGGGAGGCGTAGCGATAGCCGCCGCTCGCCGCCATGCAGCTCGACCATTTGCGGAAGGCGGCGGCGACGGCCGGTTGCCGCATCGACTCGGCGTAACTGCCGTCGGCGATCCCGGCGGCCACGGCCGAGATGTTCGGCCGGGCGTATTTCCCTTCGACGCGCTCGAACGCCTCGGCCCGGCATCCGCCCTTCGGGACGACCTTGCCGTGGTACGTGACCTGCGTGCTGCTGTTGCCCTTGCCGCTCTCTCCCCGGAGAACCGTCAGCATCCCCGGCGGGATCGGCGGGTCCGAGGCTTCGGGGCTCGGCGGGAGGTGATACCCGTGCGCCGCCGCCTCTTCGGGGCTGGAGAGTCCGTAGCGCCGGTCCGCACCGTGCGTTTCCGGCTGCCGGACGAAGGAGTAGGAGATCCCGTAGCGCGCCAGGCACTTCTGCTCGAGCTTCTGCTCCGCCGACTGGACCAGCTCGCTCTGCGCGGGCGTCAGGCTGTAGGTGGCGATGGGCAGTTTCCGGCTGTAGTCGCCGGACAGCACGGGCACGTCGCGGGCCGAGGGCCGCGGGGCGGTGCCGTGGGTCGGGGCGGAGTGGTCGGCGGGCGGGGAGGACGGGCCACCGCAGGCCGTCAGCGCCGCTCCGGTGAGGGCCGCGACGGCGGCACCGCGCAACGACGCTGGAAGAGAGTTGAGCACCGGGAGCCTCCACGGTGACGTGGGGGTCGGTTGTGGGCACCCGAACCCACCTCCCCTGTTTTTCGAAACGGTCGCAGCGGGTGTTGTGGGGGAAACTTGAAGAGGAGTTTTTGTTT
>NZ_JBWKFL010000014.1:224751-249498 GCF_056434305.1 Streptomyces sp. NPDC044061 | reverse complement strand
AAGAGAAATAGTACCTCACCCCACCCCCCCCCCTCCCCCCCCCCCCCCCCCCCCCCCCCCCCCCCCCCACGTCCGGTGTCGTCAGAACTGGTAGCAGCGGGTGTCGTGGGCGAACTTGAAGGAGGCGTCGTTGTTGTACGTGTTGTGGAGGCGGAAGACCAGCTTCGAGGGCGGCACCGAGTCGCAGGACCCGCCGTAGCCGCTGTTGAAGTAGATGGTCACGTACGAGTTGGGCGACACGTTGTCCAGCGAGGCGGCGTTGTTCTTCACCGACTGGCCGTAACCGGCGTCCCCGGAGTACTCGTCGAAGGTGTAGCCGGCCAGGTTCGAGACGTTGTCACGCTCGAAGTGGGCCGAAGCGCCCTCCAGGTTGCTGTTGTAGTCGAAGACGACGCACAGCGAGCTGTCCAGGCAGTTGTCGGAGGCGTACGCCGACGCCGGCGCGGTCGCGGCGAAGAGGGCGCCCACCACGATGGGAAGGGTCACCGCCGCGGCGGCGATGTTCCGTCGGAAAGTCATGACTTCTCCTTGTTCGGAGGCGAGGTGTACTGCGGAAAGGGCCGGTCTGCGCGGCGGGTCAGTAGGCCGCGGTACGGGTGTCGGCCATGCCGGCCGCCGTGTCCACGACGCCCTCGGCGAAGGAGGTCAGGCCCTTGTCGTAGACCATGGGCGTGTAGCACTGGGTCTCGCCCTGGTGGATGGTGCAGCGGTAGCTGCGGCCGTCGTTGTTGCGGGTCACGTTGGCGCTGGCGCAGGCGTAGCCGGCGGCCGCGTTGCCGCACGCGGACTGGGTGTAGTTGAGGGTGAATCTCGCCCAGGCGGTGTGACAGGCGGTGCTGTAGCGCAGCTCGATGGTGCCGAAGGTGCTGTGCGAGTTCTTCACGACCGCCGACTGCACCGTGGTGGCGCCGCTGGCGCAGCCCGTGGCGGACGGGTCGGAGCCGTCGTAGGTGTATGCCTGCGCGCCGCCGGTGGCGGCGATCAGCGACAGGCCGAGAGCGCCCGCCACCACACCGGCACGCGCGAAGTTCCTCATCTTGATACGCATTTTGTCCCCCTTCAGGGCATGAGTGGGCATGACTGGGCATGCCTCGGTACGCGGGCCGCTCCGTCGAGCAGGCCCGTGGAAGTGGAGAAGTGGTCGAGTGAGCGCGTTCCGCGGCGTCAGCGCCGGCGGAAGGACGCGTTGTTGTCGTAGGTCCTGACGAGGTTGCCGAGGCCTCGCGGCGGGGCCGCGTCGGAGGCACCGGCGTGGTCGGAGTCGAAGTACGACACACCGGCGCGGTCGTCACGGCTGTTGGCGTAGGACGCCGCGTTGTTCTTCACCGGCGTGTTCATCCCGTCGGCGACTCCCCCTTCATGGTCATGACATGGCGAGACGGGGCCCGTCCGGTCGTGAACGGGCCCGCTGTACCGGTGAGGTGTCAGCGCCAGCGGAAGGACGCGTTGTTGTTGTAGGTCTTGACGAGGTTGCCGAGGTCGCGCGGCGGGGCCACGTCGGAGGCACCGGCGTAGTTGGAGTTGTAGTACGACACACCGGTCTTGTCGGTGCGGCTGTTGGCGTAGGAGGCGGCGTTGTTCTTCACCGGGGTGTTCACGCCGTTGGTGCCCTGACCGCCGTCGGAGAAGTTCCAGCCGGCCCAGTTGGAGATGTTCTCGTAGGTGGCCGTCCAGCCGCCCTTCTGGTTGGAGTTGTACCAGAGGCAGTAGTCGACATCGATGACACCGCCGCACAGGTTGTCCGGGATGCTGTCGGCCTGGGCGGGCGCGGCGGTGGCCAGCATGCCGAGGGTGCCCGCGGCGGCGACCGCGAGGGCGACGGCGGAGGTACGAACGCGCATGGGGAGTCGGTCCCTTCTGTTGGGTGAACGGGTGATGCGACGGAGCGGGACGGTCACCGGGACTGACCCGCCTCGGAGGCGGCACGCTTGAGCTGGTCCTCCTTGTGCCGCTTGATCCGGGCGAGCGTCTCGGCGTTCTTGTCGATCTCCGTCCGCTGCATCGCGGACTCCACGCCGAACCAGGTGCGCACGAGTCCGCTCTTCTTCTTGCATTCGACGTCCGCTCGGGCCGTCGAAATCTCTGCGGGGCCGGTCGTGGCCTTGCCGAACCTCGGGTCGTCGATCGCGTCCATGGGCGAGGCGTAGCGGTAGCCCTTGCCCGCCATGCACGAGGACCAGGTACGGAAGACGGCCAGCACCTTCGGGTCCTTCTGGCTGCGCACGTAGCTGTCCATGTTGATGCGGCGTGCGATCTCGTCCGGGCCGAAGGTGCCCTTGTCGCCGGCGAGCCGCTTCTTGGCCTCGCCGACGCATCCCCCGTCGGGGTCGAGCCGTCCGTCGGCACGGGGCTTGCCGCGCAGCGCGATCCGGCCGGCCTCGCCCAGGGACTGGACGTTGGCACGGCCGGTCCTGGGCGTGGGGAAGTGGTAGCCGTAGGTGGCCGCCGTGTAGGAGTTGGCGATCCCGTACCTGCGGTCCATGACGCCGATGTCGGGGGTGTCGGTCTCGTCCGGGCGGTAGTCGAAGCCCTTGGCCTTCATGCAGTCGCGGGTCAGGTCGTTCATCGCGTGGGTGAGCAGGCCCATCTCGGACTCCGAGAAGATGTAGCCCTCGACCGGCAGGGCCAGGTCCGCCGTCAGGCTGGAGGACCTGGGGGCGATGGAACTGTCCGGCACGGCGGACGCGGACGCCCCGTCGTGGTCGCCCGCACCGGAGCACCCCGTGAGCAGCAGCGCGGTGGCGAACAGGGCGGCGGTCGTTTTCTTTCGCATAGGTCTTCCTCGTGAGCCCACAACGTCTTCGGGGTGGCGCGGCCGGCGGACGGCCCGGCCGGTCACCGGCGCAGCGCTTCCGCCGGCTGGACGCGGCTCGCGCGCCAAGCGGGGTACAGGCCGGCGACCAGTCCGGTGACCAGGCCGATGACGGGCGCGGCGACGACCGTCGGCGGAGCGATCACGGGTGTCCAGTCGCGTACGGCGGCCATGACGACCACCGTCACCGTGCCGAGGCTGGTGCCCACCAGCCCGCCGAGCGCGCCGAGGGCGCCGGACTCGGCCAGGAACTGGGCCATGATGTGGCGGCCCCGGGCGCCCAGGGCGCGGCGCAGCCCGATCTCACCGGTACGCTCCAGCACCGCGACCAGGGTGGTGTTGGCGATGCCGACCGCTCCGATCACCAGGCAGATGCCGGCCAGCAGCATGAAGAGCTGGTCGAGGTCGGAGGTGACGTTGCCGCGCAGCGCCCTCGGGTCGGGGGGCGGTACGGCCCGGAACAGGTCCGGGTGCGCGGGATCGAGCGCCAGGGCAGCCTCGTCGGCGACCTGCCGGGCGGCTCCCAGGTCGGTCGAGACGAGCATCTCGGCCCGTCGGCCGCTGTCGGGACCGCCCCAGATCCGCTCGGCCGCGGTGCGCGGCACGACGACGGACAGCAGCAGGTCCGCCTTGCGCTGCACGTCGTCGACGATGCCGACGACGGTGAAGGGACGACCGCCGACGAACACGGCCGGCTGGGTCTCCAGGGTGGTGATCCCGAGGCGCGCGGCCAGTCCCGAGCCGATCACGGCGACGTTCTCGCCGCGCCGGTCGTGGAAGGCGTCGAAGATCCGTCCCTGCGCGAGATGAGGTTCCGCCGCCGCGAGGACCCCGGGGGAGGCCGCGATCACCTGGGTCCGCTCGCCCGTGGCCGGTTCCGCCGCCGATCCGGGCGGAGCCGCGGCGACGAGTTCGTCGGCGCGCAGCCGGACGGGCCAGTAGACCCCCGCGTGCCGTACGCCGTGCAGCGCCTCGATGCGCCGGTCGGCGTCGGCGGGAAAGGCGTCGGCCAGCAGGTCGGGCTGGTCGCCGCCGGTGTCCTGGACGGTGACCTCCGTCGCGGACAGGGCGTTGAACCGCGAGTCGATCTGTGAGGAGGCGGTGGCCGTGAGCCCGAGGACGGCGACGAAGGTGCCGACGCCGAGCACGGTGCCCAGTGCGGTCAGGCCGGAGCGCGCCGGGCGCTGCAGGATGCCGGCCATGGACTCCGCGAGTACGTCCCGTGCGCTGAGCCGGGACCTCTCGACGGGCCGTACGCTCGCGCGCCGGCGCCACCGCTTCAGGCGACGGGCCGGGCCCCGCCCCGGTCGCGCTCCCCCGGTGTCGGGCCCGCCGGTGTCCGCGGTGTCCTGGACCGGCTCGGCGCCGGTGCTCCCCGTGTCGTCCGGGCGCGGGCGGACGGCCGGCGTGCTCATGCCGCCGCCCGTTCGGCGAGCACGCCGTCCCTGATCGTCACGGTGCGCTGGCCGCGCGCTGCCACACCGGGGTCGTGCGTGATCACGACGAGGGTCATGCCCTCGCGGTGCAGATCGTCCAGCAGCCCGAGGACCGACTCGGCGGTGGCCGTGTCGAGGTTGCCGGTCGGCTCGTCGCACAGCAGCAGCGAAGGACGGGTGACCAGCGCGCGGGCGATGGCCACGCGCTGCCGCTCGCCGCCGGAGAGCCGGGTCGGCAACGCGTCGGCGCGATGCGCGAGCCCCACGCGGGCGAGTGCTTCACGGGCCCGCGTACGGCGATCCGTCCGCGGGCCGGTGTTGTAGACCATGGCCAGCATCACGTTCTCGGTGGCGGACCGGTGGGGCAGCAGATGGAAGCTCTGGAACACGAAGCCGATGCGCCGGCCGCGCAGGGCGGTGCGGTCCGCGTCGCTCAGCGCGCCGGTGTCCACGCCGTCGAGGAAGTACCGTCCGCTGGTCGGCGCGTCCAGCAGTCCGGCGATGTTGAGAAAGGTCGACTTGCCGGAGCCGGAGGGGCCGACGACGGTGACGTACTCGCCCTGGTGGATCGTCACATCGCTGGGCCGCAGGGCGGGTACGGGCGGTGGGCCGGGGTACGTGAGACCGGCACCGCGGAGCTCGACGACGGGGGCGGCGCTCGTGGTCACCGGGCCGCCCCGGACCCCTGCGCCACGCCGACCACGACCTTGTCACCGGACGAGAGGCGGGCGCCGGCGGCGGGCGTCACGGCGGTGTAGCCGTCGCCGGAGGTGCCGACCCGTACCTCGACCCGGCGGCGGGTGCCCGAGCGGTCGAGGACCGTGACGGTGGTGCGGGAGTCGGCGCCCGCCGAGATCGCCGAGACCGGGACGACGAGGACCTTGTCGCCGGAGGACGCGGCCTCGATGGTCAGCCGTACGTCCTGGCCGGCGAGGCGGGCCGGCAGCGGCGAGCGGGGGGTGACCGTGACGGTGTAGCCCTCGGGGCCCTGGCCGGCGTCCTCTCCGCCGGCGTCGGAGGCGGTGGGCGCGTCGGCGACCCGGGCCACCGTGCCGGTCAGTTCGTCACCGGTGACCTCGGAGTAGACGCGGACCTTCTGGCCGGGGTGCACGAGGCCCTTGTCCTGCAGGCTGAGCGAGCCGTTGACCACCAGCTTGCCTGCGGAGACGGTGGCGAGCTTCTCGCCGGCCTCGGCGCCGACCTTGGCGGCGAGGCTGTCGACCCGCGCCGGGAAGCCGGAGAGGAAGACGACCTCGGAGGCGGGCACCATCGGCCCGGAGACCGATTCCGCCTTCGCCAGCTCGGACTTCGCGTCGGCCAGGTCCGCGCGGGCGAAGCGGATGTCGTCGGCGCCCGCGCCCTTGCCGGTCAGGCGGTCGAGTTCCCGCTGGGCCCGCTTGACGCCGGTCCGGGCCGCGGTGGCCGCGGTGCCGTCCGTGGTGACCGGTTCGTAGCCGATCGACTGGTAGAGCGCGGCGACCGCGTGCTTGGTGCCGGGCCCGAACACACCCGGCCGGTCGGAGCCCGTGGAGTGCTTCAAGTCCTTCAGAGCGCGCTGGAGTTGGCGGATGTCGTCACCGTGTGCGCCGGGCTTGAGGTCGCGGTAGACGGGCAGGCTGCCACGCAGGGCGAAGAGGGGGCGGCCGGAGACCTCGAGGAGGACGCGCCCGGTCGGGAAGGTCTGCCCGGAGTGCACCATGACCTTGGTGACCACGGGCTTGAGGCCTCCCTCGGCGGCGCTGCCGGAGGCGGCGAGGTCCACGGTCTGCGATGCCGAGACGGTGCCACGCACGACGACGGTGTCGGAGAGCACGCGCCGTTCGACCGGGGCGGTGAGCACGTCGGCCGCGGGCGGCCGCGCGTCGGCGGCTGCCTGGGCCGGCGACTTCACGTACGCGGAGGTCCACAGCGCGGTGGCGGCGAGCAGCACGGATCCGCCGGCCAGACCACCCAGCAAGCGCTTGCGGCGCGACAGCGCGGACTTCTCCCCCGAACCGGACAACGGTCCCCCAGATCCCCCACGTCTGCGGATTCCGGTCACGAAGTCCACAGACCCTTCATAGTCGCGGGACAGCTGATCACTATTGATCTGAAACTGTCAAGTTCTTTCACAAGTAGGGCTGTGGCATCTGGCTGAGCGTCAACTCTGTTTCGAGCGCTCGCAGTTGTCGCGGCCACTGTGAAATCCGACACTCCGTCAAGTACGCGAAAATCGAATGGCATGAGCAGGTCATGGGGAAAGGATCAGGCACTCACGGAAGCTTCACAGGTAAAGAATT
Source organism: Streptomyces sp. NPDC044061 (assembly GCF_056434305.1). NCBI lineage: Bacteria > Bacillati > Actinomycetota > Actinomycetes > Kitasatosporales > Streptomycetaceae > Streptomyces > Streptomyces sp. NPDC044061. The sequence goes on along the minus strand of NZ_JBWKFL010000014.1, from coordinate 242,971 downwards.
GACAGTGCTTCAGAAGTTCGCACGCTTGGCCACCGTGCTCGGCATCGCCGTCGCGGCCTGTGTCCTCGGTCCGGTGTCCACCGCCGGCGCGGCGACCTACGGCTGCGGCGGATCCCAGGTCGACAGCTGGAACGACTACGACGGCAGCACGTTGTACGCCACGACCTACCTGTTCTGGGACGGCACGAACAACTGCGTCGCGGCTGTGAAGCGCGGGTCGTACTACGGGATCAAGTCCCGCATCGCCGTGGACGCCTGGACCGACAAGGACGGCTCGCCGGCGGCGACGACGGCTCCTACCTCTACTACGCCAGCCACACGTTCTACGGCAAGGGCCGCTGCATCGCGGTGGAAACCGGTGTCTGGAACACCAGCGGCCACAACGTCATCCAGGACCACGTGCCGTACAGCGGTTACTTCCACTGCGGCTGACGCCCGGGCACCAAACGGTGCAGGGGCCCCTCTCCGCTGTGGAGAGGGGCCCCTGCCGGCCCGGCCGGGCCGGAAACGCCGTCGTCGTTCAGTGGGTGCCGAGGACCGCCGGCCGCCGCGACGCGATGACCTTCCGCGCCAGCGCCTTCGGACTGGTCAGGAAGCCCCAGCCCCACGACATGTGCATGGTGGCCAGTGCCACCGGGATCTGCAGCCGGGCCTTCAGCGGCAGACCCTTGCCCGCCGGGACGGAGCCCGCGACTATCGCGGCCAGGTAGCCGCCGGGAATCACGAGGCCCCACGGGGTCAGGGCCACGCCCACCACCAGACCCGCCGCCATCGCGCACACCGCCGTCGGCGGGGCCAGGTAACGCAGGTTGATGGAGCCCTCGTGGTAGCGGGCGACCACGTGCCGCCAGCGGCCGTAGTCCTTGTACTGCTTGGCCAGGGCGCGCACGGAGGGCCGCGGGCGGTACGACACCCTCAGCTCGGGCGAGAACCAGATGAGCCCGCCCGCCTCCCGGATGCGGAAGTTCAGCTCCCAGTCCTGGGCGCGGACGAACTCCTCGTTGTAGCCGCCCTGCTGCTCCAGCGCCGCACGGCGGAAGACACCGAGGTACACCGTCTCGGCGGGTCCGGCCTGGCCACCGGTGTGGAAGGCCGCGTTGCCGACCCCGATCCTCGAGGTCATCGCGGCGGCGACCGCGTGCTCCCAGTCGTTCTCGCCCTCGGCGTGCATGATGCCGCCGACGTTCTGCGCGCCGGTCTCCTCCAGGAGCCGGACCGCGGTCGCGATGTAGTTCGGCGAGAGCATGCCGTGGCCGTCGACACGGACCACGATCGGATGCCGGGAGGCCTTGATCGCCGCGTTCAGCGCGGCGGGCGTACGGCCGGTCGGGTTCGGGACGGTGTGCACGCGCGGGTCTTCGGCCACGAGCTCGGCGGCGATCTCGTCCGTACGGTCCGTGGACGGACCGAGGGCGATCACGACCTCCATCTCACCGGCGTACTCCTGCGCGAGGATCGCTTGGACCGCCCCGCGCAGATGCCGCTCCTCGTTGAGGACGGGCATGATCACAGAAACAGCGGGGAGTCGCACGTCGGGCTTGGCGTTCATAGGAGGGTCACGTTACCGCGAACGGGGGACACCGGTGCGCGCCGCCGGGGCCGAGACGCGGGATGGAGATCGTATCGGCCTACCGTGCTCACGGATCCCACGTACGGCCTCGTCCGGAGGTGTCCTCCTTGCCCAGCCCGCCTCGGTCCCCCGCGCGCCCACAGCGACGTCCGCAGCCACCCCGCCGGGTGCCGCGCCCGCCCGAGCGGCCCGCGCGGTCCGTCCGGCCGCCGCGGCGGCCGCGCTGGGCCATGCGGGCGGTGACCACGCTGTCCGTCGTGGTGCTCGCCTCCGCCGGCATCGGGCACGCCGTCGTCACCAGCCTCGACGCGGGCATCGCACGCGTCGACGCCTTCAAGGACATGAAGAACCGGCCCAGCGCCGGCCACGGCACGAACATCCTGCTGGTCGGCACCGACGGCCGCGACAGGATCAGCGAGCAGCAGCGGCGCGCCTACCACCTGGGCGGACAGCCCTGCCACTGCACCGACACCATGATGATGGTGCACATCTCGGAGGACCGGGAGCGGGCCACGGTCGTGAGCCTGCCGCGCGACTCCTACGCCGAGGTGCCCGCCCACGTCGACGAGACCACCGGGAGGCAGCACGGCCCGCACCCGCTCAAACTGAACGCGGCCTACGCCGAGGGCGGCCCCCAGCTGACCGTGCGCACGGTCGAGAACATGACCCACGTGAAGATCGACCACTACCTCGAGGTCGACTTCACCAGCTTCATGAAGACCGTGGACGTCCTCGGCGGAGTTCGGATCTGCACGGCGACTCCGCTGAAGGACTCGTACACCGGGCTCGACCTTCCGCCCGGCACCCACACCCTCATGGGCGGGCAGGCGCTGCAGTACGTGCGCGCCCGGCATCTCGACGGGGCGAGCGACCTGGGCCGGATGAAGCGGCAGCAGCGGTTCCTGGCCGCGCTGATCGAGAGGGCCACCTCCTCCGGGGTGCTGCTGAACCCGATGAGGTTCCGGGACGTGACCCGGGCGGTGCTCGGCTCGGTCCGCGCCGACGAGGGCTTCGGCACCGACGAGCTGCTCGACCTCGGCCGCGCCATGCGGGCCTTCTCCCCCTCCTCCTCCGAGTTCACCACGGTCCCCATCGCCCAGCTGAACTACGCGGTCAAGGGCGTCGGCTCGACCCTGAAGTGGGACCCGGTCAAGGCGGCCCGGCTGTTCCAGTCGCTGCGCGACGACAAGCCGCTCACCGTGGAACGCCCGCATCCCGGCCCCGCCCCGGCGCCCGTGGAGGTGGATCCGCGGCAGGTCCGGGTCCAGGTGGCGAACGGCACCGGCACGATGGGGCTGGCCAAGCGCGTCGACGCCGCGCTCGCCGCGACCGGCTTCACCACCACCCACCAGCCCATGACCGCCCTCGCCCATGTGCAGCGCTCGATCATCCTCTACGACCCCCGCTGGGACCGCTCGGCCCGTTCCCTGGCCGCGGCCCTGCCCGGCAGCGAGCTGCGCCCGGTACCGGGGCAGGGGCCCCTGCTGAAGGTGACCGTCGGCGGCGACTTCAAGGCCGTGCACAAGGTGCGGTTCGAGGATCCGGCGCGGCCCGAGCAGAGCGTGGTGCGCGGCAACGAGGTGGTGTGCTCGGGCAACGCCTGAGCGTCTCAGTCCTCGAAGCCCTCCGCCGCCCGCTTCTCGCGCAGCTCGCGGATCTCGCGGCGGCGGGCCAGGCGGTGGGTGCGGCGGATCTGCGCCTCCTGGTTGCGGCGGCGGTCGCGGTCGGTCTCCGGGACCACCTGGGGCACCCGGCGCGGCTTGCCGTCGGCGTCCACGGCCGCGAAGACCAGGTAGGCGGAGCCGACCTGGGTGGCCGGGGCGGACTCGTTCCAGCGTTCGGCGAGGACCCGGACACCGATCTCCATCGAGGTCCGGCCGGTCCAGTTGACCTGGGCCTTCACATGCACCAGATCGCCCACCCGGACCGGCTCCAGGAAGGCCATCTCGTCCATGGACGCGGTGACGGCGGGACCGCCGGAGTGCCGGCCGGCGACCGCACCCGCCGCGTCGTCCACCAGCTTCATGATCACCCCGCCGTGCACCGTCCCCAGCAGGTTGGTGTCGTTGTGGGTCATGATGTGGCTGAGCGTGGTGCGGGAAGCGGACGTCGGCTTGCCCGGGATGTCCGGGTCCGCGTCAGGGGCCAGGTCTGTCATGGCCCCTACCTTATGCCGAAGCGACATTCGCGGAATTTGTGTCAGCTTCGCAACAGCGCCGCTCTGATTTTCCGACATCCCTTGTAAGGAACACAGCCGTGCCCTGCACACTGGGGCGCATGAATGACTGGCCCCAGGGATGGTCCGACGACAACCGCGGCCCGCGCTACGGACGCGGCAGTGCCGGCGCGCAGCCGGAAGGCGCCCGCGTGATGCGCCACGTGCAGCGCGGTGGCCCGGCGGTACCGCCCGGGCAGCGCTCGTACGGGGCCCCCGGCCCCTCGGCACCGCCGTACGGCGCCCCCGGGGTCCCGCAGCAGCCGTCCTATGTCGACGGACAGGGATACGACGACTACGACGACGGCTACGACAGCGGCTACAACACGGGCCAGGTCTACGGTGGCGGCCCGGAGGGGCCGCGCGGCGGGGGTCAGCGTCCCGCCCCGAACTGGCGGCGCCGGATCAAGTGGACGGCGATCACGCTCGCGAGCGTGCTCATCGTCACATCCGTGGCGACCTACTTCTGGGCCGACTCCAAGCTCCACCGGGACGTCGACCTGTCCAAGGTCATCGACCGGCCCGAGGCCGGCTCCGGCACGAACTACCTGGTCGTCGGCTCCGACAGCCGCAAGGGCATGACGGCCGAGGACAAGAAGAAGCTGCACACCGGCTCCGCCCAGGGCCAGCGCACCGACTCGATGATGATCCTGCACGTGGGTGACAACGGCGACACGCTGGTCTCGCTGCCGCGCGACTCCGACGTGGAGATCCCGTCGTACAAGGGCTCGACGTCCGGGAAGGTCTACCAGGGCACCGGCCGCCACACCAAGCTGAACGCGGCCTACGCCGAGGACGGCCCGACCCTCCTCGTCCGCACGATCGAGTACAACACCGGCCTGCACATCGACCACTACGTGGAGATCGGCTTCGGCGGCTTCGCGAAGATCGTGGACGCGGTCGGCGGCGTCGAGATCACCATCGACAAGGGCTTCAAGGACAAGGACTCGGGCGCGAACTTCAAGTCGGGCAAGCAGACCCTGAACGGCGAGGAGGCGCTGGCCTTCGTCCGCACGCGCCACGCGTTCGCGGCGCAGGACCTGCAGCGCACAAAGAACCAGCAGAAGTTCCTGTCGGCGCTGGCCCACCAGGTGGCCACCCCGTCCACGGTCCTCAACCCGTTCAAGTTCTACCCGACCATGGGCGCGGGCCTCGACTCCCTCACCGTGGACAAGGACATGAGCCTGTGGAACCTGGCGTCCATGTTCTGGGCGATGAAGGGCGTCAGCGGCGGTGACGGCATCTCGATGAACATGCCGATCTCGGGCTCCACCGGCGGCAACCTCGTCTGGGACAAGGCGAAGGTGAAGACGCTGGTGAACGAGCTGAACAACGACCAGAAGGTCACGGTCGCCGGAAACTAGGCATCGAGCCCGAGGGCACTCCCCGGACCCGGGGAGTGCCCTCGAGTGCCCTCACGGGCGGCGGCTCACATGGTCGCGCCGGCCATGGTGCGACACATCTCGGCGCAGCGGCGACACGCCTCGGCGCAGCGCATCATCAGCTGGTCGTCGGGCATGGACATACACGCCTCGGCGCACATGTCGCAGGCCTTGGCGCACATCGCGCACATCTCACCCGACATCGGCGAGCGGCGCATCATCATGTCGGCGCACATGCGGGTCATCTCGGAGCAGTCCATGAGCGCGCGCATGATCTGCATCTGGGCCTGACCGCCCATCTGCATGCAGGAGCTCATGGTCTCCTCGCAGATGCTGTGGCAGTTCATGCAGGCCTCGACGCAGTCCTGCATCTGCTTGGTCATGGCGGGCATCATTCCGGACTGGGTCATGTCTCCTCCTCGGAGCAGGGGGAACCTCGGCGCGGGCCCCGTGTGCTTCCGTCCTACGCCCGCCCGGCCCACCCCGCATGTGACCGACCGGTCGGGAGGCGCCCCCGGAAACGACGGAAGGCGCCCCGTGGGGCGCCTTCCGGAGAGCGGTGACCCGCTGGGCCGCCTACGGCAGGTTCCGCGCCATGACGATCCGCTGGACCTGGTTGGTGCCTTCGTAGATCTGGGTGATCTTGGCGTCGCGCATCATGCGCTCCACCGGGTAGTCCCGCGTGTAGCCGTAGCCGCCGAGGAGCTGGACGGCGTCCGTGGTGACCTCCATCGCCACGTCCGAGGCGAAGCACTTGGCGGCCGCACCCTGGAAGGTGAGGTCGCTGTCGCCGCGCTCGGAGGCGGCCGCGGCCTGGTACGTCAGGGCGCGGGCTGCGGCGATCTTCATGGCCATGTCGGCGAGCATGAACTGGATGCCCTGGAAGTCGGCGATCGGCTTGCCGAACTGCTTGCGCTCCTGGACGTAGCCCTTGGCGTAGTCGAGGGCGCCCTGGGCGACACCGAGGGCCTGGGCGGCGATGGTGATGCGGGTGTGGTCCAGGGTCTTCATGGCGGTGGCGAAGCCGGTGCCCTCCTCGCCGATCATGCGGTCGGCGGGGATGCGGACGTTGTCGAAGTAGACCTCCCGGGTCGGGGAGCCCTTGATGCCGAGCTTCTTCTCCGGGGCGCCGAAGGAGACGCCCTCGTCCGACTTCTCGACGACGAACGCCGAGATGCCCTTCGAGCGCTTCGAGGGGTCCGTGACGGCCATCACCGTGTAGTACTCGGAGACGCCCGCGTTGGTGATCCAGCGCTTCACGCCGTTGAGGACCCAGTGGTCGCCGTCGCGGACCGCCTTGGTCTTCATGCCGGCCGCGTCGGAGCCCGCCTCCGGCTCGGAGAGGCAGTACGAGAACATCGCGTCGCCCTTGGCGAGCGGGGCGAGGTACTTCTTCTTCAGGTCCTCGGAGCCGGAGAGGATCACCGGGAGCGAGCCCAGTTTGTTCACCGCCGGGATGAGGGAGGAGGAGACGCAGGCGCGGGCCACCTCCTCGATCACGATGACGGTGGCGAGAGCGTCGGCGCCGGCGCCGCCGTACTCCTCGGGGACGTGCACGGCGTGCAGGTCGCCTGCGACGAGGGCGTCGAGGGCCTCCTGCGGGAAGCGGGCCTCCTCGTCCACCGCCGCGGCAAACGGCGCGATCTTCGCCTCGACCAGGGAACGGACGGCGTCCCGGAGCATCTCGTGCTCCTCGGACGGGCGGTACAGGTCGAAGTCAGCCGATCCGGCCACGGTCTCTCACGCTCCAAAGACGCAGTGATACTGACGCTAATTACCGTTAAGTAACTCAAATTTTAGAGGGCGGCCCGTGGGACGCCTACGTGAGGTTGGCGACAGCGGGGAAATTGCCCGGTGGACGGCCCGACTATGCTCGGCTCCGCATGACCGACGTCCCCGTTCTGGAGCACTCATGAGCCTGAAGATCACCGTGATCGGCACCGGCTATCTCGGCGCCACGCACGCCGCGGCCATGGCCGAACTCGGTTTCGAGGTGCTGGGGCTCGACGTCGTACCCGAGAAGATCGCGATGCTGGAGCGGGGCGAGACCCCGATGTACGAGCCGGGGCTCGAGGAGCTGCTGCGCAAGCACGTCGCGGGCTTCGAGGGGTCCTCGGGGCGGCTGCGGTTCACGCAGGACTGGGCCGAGGTCGGGGCGTTCGGTGACGTCCACTTCGTGTGTGTGAACACTCCGCAGCGGCACGGGGAGTACGCAGCGGACATGTCGTACGTCGACGCCGCCGTCGCCTCCCTCGCCCCGCATCTGCGCGGCCCGGCCCTGGTCGTGGGCAAGTCGACCGTGCCGGTCGGCTCGGCCGGGCGGCTGGCCTCCTATCTGGCCGAGCACGCGCCCGCCGGCGCGGACGCCGAGCTGGCCTGGAACCCGGAGTTCCTGCGCGAGGGCTTCGCCGTGCAGGACACCCTGCACCCGGACCGGATCGTGGTGGGCGTGCGCGGCGAGCGGGCCGAGAAGCTGCTGCGGGAGGTGTACGCGAGGCCGATCGGCGAGGGCACGCCGTTCGTGGTGACCGACTTCCCGACCGCCGAGCTGGTGAAGACCTCGGCGAACTCCTTCCTCGCGACCAAGATCTCCTTCATCAACGCGATGGCGGAGGTGTGCGAGGCCGCGGGCGGTGACGTGGCGAAGCTGGCGGAGGCCATCGGCCACGACGACCGGATCGGGAAGAAGTTCCTGCGCGCCGGGATCGGCTTCGGCGGCGGCTGTCTGCCCAAGGACATCCGGGCGTTCATGGCGCGCGCGGGTGAGCTGGGCGCGGACCAGGCGCTGACCTTCCTGCGGGAGATCGACTCCATCAACATGCGCCAGCGCGGCCAGATGGTGGAGCTGGCCCGGCAGGCGCTGGGCGGCGGCCCCTTCCTGGGCAAGCGGGTCGCGGTGCTCGGTGCCACCTTCAAGCCCGACTCGGACGACGTCCGGGACTCGCCGGCGCTGAACGTGGCCGGCCAGATCCATCTGCAGGGCGGCCAGGTGACCGTGTACGACCCGAAGGGCATGGAGAACGCCCGCAGGGTCTTTCCCACCCTGGGCTATGCCGACTCGGCCCTGGAGGCGGTGCGGGCGGCCGACGTCGTGCTGCATCTGACCGAGTGGCGGGAGTTCCGCGAGCTCGACCCGGCGGCGCTGGGCGAGGTCGCGGCGGCCCGGCTGATCCTGGACGGGCGCAACGCCCTGGACCCGGAGCTGTGGCGGCGGGCCGGGTGGACGTACCGGGCGATGGGCCGCCCGACCGCCTGATCACCGTGCGAGGAGGACGCCGGTTCGGCCGAGGCTCAGTCGGCCGAACCGGCGCCTTCTCGCATTCTGCACCACCCGACACATACGTGGCCGATGAACACCCTGTGTGTTACAGCTCCTTGGCCCGGTACCGGCGCATCTTCGCGCGCGCCCCGCACACCTGCATCGAGCACCAGCGGCCCCGTCCGGCGGGGCTGCGGTCGTAGTACGCCCAGTGGCAGGTGCCGGCCTCGCAGGCCTTGAGGCGGGTCCAGGTGCCCGCGACCAGCGCCTCGGCGACGGCGGCGGCGATCCGGGAGAGCAGCGGGCCGGTGTCGGCCGGGGCGAGGGCCGCGGAGCCGTCGCGCTCGTCGACGGCGACGTACAGGGGCGCGTGCGCCAGCAGCTCGCCGAGCGGGGTCACCTCGCGGTGGGGCGGATGCCCGGCGTGGGCGAGCAGTGCGGCCCGCAGTGATTCGCGCAGGGTTCGGGCGTCCGGCAGCTCCTCCTCGGTGAGTCCGAGGCGCGCCCGGCCGTGGGCGGTGTCGAGCGAGTCGTGGCCGGTCTCGATGTCGAGCGTGTTCACCAGGGACTCGACCAGGGCGAGGCCTCCGGGGGCGGCCGATCTCTCACTCATGCGTGCAAGTTACCTCCCGAATCCGGTTGCGACGTTACCCGCTCTGCGGGAGCATACGGTAACCGTTACCGGTTACCCGTCTTTAAAGGTAACTCGGACTTCGAGGAGGAAGTCATGGCTCTCGCCAAGCTGGGTGTGGTCGTCCTGGACGCCCCGGAGCCGCGCGCGCTCGCCGCGTTCTACGCCGAGGTGCTCGGTGGCAGCGTGGAGGGGGACGGCGACTGGGTGGACCTGAAGGCGGACGGCGGGCAGGCGCTCGCCTTCCAGCGGGCGCCCGGGTTCGTCCCGCCGAAGTGGCCCGCGCCGGACGCCTCGCAGCAGTTCCATCTGGACCTGGTGGTGGAGGACCTGGACGCGGCCGAGAAGGGGGTGCTGGAGCTGGGGGCCAAACCGCTGGACGCCGGGGACCGCTCGCGCACCTGGCGTGTGTACGCCGACCCGGCGGGGCACCCGTTCTGTCTCTGCGCCTGCTGAAACCGGGAGGTCCCATGACGGCCGTCGCCCGTTTCCGTTCCGTCGTGCTCGACTGTCCGGACCCACGCGCGCTGGCCGCGTTCTACGCGGCGGTGTCGGGAGGGAGCCCGGAGCCCGAGGACCCCGAGGACCCCGGGGACGAGGAATGGGTGGTGCTGCGGATCCCGGACGGACCGCGGCTCGCCTTCCAGCGGGCCGAGGGGTACACACCGCCGGAGTGGCCCCGGTCCGACCGGAACTCGCAGCAGTGCCACCTCGACTTCGACGCGGGGGCGACCTGGGCGGAGATCGACGCGGCCCACGAGAAGGTGCTCGCGCTCGGTGCTCGTCCACTGGATCTGGAGGACCGGGAGAAGAAGGACTTCCAGGTGTACGCCGACCCGGCCGGGCATCCGTTCTGCCTGTGCCGGATCGAGCACCCGTAGCGGTCCGCCGGCAGGATCGAGCACCGTTGGCGGCCGCCACCCGTCGAGTTCGGCGATGCGCGCCGTCGAGGGCTCCCGTGGGGCGTTCGGGGGTACGGCCGGTCACTCGTTCCCGGCCGCCCGGATCACCTCGTCCAGCGTCTGACGGGACCGCGCCAGGTCGGCGATCATGCGGTCGATCCGGTCGCGTTCGGCGGTGAGGTCGGCGACCAGTCTCGGGGTGGCGACCGTGGAGGGCCCGCCGTCCCGGTCGCGCATGCAGGGCAGCAGCTGCCGGATCTTCGCGCTGTGCAGCCCGGCGGCGTACAGCTCCTGGATCCGGATGACCCGGTCGACGGCCGCCTCCGGGTAGTCCCGGTGTCCGCCGGGCGTGCGCTCGGCCGCGAGCAGCCCCTACGTTCCTCGCCAACCCGGACCTGGTCGAGCGACTGCGTCTCGGCGTTCCGCTCAACCCGGTCCGGGACCGGTACTTCATGTCCGTGGGCGGGGCCGACGGCTGCAACGACTACCCCGCCCTGGCGGGTCAGCCGTCGAGCGACTCGATCGTGGCCGTGGAGGGGCCGCGCGTGGCCTGAAGGTCACGGGCCACGTCCTCCGCCCCGCCCAGCACCCGTACCGCGTTCTGCCAGGTCAGCTTGGCCAGGTCGGTCCGGGACCAGCCTCGGTCGAGCAGCTCGGCGATCAGGTTCGGGTAACCGGAGACGTCGTTCAGACCGTCCGGGGTGAACGCGGTGCCGTCGTAGTCGCCGCCGATGCCGAGGTGGTCGACGCCCGCCGCCTCGCGCATGTGGTCGAGGTGGTCCGCGACGGTGGAGACCGTGGCGACCGGGCGCGGGGTCCGCTCCTCGAAGGCCCGGTGGACCTTCATCGCCTCTGGGGTGGTGTCGAGGTGGTGGAAGCCGTGGGCGCGCATGTTCTCGTCGGCCGCGGCCGTCCAGTCGACCGCCGCCTGGAGCACGAACTTCGGCACGAACGTCACCATCGCCACACCGCCGTTGGCGGGCAGCCGCTCCAGGACGTCGTCCGGGATGTTGCGCGGGTGGTCGCAGACGGCGCGGGAGGAGGAGTGCGAGAAGATCACCGGCGCGGACGAGGCGTCCAGCGCGTCCCGCATGGTCGTCGCGGCCACGTGGGAGAGGTCCACGAGCATGCCGAGCCGGTTCATCTCGCGGACGACCTCGCGGCCGAACGCGGACAGGCCGCCGGTCTCCGGCTCGTCGGTCGCCGAGTCGGCCCAGTCCACGTTGTCGTTGTGGGTGAGCGTCATGTAGCGCACGCCGAGCGCGTACAGGCCCCGGAGCGTGCCGAGGGAGTTCGCGATGGAGTGGCCGCCCTCGGCGCCCATGAGGGAGGCGATACGGCCGTCCGCACGGGCCGCCTCCATGTCGGCCGCCGTCAGGGCGCCCCGCAGCTGTCCGGGGTACCGGTCGATCAGCTGCCGCACGCAGTCGATCTGCTCCAGCGTGGCCGGCACCGCGTCGGGCAGGTCCGAGCGCACGTACACCGACCAGTACTGCGCGCCGACCCCGCCCTCGCGCAGCCGCGGGATGTCGGTGTGCAGATGGGCGTCCTGGCGTTCGGCGATGTCACGGGCGTCGAGGTCGTACCGGACCTGCTTGCGCAGCGCGTACGGCAGGTCGTTGTGGCCGTCGACGACGGGGAACTCGCGCAGCAGCTCGCGGGCTTCGTCCAGGGAGGTCACGGGCCTCACTTCCCGAAGCCGAAGCCGCTGCCCGCGCCCTCGACCTTCGAGCGCAGCCGCTTGCCCTTCTCGGCGGCCTGGTCGTTGAGGTCCTGCTGGAAGTCGCGCATCTTCTGCAGCAGGTCCTCGTCGTGCGCGGCGAGCATGCGGGCCGCGAGCAGGCCGGCGTTGCGGGCCCCGGCGACGGAGACGGTGGCGACCGGGACGCCGGCCGGCATCTGCACGATGGACAACAGGGAGTCCATGCCGTCGAGGTACTTCAGCGGCACCGGCACGCCGATGACCGGCAGCGGGGTGACCGAGGCGAGCATGCCGGGCAGGTGGGCGGCGCCGCCGGCCCCGGCGATGATCACCTTCAGGCCGCGCTCGGCTGCCTGCTCGCCGTACGTGATCATCTCGCGGGGCATGCGGTGCGCGGAGACGACGTCGACCTCGTACGCGATCTCGAACTCGTCCAGGGCCTTGGCGGCGGCCTCCATCACGGGCCAGTCGGAGTCCGACCCCATGACGATGCCAACAACGGGGCTCATTCGGTGATCGTGCCTCTCAGGTAGCCGGCAGCGTGACGGGCGCGCTCCAGCACGTCGTCCAGGTCGTCGCCGTAGGTGTTGACGTGTCCGACCTTGCGACCGGGCTTCACGTCCTTGCCATACATGTGGATCTTGAGCTTGGGGTCGCGGGCCATGCAGTGCAAGTACGCGGAGTACATGTCCGGGTAATCGCCACCCAGGACGTTGACCATCACCGTCCACCTGGCGCGCGGGCGCGGGTCGCCCAGCGGCAGGTCGAGGACCGCGCGGACGTGGTTGGCGAACTGGGACGTGATCGCGCCGTCCTGGGTCCAGTGGCCCGAGTTGTGCGGACGCATCGCCAGTTCGTTGACGAGGATGCGGCCGTCGCGGGTCTCGAACAGCTCGACGGCGAGGTGCCCGACGACGCCCAGCTCCCTGGCGATCCGCAGTGCCATCTCCTCGGCCTTGAGGGCCTGCTCCTCGTCGAGGTCGGGGGCGGGGGCGATGACCGTGTCGCACACGCCGCCCACCTGGCGGGACTCGACCACCGGGTAGGCGACGGCCTGGCCGTGCGGGGAGCGTACGACGTTGGCGGCCAGCTCCCGCACGAAGTCGACCTTCTCCTCGGCGAGCACCGGGACGCCTGCGCGGAAGGGCTCCGCGGCCTCCTCGGGGGACTCCACGACCCAAACGCCCTTGCCGTCGTAGCCACCGCGGACGGTCTTCAGGACGACGGGGAAGCCGTCCCCCTCCGCCGCGAACCGGACGACATCCTCCGGGTCGGCCACGATCCGGTGGCGCGGGCACGGCACGCCGATCGCGTCGAGCTTCGCGCGCATCACGCCCTTGTCCTGGGCGTGCACCAGCGCGTCGGGCCCGGGGCGCACGGGGATGCCGTCCGCCTCCAGAGCCCTGAGGTGCTCGGTGGGTACATGTTCGTGATCGAAGGTGATCACGTCGCAACCGCGCGCGAACTCACGCAGCGTGTCGAGATCGCGATAGTCGCCTATGACGACATCGCTCACGACCTGCGCCGCGGAATCCTGAGGGGTGTCACTGAGGAGCTTGAACCTGATGCCCAACGGAATGCCCGCTTCGTGCGTCATACGCGCGAGCTGGCCCCCGCCGACCATGCCGACTACCGGGAACGTCACCCCCCTAGCGTATCGGCCACGCGGGGTCGGCCGGATTCCGTCCCTCTCCACCGCTTCTTACCGGGGGCTTTCCCCCCTCTTTCCGACCCGTTCCCAAGCTGTGGCCTCGTCCGCGGGCGGGCGGGGGGCGGCCTGGCTAGCATGGCTGGGTGACGAAACCTACGGACGGGGGCTTTACAGCCATGGAACGTCGTTCCTCGGGGCTGCAACGACTCGTACGCGAGGTGGCCAAGTTCGGCGCCGTCGGCGGCGCCGGCGTCCTTGTCAATCTCGGCGTGTTCAACCTGGTCAGGCATGTCTCGGACCTGCCGGTGGTGCGCGCCAGCATCATCGCGACCGTCGTCGCGATCGCCTTCAACTACGTCGGCTTCCGCTACTGGACGTACCGGGACCGCGACAAGAGCGGCCGCACCAAGGAACTCACGCTGTTCCTGGTCTTCAGCGCGATCGGCCTGGTCATCGAGAACGGCGTGCTGTACCTGGCGACGTACGGCTTCGGCTGGGACAGCCCGCTGCAGAGCAACGTCTTCAAGTTCCTCGGCATCGGCGTCGCCACCCTGTTCCGGTTCTGGTCGTACCGCAGCTGGGTGTTCCGGGCGCTGCCGGCCCGGGAGACCGTGGCGGACGCGGAATCGATCCTCGAGCGGGAGTCGAAGAAGCCCACGCCCAGGCAGCGCGTTCCCTAGGCCGTTTCCGCAAAGTCCCGCCTGCCCCACGACGCCTGGCCCGCACTCTCGCCGCACCGGGCGAAGCCCCGGGTACATCCGGGCGGACGACGGGACTTTGCGGACACGACCTAGCGGACCATCGGCCATTCCTCGTCCGGCTTGCGCGCCGGGGGTGTGCGGGACAGGAACAGGCCGAACACCGGCGGCTGGGCCTGGAGCAACTCCAGGCGGCCGCCGTCGGCCTCCGCGAGGTCCCGGGCGACGGCGAGGCCGATGCCCGTGGAGTTCCGCCCGCTGATCGTGCGCTCGAAGATCCGGGCGCCCAGGTCCGCCGGGACGCCCGGTCCCTCGTCGGTGACCTCGACCACGGCCTGGTTGCCGGTGACGCGGGTGCGCAGGGCGACCGTGCCGCCGCCGTGCATCAGCGAGTTCTCGATCAGCGCCGCCAGCACCTGCGCGACCGCGCCGGGCGTGCCCACGGCCTGCAGATGCCGTTTGCCGGAGCTGACGACGGCCCGGCCGGCGCTGCGGTAGGCGGGCCGCCACTCGGCGAGCTGCTGCTGGATGACCTCGTCGAGGTCGAAGGTGACGGCGGAGCCGGTGCGCGGGTCCCGCGCGTTGGTCAGCAGCCGCTCCACCACGTCCGTCAGCCGCTCGACCTGGGTGAGCGCGACGTTCGCCTCATCCTTCACCGTGTCCGGGTCGTCGGTGAGGGTGATCTCCTCCAGCCGCATGGACAGGGCGGTCAGGGGCGTACGCAGCTGGTGGGAGGCGTCTGCCGCGAGGCGCCGTTCGGCCGTCAGCATCCGGCCGATGCGCTCGGCTGAGGAGTCCAGCACGTCGGCGACCCGGTCCAGCTCGGGGACGCCGTACCGCTTGTGCCGGGGGCGCGGATCGCCCGAGCCGAGGCGTTCGGCGGTCTCGGCGAGGTCGGTCAGCGGGGACGCGAGCCGGTTGGCCTGCCGCACGGCGAGCAGGACGGCCGCGACCACCGCGAGCAGGGCCACGAGGCCGATGATCAGCAGGGTCCGGCCGACCTCGCGGGTCACCGCGGAGCGGGGCTCCTGGACGGTGACCGTCTCGCCCTCCTCGCCCGTCTGCGTGGAGTGGATGACGTCGCCCTCGGGCTTGGTGCCGATCTGGATCGGCGCCCGGCCGGGCATGCTGATCTCGGCGTACTGGTCCTTGCTCACGGGGTTGCGCAGGACATCGGCGTTGACGTTCTCCGCCGCGAGGATCCGGCTGTCCACGATGCTGGCCAGCCGCAGTGCCTCGGACTCCACCCGCTCCTGGGCACTGCTGCTGATCGTCCGCGTCTCGACGATCACCAGGGAGACCCCGAAGACGGCGATCACCACCAGCACGACGGCAAGGGTGGACTGGATGAGACGGCGACGCACGGGGATCCCTCCGGTGTTGGCTCAGCCTCTGCGGCGGGCCTAACTCTTCTCGAACCGGAAGCCCACACCGCGCACGGTGGCGATGTACCGCGGATTGGCCGCGTCGTCACCGAGCTTCTTGCGCAGCCAGGAGATGTGCATGTCGAGCGTCTTGGTGGACGACCACCACGTGGTGTCCCAGACCTCGCGCATCAGCTGGTCCCGCGTGACGACCCGGCCCGCGTCCCGCACCAGCACCCGCAGCAGATCGAACTCCTTCGCGGTCAGCTGGAGTTCCTCGTCGCCCATCCACGCGCGGTGCGACTCGACGTCGATCCGCACGCCGTGCGTGGCCGGCGGCTGCTGCGGCTCCGCGGCGCCGCGGCGCAGCAGGGCCCGCACCCGGGCGAGCAGTTCGGCGAGCCGGAAGGGCTTGGTGACGTAGTCGTCGGCGCCCGCGTCCAGGCCGACGACGGTGTCCACCTCGTCGGCCCGCGCGGTCAGGATGAGGATCGGCACGGTGTGGCCGTCGGCGCGCAGCCGGCGGGCGACCTCCAGGCCGTCCATGCCGGGCAGGCCCAGGTCCAGCACGACCAGGTCGACGCCGCCCTGCATTCCTGCGTCGAGCGCGGCGGGACCGTCCTCGCGCACCTCGACCTCGTAACCTTCCCGGCGCAGGGCGCGGGCCAGCGGCTCCGAGATGGACGCGTCGTCCTCGGCGAGCAGTACACGGGTCATGAGGTGATGGTAGACCGCCCGCCCGCGGTGCTGGGGTGTGATCGCTTCCCGGGATTCTTACCTTCCCGGGCGGGTGGTACGAACCATTGCCCGAGAGGTGGGATCGTAGGGGAGACCTTCGAAACAGGCGCCCTGGTTCCTTCGACACCTGTGATCCGCGTCTCAAGTCCTTCCATATCCGGCACTGTCCTGACGTACAGTGACCTGAACGCCTGTAGTACACCGGGGACCTTTGGCGGGCAATGTCGCTGAAGGTCTCTTTTGTGTGCGGGCTGATCACGATCAGCCTCGAAAGGAATGACCTCTGGCCGGGCTCCGGACGCACCGACGCGTCCCGGGGCGTGGATCCCGGTGGTCGCCGTCCGCCGCTCCGCGATCCGGGGCGGACTCCCCCTGGGCGTGGGGGTGGACGACCGACCCTGCCGGTGCCGGCCGCACCCCCACCGGGCGCGCAGCGCTCCAACGCGCGTCTTGACCAGCAAGGAACGACCATGGCGTCCAGCCTGACGAAGGACTCGGTCCGTCCGGGCACCCCCGGTTCCGAGAAGACCTTCTTCGGCCACCCCCGCGGACTGGCCACCCTCTTCATGACCGAGATGTGGGAGCGGTTCTCCTACTACGGCATGAGGGCCCTGCTCCCGCTGTACCTGGTGGCCCCGGGTGGCCTGCACCTCAACGCGGGCACGGCGACCGCGATCTACTCGGTGTACGTGTCGCTCGTGTACCTGCTCGCCCTGCCCGGCGGCTGGGTCGCGGACCGCTTCCTCGGCCCCCGCAAGACGGTGGCCGTCTCCGGTCTGATCATCATGCTCGGCCACCTGTGCCTGGCGCTGCCGGTCGCGGCCAGCTTCTTCGTCGGCCTGGGCCTCGTCGCCATAGGCTCGGGTCTGCTCAAGGCCAACATCTCCACGATGGTCGGTCACCTGTACAACGGGCCGGACGACGCGCGCCGTGACGGTGGCTTCACGCTCTTCTACATCGGCATCAACCTGGGCGCCTTCGCGGCTCCGCTGGTCATCGGCACCGTCGGCGAGAACGTCAACTGGCACCTCGGCTTCGCGCTGGCCGCGGTCGGCATGGCGCTGGGCCTGGCCCAGTACCTGCTCGGCAGCCGTCACCTGAGCGCGCGGAGCAGCGTCGTCCCGACGCCGCTGTCCCCCGCGGAGAAGGCCGCCACGCTGCGCAAGGGCCTGATCTGGCTCGCGATCGCCGCGGTCTTCTACGGTGTCGTCGGCTTCACCGGCCACTTCACGCTGAACTGGGCGCTCATCCCGCTCACGCTGATCGGCCTGATCGTCCCGATCATCGTCATCGGCCGCATCCGCCGCGACAAGGACCTCGACGCGGCCGAGAAGTCGAAGGTGTCGGCGTACGTCTGGTTCTTCGTCGCCGCGGCCGTCTTCTGGATGATCTACGACCAGGGTGGCTCGACCCTGTCGCTCTTCGCCGACGGCAAGGCCGAGAACTCGGTCTTCGGCTGGGACTTCCCGGTCTCCTGGTACCAGTCGGTCAACCCGGTCATGATCATGGCCCTGGCACCCGTCTTCGCCTGGCTGTGGCTGTGGCTGAACCGTCGCGGCAAGGAGCCGAGCACGATCGTGAAGTTCTCCTCCGGCCTGGTGCTGGTGGGTGCGTCGTTCTTCCTCTTCCTCGCCCCGCTGTCGATCGCCGAGGGCGGTCACAAGGCCGCGGCGATGTGGCTGGTCGCGATCTACTTCGTCCAGACCGTCGGTGAGCTGACGCTGTCCCCGGTGGGTCTGTCGGTGACGACGAAGATGGCGCCGAAGAAGTACGCCTCGCAGATGATGGGCGTCTGGTTCCTCGCGGTCACCGCGGGCGACTCGATCACCGCGCTGCTGTCCAACCCGGCCGTCGGCGGGGTGAACCTCGACCGGACGGGCTTCGTCGCCCTGGAGGCCGTGCTCGCCGTGGTCGCCGGTGTCGCGGTGTGGATGTACCGCAAGAAGGTCAACAAGCTCATGGGCGACGTTCACTAGTCGTCCGGGCCTGGCCGGAGGAGGGGGGGGGGGGGGGGGGGGGGGGGGGGGGGGGCGCGCGGGGGGGGGGGGGCGTAGCGTTCCTGCATGCTTTTGGGAAAAGAGACACGAGAGCTGCCACCAAAACGTAAC